>NZ_AP026764.1:0-314038 GCF_026000435.1 Vibrio sp. STUT-A11 | reverse complement strand
AGAGCTTCATCAGGCGTCGATCTTCTTCGATAAAGTTGGGCTCTGTCGCGATGCCCTTCTCGACCAAAAATGCGTTCCAAATCATTGCACAGTCTGCGTTGATTAAGGTTTCGTCCATATCAAAAACATACAAAGGTTTGGACATCTTAAGCTCTCACTGGTTGAATTTCGTTTAGATTAAAAAGTAGTTCTAACTGGCTGCCATTTGCTAATAGTCGCTCAGATGAACGGTTGAGTAAATCAACGGTGAGTTCGCACTCGTTAACATCCACCTGATAGCGAATCACATTACCCAGCAACTGGTGATTTTTGATAATACCGCTTTGTGGTGCGGAAATGTGGTTACCATACTGACGGCCTTGCTCTTTGACATAAATCGATTCAGGGCGAATAGCCACTTTGCTTTGCGTATCGATATTAAAAAGCTGTTTGGCGTGGTCGGCTTCCACCAGGTTGTAGTGTCCCATAAAACCGGCAACAAACTCGTTGGCTGGTTGCGTGTAAATCTCTTCGGGCGTGCCAGCCTGAACGATTTCCCCTTTATTCATCAGAAAGATACGATCAGACATGATCATGGCTTCTTCCTGATCATGAGTAACGAAGATCGTAGTCAGGTTCATTTCTTTCTGGATGTCGCGAATTTGTTGACGAAGGTGCTTACGGATTTTGGCATCCAGAGCTGACAAAGGTTCGTCGAGGAGCAAAATGCGCGGCTTCACCACCAAGGCGCGTGCTAGTGCGACACGCTGACGTTGCCCGCCTGAAAGTTGATGCGGGTACTGTTTTTCTTTACCTTTCAGGTCAACCAGCTCAATCACTTTCGCCACTTCGCGCTGTATGATGTCAGCGACTAGTTTTTTCATTTTCAGGCCAAACGCAATGTTACCTTCCACCGTCATATTGGGAAACAGAGCATAAGACTGAAACACCATGCCAATGCCACGCTCCTGCGGTACTTGGTGGGTGATGTCCTCTCCGTTAACCGAAATGGTACCACCATCAACAGGGTTAAGCCCCGCCAGGCTGCGAAGAAGAGTGGATTTACCACATCCACTTGGTCCAAGCAGAGTAATAAACTCGCCCTGTTCAATGCCGAATTGGATACCTTCAAAGACCGTATTGTCACCAAAACGTTTGGTCAGGTTTTTTGCGGTTACGTAGCTCATGATTTAGCGCCTCGACTGAAACGACTTGCCAGCCAAGTCAGTAAGAAAATAAACAGGAAATAGGTCATGACCAGCGCAGACGTAAAGTGTCCGCTTGTCTGACGCATGTTGTACAAATAGATTTGCAGGGTTTCATAGCGTGTGCCAACAAGAATATTGGCAAACACAAACTCACCGAGCAGAAAGGAGAAAGAGAGAAACAGCGACGCCATTAAGCCTTTCTTCAAGTTTGGCAAAATGATCAGCAAAAACGCTTTGTTTGTGCTTGCGCCAAGTAAATGCGCTGCGTCCATCAAGTCATGCAAATTGATCGCCTCAAAGCTGTTTGAAATTGCACGGTACATGAAAGGCAAAGCGATTGTGAAGTAAGTGCCGATCAAAATCCATGGCGTGCCAATTAAGGAAATATCGCTATTGGCATAAAGTTGTAATAGGCCAACTGATGACACCACTGGCGGTACAGCAAACGGAAGCAAGATTAGAATGTTCATCAGCTTGTCGAGTTTTGGGAAGTAGTAAAACACCACAAAAATCGCAGGCAGAATCAGAACAACGCTCAATGCCAGAGCAGAAATACAAATAAACAGAGAACGACCAAATGCTTGCAGGAAGCGCGGGTCAGTCAACAGTTTGATGTACCAGTCCAGCGTAAATCCGTCCGGTAGAATGGTCGCTCCCCAGCGGGAGGAGAGCGAATAAACGAAGGTCGCAATGATTGGGACCAACATAATACCGACAATGGAGTACACCACCGTTTTGTGGAAGCGAGTATTAACGTTTTGCATTAGCTTGTTTACCTGCGTAGCTCTTAGTAATCAGCCATTGGTTAATCACAGTGATAAAGGCCAGCATCGCCATCAAAATAACCGAGATTGCGGCGGCGAGATTGGGCTCAAGGAACAAATCGCCCGAGACTAAGCTCGCAATGCGAATAGTAATGAGGTTGTAGTTACCGGAAGTTAACGCATACACACTGGCATAAGCGCCAATGGCATTTGCGATCAGGATGATAAACGTGCCCAACAGAGCAGGAGAAAGCACGGGTAAGGCGATGCGTATCCAGTATTGTGATGTCTTTGCGCCAAGTAGTGCGGCTGCCGCTTGCCAATCGTCACTTAAGGCATCGAATGCCGGGTAGAGCAACAGTACTGCCAACGGGATCTGGAAGTAGATGTAAATTGCCATCAATCCCCATTTGCCATAAAGGTCAAAATCGCCGAGCAAACCGTATTGCTTGAGCAATAAAGTGACCGCACCGTTAGTGCCTAAAATGATGATGAACGCGAATGCCAGAGGCACGCCAGAAAAGTTGCTGCTCATGTTGGTGAAGGCAATCACACCGTCGCGGATTTTTGAATCGACACGACGTAACGAAGAAACCAGTACGGTTGCAACCAGTAAACCAGCAATACTCGACCAGAATGAGAGCCACAAGCTGTTGCCGAAGGCTTGCATCATGAAAGTTGAATCAAACACTTCCAGATAGTTGTCGAACGCGAACTCTTCGTCGTAAATAAAGCTGTTAATCAGCACCCAAACAATCGGTGCAAGCTGAAACAGGTAGAAAAACAGAGCGAAAGGGGCAAGCCACAATGCAGGCTTACTCCTTTTTAACCAACAACTTATTCGACGCTGTTTCACGCTTACGTTGCTGGTTGTTGATGAGATGGCAGAACTGCTCATAGTGCTAACAATTCCTGTGTGTAAGGCTTTGAGTGATCAAGGTTGAGAAGCTGGCAAACCGAGCCACAAATCTCAGTTTGTTTCACGTGGCATTCTTGGTGGGTGAACATATCGCCAATCACAAACAGTGGAACTTCTCTTTCTTCTGGTAAGATGCCGCCATGAGATAAATCGTTGTTCATGCCATGATCGCTGGTCACAATGATCTGGTAACCATCAGCAAGCCACTGATCGATGTAGTTGGAAAGAATGATGTCTGCGCCACGCGCACAATTGCGGTATTGACGAGAATCTAAGCCGAATTTATGGCCTGTATCATCAATGTTCATCGGGTGAATCAACAAAAAATCCGGCTGATGCTCACGGCGTAAATGTTCGGCATCCAGAAACAGAGCCTCATCAGGGTACTGGTCCCAGTGATAAAAACAGCCATGTTGAATATTCAGTGTTTCATCACTGGTGAAGCGGTCGCGCACAGCGTTATAAGGGGCGCGATTATAAAGTTCGCTCACCCAGTGATATGCCGCTGCTGCGGTCACTTTTCCCTGAGATTTTGCCAGACTGAAGATTGAATCCTGATTCGACAAACGAACGATATTATTGTTAACGATGCCGCTATCAACCGGACGAACACCGGTTAGGATGCACTCATAAAGCGGGCGGGACATCGAAGGCAGTTCACATTGAACCGGATACAGTGTTGCACGTTGTTGTTCTAACAGACCGTTTAGGTAGCCCATACAATCACGGGCTACCTGATAGTTCAGTCCATCTAGAACAACAAGGATAACCTTATTGCTCATGATATTTTCTCGTTACTTCTTAGGAGAGGGTGTTGCTTAATATTACTGCTGATGAATCAGTACGTTCTCTTGCCATTGGCGCGGTAGCTTACGTGCCGATTTTTCCCATGCAGAGAAGTCCGTAACCGGTTTAGCATTTGTGTACTGGTCGTTCGAGATCAACTTGTCCTGAATGGACTTTGGTAGAGTGATGTTGCTGCGAATCGGACGTGCATAACCTTCTGCAAGGTTGATCTGGCCTTGGTCACTGAAGATGTATTCACGAGCTAGCTTTGCTGCGTTCGGGTTTTTCGCGTATTTGTTGATGATGGTTGTGTAGCCTGAAATCACAGAGCCGTCTTGAGGAATGTTGACACTAAATTGCTCGCGGTCAATCTGATCACGGTAGTTCAGTGCGTTGAAATCCCACAGGATAGCCACTTCGACTTCACCTTTTTCAAGGTTTGCGATGCTAGGATCCGTAAATGACAAACGACCTTGTTTGGCTAATTTTGCAAAATACTCGATAGCTGGTGTTAAGTTTGACTCGTCACCACCATGCGCAAAGGCTGCCGCAAGTACTGCATTGTTAGCTTGTGCCGCCACACCTACATCACCAACGGTTACTTTGTAGTCGCCTTTTAGCAGATCATCCCAGGTTTTGGGTGCGTTTTTCACTAGGTTATTGTTTGAGATGAAAGAGATAGTACCAGTATAAGCCAATGCCCAGTGACCATCTTTGTCTTTCGCCCAATCAGGAATATCACTCCAAGTCGTTGGTTTGTATGGCTGTGTTACACCTTTTTTAACGGCTACTCGTGCAAAGGCAAAACCTACATCACCAATATCAGCGGTCGCATTTTTCTTTTCAGCTTCGAATTTTGCGATCTCCTGAGCGGAGCTCATGTCCGTGTCCTGATGCTTCAAACCGTAGTTTGATTGCAAGTCCGTCCATGTGTCTTTCCAGTTTGCCCAACTGCCAGGCATACCCACACTGTATACGGCACCTTCTTGTTGAGCCGCTTTTACTAATGTGTCTAGGTTTGCGTTTGTTTCTTGTGTCGCGGAAAACGCAGAGGTAGATAGTGTTGCTGCAATCAGAGTGGCTGATGTTACAGCGGAACGGCTAAGCAAAGTTTTCATTGTCTCTATCCTTCTGGACTAGGTCAGTAAGTTCGATTGTTATCCTATGGATGGAATGTGACGTTTTGGCGCAGAAGATTTGACAGTTATGCTGATTTTCTGTGGCAGTTATATTTCACCTGAATGCAGGTTAACCACTCGTTAGCTGTCATATTTCTGTTATCCAACTGACCTATCGTGTTCATCAAATAACTATGGACTAGATCAGAAATGAACACTTTGGGCACTGCTTACTCGGGAAAGCAGTCAGGGACGCAACTGGGAAAAATCAGAGCGACGCTTCGTGAACAAATTCATTCAGGCGTTATCGTACAAGGGCAAAAGTTACCGTCGGAACGAGAGTTGAGTGAGCTTTTTTCGACGACCAGAATCACCATTAAGGACGCTTTAGTTTCGTTAGAAACGGAGGGAATCATTTATCGTGAGGAGAGACGAGGTTGGTATGTTTCTCCACCAAGAGTCTGCTATAACCCCTTATCCCGCTCTCACTTTCATCAAATGATTCGCGAACAGGACCGTATCGCGGAAACCAAGTTAATCAATGTGCGCAGTGAAATGGCGTCTGGTGAGTATGCCAGGGTATTAGAAGTTGAGCAGATCACGCCAATTTATATTATTGAACGATTACGCCATATTGATGGCCGTGCAGTACTGTTTGTCGAAAACGTTCTGAAATCGTCGTTATTTGAAGGGATCTTAGCGGAAAACCTGACCATGTCACTGACAGGCATATATAGGAAGAACTATGGGTTTGAAACAAAACGCTCCCGATTTGATGTGATTCCAACCTCTGCGCCTGCTCATGTTGCTAAATCTCTGAATCTGGCTGAGGGACAACCCGTTCTTAAGATCTGTCGGGTGAACTATAACCAACATGGTGAGTTGATGGATTGTGAGCTGGAATATTGGCGCCCGGATGCGGTGAGAATTTGCATCGACAGTGTAGAGTGAATAAGAGATTCCCGATAACTTTTAGATGATTACCGGGAATCATAACTTAAGCGATTAAACTAAACCTTGCTCTTTCGCCATTTGTTTTGCAATGCTTGGAGCTTTCCAGATGCTTGGTAACAGAATGAAAGACACAGGCACTGCAGTAATTACAATAAAGGATTGTAACGCAGAGATACCGCCCGACCCCATCGAGATCAGAACAATCGCCACTAGGCCCATAATCAATCCCCAAAATGAACGGATCATCGCATTAGGTTCTGTTGACCCTGTCATTACAACGCTGATGGTATAGGTCATCGAGTCACCGGTGGTCACAATGAAGGTCGTAGTCAACACCAAGAAAAGCACTGAAATGACCATTGGGTATGGCACCTGTGAGGTAATGGCTAGTAAAACCGCCGGAAGGTTAAAGCCTTCAAACGCGCCTGAAATCAAGCCTGGGTTTTCTAGTTCAAATGCTAACCCACTACCACCAACAATACTGAACCAAAAGCATGTGATCAGCGGTGCAGCGATACTAATTGCCATGATCAACTGACGAATCGAACGGCCACGAGAGATACGAGCGATAAAAATTGCCATCATTGGACCATAACCAATAAACCAGCCCCAGAAAAATACGGTCCACCAGCTTAGCCAGTCTGTATCACCACGATAAAGAGCCATTGGGAAGAAGTTGTCTACCAAACGGCCCATGCCTTGAATATAACCATCAACAATAAACGAAGTCGGACCCACAAACAGAAGATAGCTAACTAACAGGATGGAGAGAATGATGTTGTAGCGACTGATGATTTGAATACCTTTACTTACCCCACTCAATGCGGAAAGGGTGTACATCAAAATCGCAGCAATAATGACCATACTTTGAATCACAAAGGTATCCGGTAGACCGAATAATGCGTTAAGCGCGTAGCTGATTTGTAAGCCCAGAAAGCCAATTGGACCGATTGTTCCTGCTGCAGCGGCGATGATGCTACATGCGTCAGCTACGTTACCTATCCAGCCATTGATGGCTTTATCCCCTAAAACAGGGTAAAGCAGCGTACGTGGTTTTAATGGCAGACCCTTGTCGTAATGGAGGTGCATTAACACAATAGAGGAAAGGCCACCAAGGATCGCCCAGGCTAAGAAGCCCCAGTGCATAAAGGACTGAGATAACGCATTGATTGCGGCACTTTTGGGAGAGGCATCACCATAGAGTGGTGGAGCAGTAACGAAATGGGCGATAGGCTCAGCCGCTGCCCAAAAAACGCCGCCACCAGCGAGTAGGGTGCAGAGTACAATCGATAGCCATTTGAAATTATCGATTTCTGGTTCCGCTACACTTCCTAAACGTACATCACCAGTACGTCCAAAAGCGAGAGCCAAACCAATTAAGAAATTGAGAAGAAGCAATACTTGCCAGTAAGCTCCGAAATATTTTGTGGCAAAGCCAAAGCCACTGTTCACCATTGCGGTTAGAGAGTCAGTATTCGTCAGAGCGAGCAGAACGAACAGAGTGAGAAAGCTACCACTTAACCAAAATACTGGATTAGTGAGTTCGAGTCGCTTAACTAGGGAAGGAGGGTGGATCGCGGCATAGTCTGCTTCCTGAACAGGAGCGTGGGAGGCGGTATTCGTCATATTTGACATAAGCACTTCGCTTTTTTGGGCTCGGAAGCCGTGTATTTCCCCTCACATCCAGTCGATGAAAAGTGTGAGAGACTTCAAAAAGCCGCAAATACTAGCACGTCGAGATTATGAATTTAACCGTAGATTTAAGTTCATTGTTTGTGTGTAAGCCAAGGCATTGATTTCTTGAATCAGGTGACCCAGAAGTGGAGGGGGGTTATTTAAGTTTCTGATGTAGTCGATAACCAACCACGTAACCGATGTAGAACAGAGCGGCGAGTGTAATTAGGGCTGTGATATAAGAGAGAGTACGGTTAAGCCCGATGCCAAAAGCAAAGGTAAACGCAATACCGTTGACCGCTTCCGCAGGAAAGTTGTACCAAGCACCATGGACCGAGGACCCAAAAAGCAGCATTGTGCTGATTAAAAAGAGCACGCCGCCCAATAAGCCGAACCATCTGCTGTTGTTCATGTTTATTCTCAAGTGTTACCTAAGTAACGTAACAAAATATTTCAGGGAAACTATTATATACCCAAATGACCTCAAGATGCGTGGTTATTTGGGTATATATCTGGGTGAGGGTGTTAGTCGTAGCAATATTTGATGAATAGTTAGGGGACTTTCTTTTAGAAGATCGTTAGATAGCGAGTTCTTAGTTCGACCATGAGCCAACCATGCAAGACTTGCAGGGGCAAGTGAACAAGCCTAAAAATAACTACTCGCTGCTATACATTTGGGGCGTAACTGGGATCAGTAACAACGAATCAGAAATCAATAACGATAACAAGCGCGATTGCGCTCACTTGAAATATCGTAGTTAAGGACTCTGAACACCCCTCATCATTGATGTGACGAGGGGGTTTTTATCAGCTAAACAGCTCGTGTCACCAAGCAGAAATGTTTTTTTCCGCGCTGAAGTAGCCAGTATTGGTCAAACAGTGGGAAGCTCAAAATTGGCGCTTTACTGGCGACTTTTTCGCCGTTAATACTGATGGCATTGTTACCTATCAACTCTCTGGCAATACGTTTCGAGCTTGCCAGACCTGACTCAATAAGCAGTTCCACCAAGTCTTGTTGATGACTTTTTATGCTTGGTAAACCATCCAACTCAAGCTGTTTTAGTTCACTTAAACTCAGTTGTTGCACATCACCGCTAAACAGTGCCTGAGTAATACGCTCGGCACTTGCTAAGCCAGCCGCGCCATGAACAAAACGTGTCATTTCCTCGGCAAGAATACGCTGTGCCTGTGGCTTTCCTTTGCTTGAAGTATCTTGTGTTTCGATTGCGGTAATTTCTTCACAGCTTAAGAACGTGTAGTAACGCAAGAAGTGGTAAACATCCGCATCTTCTACTGCCAGCCAGAATTGGTAAAACGCGTAAGGTGAGGTTTTGGTTGGATCCAGCCAAACTGCGCCGCCTTCCGTTTTACCAAATTTGGTGCCATCGGATTTGGTGATAAGCGGTAATGTTAAGCCAAATACCTGCTCGCCATTTTGACGGCGTGTTAAGTCTATCCCGCTGACAATGTTACCCCATTGATCATTCCCGCCTATCTGTAATCGACAGCCGTACCGACGGTTTAGTTGTGCAAAATCGTAGGACTGTAAAAGCGCGTAGCTAAATTCGGTAAAGGAGATCCCTTGATCTGGTCGCTGCAGGCGTTGTTTCACCGATTCGCGATTGATCATAGTGTTGATAGAAAAGTGCTTACCGACATCGCGGAAAAAATCGATCACATTAATCTGCTGCATCCAGTTTGCATTGTTAACCAAAAGCATTGGCGTCGCCAGTTGAGGATTCATCAGTTGGTGGATTTGTTTGGACAGATCATTCACCCAACCAGTCACCGTTTCTTGCGAGTTAAGGTTACGCTCGGTGGCTTTAAAACTTGGGTCGCCAATCATACCTGTTGCACCGCCAATCAGAGCAATGGCTTGATGTCCTGCATCTTGAAAGCGCTTGAGCATAATTAGCGGTACCAGATGCCCGATATGCAGGCTGCCAGCGGTTGGATCGAAACCGCAGTATACGGTTTGTGGCTCCGATAAAAGTGTTTGAATTTGTTCTAAATCGCTGACCTGCGCGATCAAACCTCGCGCTTGTAAATCTTCAATCAATGTCATTGTCTTGTCCGCCTGAGTTATGGTTTCATTCAGACTAAAGCTCGACAGTGTTGATCGACATATCCCTAAGGGGACAGTTTGTTATCTCACGCGGGTAATCAGATGATTTAAAAACAGCTGAAATAGCTCGCCAAGTGAAGTGACTTTCAACTGCGAGTAAATCCGTTTGCGATGATTTTTGACCGTGCCTTGCACCAGTTCCAGTCGAGTCGCAATTTCTTTACTATCAAACCCTTGTACGAGCAGCTGGGCGACTTCCTGCTCTCGTCGGGTTAACGTATCGGTGCCAAATGTTGTCAAAGCGTGTTCTATAACTTCTCGCAGATTGCCTGAAAATGTCTCGGGATTAAAAACGGGCTCAGACATTGAAAACTCAGTTTGTTTCCAGTGTTGTTGGCACAGCGATTGAAGTATCGAAAAGTAAGCTTGTAATCGGTTTATTTGCTGCTTTGAGAAGCGTTTGCCTTCTTCCAGGTAGCCGAAATAGAACATTACCCAGGAATGAGCTTCGACTTGGACCAGCATACTGAGTTCATCTTTCCAGCCAGTCTGGCGATAAAATTGGTCGCAATAGGCTTGGTAATCCACTCCCTTACACACCACGTCTTTTAGCGTAAAAATCCCTTGTTGTTTGCTGTCGTTTAGCTTCTGGAAAAAGGGATCATTTTGAAACGAATTGGTGAGATAGCGTTGAAAGAGCAAGTCACGCTCATTTTGAATCGAATCATAAAGATAAATAGGGTGTTTGTTTTCACGATATCCCAGTATCACCGCGCAATCAAAATCGAATAAAGCGCTGATCACCCGCATCAATTTCGGCGTGAAATTGGGCGTATTTAAGGCAGAGATGGCCTCTGCGAGGAGCGTATTAAAGTGACTGTCAGACATGTGAAGTTGAGTTGATGTGATTTCATGCAAGCATAACCAAAATCGATGCATCGAGAAAGGGGGGCGTCACCTTTTGCTTGGTTGATTCTCCCCTTTGTTTCTATTGGTTCCCGCGTCGCTCGCTTATTGAGAATTGGTTAACTCCTTGTTGACCCAGTATTTAGAACCAGACACATTGGCATCGACTAACAGGCCTTTTGAGTTCAACTGGTATACCGCAACACCACTGCTAAAGTGCGTGCTGAGTTCTTCACCCTCATCGCCTGCAAGAGCCGTTGCTTCACTGGACGCTTCCCAGCCTTCACTAACGAAAGTGTCGAAATCTTTTTGGTTTTCAAACAGAACCACTTGTTGATAAAACTTGCCGCCAGCGCCAAGTGCCAAGCCCATTCCGAACATGTTCATGTAAGTGCGTTTTTCTGTCTCTTTATTTACCGCAACGCCAGAGCCTGAGTTGGTATGGAACATTAGAGACAATTTGCGAGAGTCAAATACCGCGTAGCCATATGCTTGATCGTAGAGTGCCTTCGCTTCCGGTTTTTCATTGAAGAGTTTGAACATGGTGCTGTCAGCCATCAAATCGACCGCTTGTCGGGCTTCTTCCGGTGTATCGCCATCCATCAGCTCATCAATCTTTTTATCCGCGATATCAATCCATTCTTTACTTTTTTCAATGCTCGCATCCGTCCATTCACCAGCCGTGTTCATCGCTTCTTCTGACCAGTTCATGAAATCTTGCCAAGCTTGTTTGGAAAACGTTTTAGTACTGTCCCATGCCTCTTGCGCGCCTTCCGCAACCGCATCACCCAGCTCAGACATTTTTTCGGAAATTTTATCCCAGTCTGCATGGGCCGGAGAGGAAAGTAACATTAGCGTTGTTAAGATAACGATCGGTTTTTTCATCGACTTCAATCTCTTGCGAAATGGATTTCTTTTCATTCTAGGTGAAAATTCGCGCAGGGAAAATTACGCATGACGCTAGGTTGAGAAAAGTGTCACGAACTCACGCAATATTGACATAAAGTCTTGCTACAGAATGCAAAAAGCCCCCAAACCGAAGTTTGAGGGCTTTAGGTTAGAGAATTCTAACGCGAATTACTTGCTAACTTTACCTAGCTGCAACCAAGTATCGATAACCGTATCTGGGTTAAGTGATACCGAGCTGATGCCTTGCTCCATCAACCATTCCGCTAAATCTTCATGGTCAGAAGGGCCTTGGCCACAAATACCGACGTATTTGCCTGCTTTTGTTGCGGCGTCGATAGCCATTTTCAGCATGACTTTAACCGCAGCGTTACGCTCATCAAATAGGTGAGCCACGTCGCCAGAGTCACGGTCCAGACCAAGTGTTAGCTGAGTCATGTCGTTTGAACCGATAGAGAAGCCGTCGAAGTACTTCAAGAACTCATCTGCCAGTACTGCGTTTGAAGGCAGTTCACACATCATGATAACTTTCAGACCCTGGTCACCACGGCGTAGGTCGAACTTAGCCAACAGGTCGATAACCGACGCTGCTTCGCTTGGAGTACGAACGAACGGGATCATGATCTCGATGTTCTTCAAGCCCATTTCGTTACGAACGCGCTTGATTGCCTGAGTTTCTAGTTCGAAACAGTCTTCAAACACTGGTGAAATGTAACGAGATGCACCACGGAAGCCCAGCATTGGGTTTTCTTCATGCGGCTCATAAGATTTACCACCAACCAGGTTGCTGTATTCGTTCGACTTAAAGTCAGACATACGAACGATAACGCGTTTTGGCCAGAATGCAGAAGCGATAGTCGCGATGCCTTCTGTCAGCTTGCTTACGTAGAAATCGATAGGATCTTTGTAACCACGGATGCGCTGCGTGATTTCTGCTTTTAGCTCATCGCTTTGAGCATCAAAGTTCAGTAGCGCTTTCGGGTGAATACCGATCATCTTGTTGATGATGAATTCAAGACGCGCAAGACCAACCCCTTCGTTTGGAATCTGAGCGAAGTCGAATGCACGATCCGGGTTACCCACGTTCATCATTACTTTAGTCGGTAGAAGAGGTAGCTCGTCTACTGAAGAACGTTTCACTTCAAAATCAAGATCGCCTTGGTAAACGTAACCTGTTTCACCTTCTGCACAAGATACTGTCACTTCGATACCGTCAGTCAGTTTGCTGGTTGCATCACCACAACCAACGATAGCCGGGATACCAAGTTCACGAGCGATGATCGCTGCGTGACAAGTACGGCCGCCACGGTTGGTTACGATAGCTGACGCTTTCTTCATGACGGGCTCCCAATCTGGGTCAGTCATGTCAGTGACTAGTACGTCGCCGTCTTGAACCAGTGACATTTGGTCTAGTGAATCGACTAAACGTACCGCACCTTTACCGATACGTTGACCGATTGCACGACCTTCAACTAAAACGTCTGCTTTGTTGTTTAGCTCGTAACGCTCGATAACGTTCTTTTCGCTTTGAGAACATACGGTCTCTGGGCGAGCCTGAACGATGTAAAGCTTACCGTCGATGCCGTCTTTAGCCCACTCGATGTCCATTGGACGCTGGTAGTGCTTCTCGATGATCATCGCTTGTTTTGCAAGCTCTTTAATTTCTTCGTCGTTTAGAGAGAAAGTGTTGCGCTCTTCATCTGACGTATCAATGATGTCTACTTGTTTGCCGATCTCTTGGCTGTTTGAGTAGATCATTTTGATCTGTTTAGAACCGAATGTTTTCTTCACGATTGGGTGAGCATCTGCTTCCAACATTGGCTTGTGAACGTAAAACTCATCCGGGTTAACTGCACCCTGAACCACCATTTCACCCAGACCCCAAGACGAAGTGATGAATACCACTTGGTCGAAGCCTGATTCTGTGTCCAGAGTAAACATGACGCCTGAAGAAGCTTTGTCAGAACGCACCATGCGCTGGATACCTGCTGACAGTGAGATACCACGGTGGTCAAAACCCTGGTGTACACGGTAAGAGATAGCGCGGTCGTTAAATAGAGAAGCGTAAACGTGCTTGGTCGCTTCCATTACAGCGTCAATACCTTTGACGTTCAGGAAGGTCTCTTGCTGACCAGCAAAAGATGCATCAGGTAAGTCTTCCGCTGTTGCAGAAGAGCGAACTGCAACTGAAAGTTCAGGGTTACCTTCAACCAGTTCTTGATAGTTCTCACGGATATCTTGTTCAAGATCTGCTGGGAAAGGGGCATCTAAAACCCATTGACGGATGGTTGCGCCTGTCTTACGCAGAGCTTCCACATCTTCAACATCCAGTTCATCGAGTAGTTGGTGAATACGATCGTCCAAACCTTCATGATCAAGGAATTTATTGAACGCGTATGAGGTTGTCGCAAAACCATTTGGAACAGAAACGCCAACGTTAGCTAGGTTAGAAACCATTTCACCAAGCGAAGCGTTCTTACCGCCGACTTTGTCGACATCATTCATGGATAGGCCATTGAACCAGAGGGTGTTCTTTTGCATGTCTTTCTCCAGAAACATTGCAGCTTTTGTAGGGGGACTTAAGTCAATCTAAACAAATGCTTACTCGTTATTGTCAGTTAAAATCACACAGGGTGTTGTTATAAATTGTGTAACCAGAGTAATAAGCTACTGCAATCTATAATTCACTAAGAGCGACTTTTTCTGAACAATTTTCGACCATTTACTTGTTCAGGTTGAAATCAAAGGCAATCGATTACGTTCTCGCTAAAAAAAACTCAACGAATTTTCAAAGCTGTGGGGAACCTAACTGAAAGCCAAACTGATTTATTAATATTATGTTGACCATCCTACTCAAAAGATTTTGAAATATTAAACAAAAATGCAAACAAATACCCAAAGTCGTGATGTATTCTATGTTTCTGATGGTACGGCGATAACATGTGAGACATTAGCCCATGTTGTTCTAGGTCAATTTTCATTCATTCCTAATGAAAAAACCTTTCCTTTTGTGGAAACTCCAGACAAAGGATTGGATGTTGTCAAAGAAATTGAAGCTTCCTATCGCCGAAATGGTGTTAAGCCTCTGGTGTTTTTCTCAATAGTTGTGCCAGAAGTGCGGGAAATGCTGCTTGCGGCTCCGGCTTTCAGCTACGATGTGCTTGAAAGCATTGTGCAAAAAGTCCAGAACGACATTCAGATGGCTCCCGCGCCAAAGTTGCAGCGCTCCCGAAGTGTGGGTAAAGACTCCGATACTTACTTTGATCGTATTGCTGCAATCGAATATACGCTCGCCCATGATGATGGCATTACGCTAAAGGGCTTGGAGCAGGCAGATATCATTCTTCTGGGTGTATCGCGCAGTGGCAAAACCCCAACCAGCTTATATATGGCCATGCAGTTTGGTTTGCGCGTGGTGAACTACCCGTTTATTGCGGAAGACGTAAAGATGCTGCGCTTGTTGCCTGAGTTTGAGATACATCGTCATAAGCTGTTTGGACTGACCATTACGCCTGAACGATTGAATGAAATTCGTGAAAATCGTTTGTCGGGCAGTGATTACGCCAGCGAAGAGCAATGTAAATTGGAGTTGAATACGGTTGAAGCGCTGTTCCGAAGAGAAGCGATTCCTTATATCAACACGTCGTCACTTTCTGTTGAGGAAATTTCGACTCGAATTCTAGAAAGGGCGGGGATGAAGCGCCGATTGTTTTAAAGGGAAACTGCTCTAACCGGAAACGGTTTTCTGTCAGATTTCAAAAATAAAAAAAAAGCGGCTTTACCCCGGAAAAGATAAAAGCCGCTGCCAAAAGATGTGGGCTACCAACGTTGGTTGGTACCCATCACACCTTAACGCATAATCATTTGTTCACGACCAGGACCCACAGACACCATTTTTACTGGTACGCCCATTAGCTCTTCAATACGCAATACGTATTTCTGTGCCGCTACTGGTAGCTCTTCAAACTGACGACAACCAGTGATGTCTTCGCTCCAGCTTTCCATTTTCTCGTAGATTGGTGCCAGTGCGGCTGTTTGAGGCCAGATTGGGTTTTCACTGTGATCGCCTTCGTAGCCAACACAGATTTTAAGATCGTTAAGACCCGTCAGACAGTCTACTTTGGTTAGCGCGATTTCAGTCGCTGCTTGTAGCTCAACGCCGTTTTTGGTTGCGACTGCGTCGAAGTAACCCATGTCGCGTGGACGGCCTGTTGTCGCGCCGAACTCACCTGCAAGTTCGCGGAATGCATCTTGCTCTTCCATTGCAGTGATCAGCGTGCCTGTACCTACTGATGAGCTGAATGCTTTCGCCACTGCAATCACACGTTCTGGACGAAGGGCTGGTAGACCACTGCCGATACCTGCGTACATAGACACAACATTTGAAGACGTCGTCCATGGGTATTCACCGTATACAAGGTCACGGCCAGCACCAAGTTGTGCTTCAAATAGCAGTGTCTTGTCTTCTGCTTGCAGCTCTTTAAGAGGAAGCGTTACGTTACAGATAGCATCACGCCATGGTGCCGATACTTCTAGTAGCCAGTTCGCTAACTCTTCTGCCGTCTGTTCAAACTCAAATGTAGGATAAAGCGCACGCAGTTGAGGTAGTTTCCAATCCATCATAAATTGAAGACGTTCAACTAGCACTTCAGGTTGCTTTAACCAACCAACAAGAATGCCTTTTTTCATCACACGGTCACCGTACGCAGGTGCAATACCTTGACGAGTAGATCCATATGCTTTGTCGCCTAAACGCTGTTCTTCTAGCGTATCTTCAAGTGCATGCAGAGGTAGACACAGTGTTGCGCGATCAGAAATGCGCATATTCACTTTAACGCCCGCTTCTTCAACTTCCGCAATCTCCTGAGACAGCAACGCAGGGCTGATAACCATACCCGGACCTAAAACTGCCAAACAGTCTGGGTTGAATACGCCACTTGGAAGTTGGTGCAGCTTAAACGTGCCCAGGTCGTTAACGACAGTGTGACCCGCGTTATTACCACCTTGGAAACGAATACTCGCAGAAGCTTGCTCTGCCAAAAAGTCAACGATGCGGCCTTTGCCTTCATCACCCCAGTTTGCACCCACAACAACAATAGACGACATAATTTGTTCTCCCATAACAGACCAAAAAATCTTATGTTGTTCGCATCAATAAGAGAAATTAATTATACTCATCGACTTGATAAGAATTTCATATCAGGTGGTGAGCTATGTTGGATTTGAATTGGCTGAGGACGTTTGTCACTTTGGCTGACGTTAGGCATTTCGGCAAAACGGCAACCGAGCTGCATATGACTCAGCCGAATGTCAGCTTGCACATTAAGCAGCTTGAGCAAGCCACACGGACGAAATTAATTGAACGAAATCCTGTGCAACTGACTCAGGCTGGAAAGCGCTTGTTGAATACTGCGCAACACATGCTGAACGAGCTGCAGATCTGTCAGTCGGATCTTAATGCGATTAACGATCTTACTCAGGGAACGCTTTCGATTGCTGCCAGCGACATTGTCTCGCGCTTATTGCTCATCAAGCCGTTTCAAAAGTTTAAAGATGAGTACCCGGGTATCGACTTAGCTCTGTTCAATACTACTTCTTCTCAAGCGGTGGATTTAGTGAAACGTGCCCGAGCAGACATTGGGTTTGTTATCGCTCAGAAAGAGAGTCAACCGCTTCACTTTACCCCTCTTACCCAAATTCACTGGTGTGCTTTTGGCGACAATATCTTTGAGTGGCAGGAAAACAAAAAGGAAAGCCAGACGCTTATACTGCTTGGGCACGATACTCGTACGCGAGAATTGATTGATGCTTCATTGCCAGAGCTGAAGTTGCCAAAGCATAGGGTGATGGAAGTAGGCAGTGTGGAAGCGCAAATAGACTGGGCGGAAGCCGGTTTTGGCACCGCGATTGTTCCGGATTTTTCCATTGACCCAAGGCTGAAGTTAACCAGAGAGGTGATACCGTTACCAAGCTTCCCTAACACAGACTTTGGCTACATCGTTCGCCAGAATCAGGTTTTATCCAAAGCGGCTAAACAGTTACTGACTTGGGTTGGAGAGAATGTGTCAGTGGTAAGTTGATCTGAGTTGGAAGGGGACGTTAAACATGACTGTGAAGGTGATGTTAGCAACGCAACAGGTGAATACAGCCTGTTGCGTTTATTGAGTTAATTCAGCTATCAGCTATCGCTGGCGGTTTCTCTGTCTTTCTTGTTGACCTGAAAACGCAGTATGTGAGTACGTTCGATCAGAACATAAAGGACAACCCCTGTTACTAGCCCCCAGCTTGCGCCATAGACAGCAAGAACCACGCCCATCATTCCGGCAATACCACGCTCGGTGTTATTGTTTAGCTGCTCTAGTCCTACCATCAGGCAGATGTAACCCGTTAATAGCAGAGTTAACGACAGCGCTATCGGCAGCACAGGTTGGAAGAAACTAACCAGTGGAAGCGCGAACAGAGCAATAAAACCGGTGATCCAAAACGTACCCGCGCCGCTGTAGATAGAGTCCATTGCTTCGCGTCCATGCTTGTAACGCTCTGCCATTGTTGCAGCAACTGCGGTCCACAGTGGACCAGCTAGCCCTGGGTATGGTGCGAAGAAAGCGTGCAGGGCGTTACGAACTGCTGTAACTAGATGAACACGGTCAATATTGTTTTCAATAACTTCATCGGTGCGTAGTTCATCTGCGCGCTGCATCAATGATTGACCTACAATGATGTCGCCGAAGGCAATAATGTAAGCAATGACTGCGGTTGGAATGGCCATAAGGAATACATCTAAATCCGGGAAACCGATATTGAATGGTAAGTACTGCCACATTCCGACAAAGTCAGGTTGAGTAATTCCCCATTGGATATCAGGCATTGGGTATTCACCGACCAAAATGCCCACTGAAATGGCAATGAGCATGCCCGGTACCATGCCGTAATTAACGATTTTTTTCGCCAGCGGCACTCTATCAATCAATCCTTTGAAAGATACTGAGAACATCAAATACAGGCAGACCAAACTACCAATGCTCAGAGAGATTGGAGTGGCAGCCAGGCGTCCGCCACTGGAGATCTCGCCCATTATGGCTGCGATCCCGGCACCGATGATGATCCCTGCCTTGAGCGAGTTCGGCACCAGTTTAACCATCGCGGAGCCTAAACGAGTCACGCCGAGGACCAAGAAGATGATAAATACCAGTAGTTGAAGAGCGAACAGCGCTTGTATCGCTTCTGGTCCTGGCTTGAAGTCGCCAAGAAACAGTAAAACCACCGGAATACCCGGAGTGATCCAACCGGGCACAAAAGGTACACCGAAGAGTGCTGGAATCATAAAGCCAATTCCGCATACCACTACGTAGGCCAGAGCGATGTCATAAGGTAGTCCGAGATATTTCTCTAAAAGGGGGATCATCGCTAAGCTCACTACAAACATAATTAGCGCTTGTAGCATTTCCGCAAATTCCCAGCGGTAGTGAATGAAAGGCAGTCGAATTTTAAAAGGCCCCAGTGGCCAGTATGGTTGTTCGGTTCCCTGCTGTCGTTTATAAACTTGCATGGCGTCTTCCTTGTTGACGTTATCGGGGGAGTATTACTTTGCTGTGTTGCAGTAAAAGATGGGGAAGCAATGCCTCCCGATCTACTTACTTATTTATTTAGATTTATTATTTACTTAGATTTCTTTTGCCCAGTCGCGAAGAATGTACTTCTGCACTTTCCCTGTGGACGTTTTGGGTAAGTTGGTAAAGACAATGGTCTTTGGAATTTTAAAGCCAGCCAAGTGCTCACGGCAGTAATCGAGAATTTCATTTTCACTCGTGAATTTGTTTTGCTTAAGAGTGATAAATGCGCATGGCGACTCGCCCCAGCGTTCATCTGGCTTGGCGACGACGGAAACCTCGAGAATATCGGGATGTTTGTAGAGAACGTCTTCCAGCTCGATGGTAGAAATGTTTTCTCCACCTGAGATGATAATGTCTTTAAGGCGGTCTTTGATCTCTATATAGCCGTTAGGGTGGCATACGCCTAAGTCGCCGGTGTGGAACCAACCACCCTCAAAGGCTTCTGCCGTAGCGCTTGGATTTTTCAGGTAGCCTTTCATTACGGTGTTACCTCGCATGAAAACCTCACCGATCGTTTTACCGTCTTTGGCGACTGGTTTGAGTGTTTGAGTATCGGCCACCATCGCACCTTCAAGCGTTGGGTAACGGACGCCCTGACGCGATTTTAACGTTGCTCGCTCTTCAAGACTGAGCTCATCCCAGCTTTCGTGCCATGCGCAGACAGTGACTGGCCCGTAGACTTCGGTTAATCCATAAACATGGGTAATATTGATGCCCATTTTTTCTACATCGCCAATCACTTTTGCTGGTGGCGCTGCGCCTGCAACCATCGCGTTAACTGGATGGTCAATTGCCGCTTTGGCTTCTTCGGGCATGTTAACCAGAGCGTTTAGAACAATTGGTGCTCCGCATAAGTGGCTAACTTTATGCTCACGGATCAGAGTGAGGACTTTTTGTGGGTCAACTCGGCGAAGGAACACATGTACCCCAGCCAAAGCCGTAATGGTCCATGGGTAACACCAGCCGTTACAGTGGAACATTGGCAGGGTCCAGAGGTAGACAGGGTGATGCCCCATTGACCAGGTCATTTGGTTGCCGAGTGAATTCAGGTAAGCGCCACGATGATGGTAAACCACGCCTTTCGGGTTACCGGTCGTGCCTGATGTGTAGTTGAGAGAAATCGCCTGCCATTCGTCTTCTGGCCATTGCCACTCATAGTTAGGATCGCCTTCAGCCAGAAAGGCTTCATAATCGAGATCACTGGTCGCTTCTTCTCCGCCGTATTCTGGATCGTTGACATCAATAATCAGTGGAGGATTATCGATCAAAGCCAGTGCTTCAGTTATCACAGCATGAAATTCGCGGTCGCAGATAAGTACTTTGGCTTCGCTATGTTTCAGCATGAAAGCGATGGTTTCGGCATCAAGTCTAACGTTCAGAGTGTTGAGAACCGCCCCAATCATAGGGACACCGAAATGCGCTTCTAGCATTGCCGGAATATTTGGCAGCATCACTGATACGGTATCACCTTTACCAATACCACGGCCGGATAACGCCGAAGCAAGTTGGCGGCAGCGTTGATAGGTTTCTGACCAGTTACGGCGGATACTACCATGAATGACTGCTGGATAGTCAGGGTAGACGTTTGCGGTTCGCTCCAAAAAACTCAGTGGAGTGAGGGCCATGTGATTCACTGCGCAATGAGTAAGATCGTTATCATAGATTGACATTTAAGATCCTTTTTAGCTGTTGGTGATTCCGTTACTAGGTTACTTCTCGTTAACAAGTTGGTTGTTTAAATTTAATGTTTTAATAACATGTGGTAGTTTATAGCATACCCAAATGGAATATAGTAATAGCCTATAGTCTTATAGTATTTATCCTATAACCCCTTATGCTAGGTAGAAAATAACGGCAGGCTTAAGTTACTCGTCATCCTGAACTGCGACGAAGGAGCGTGATTCAGGATCTCGTTTTCGAGCACTTTATGATCCAAGTTATTTCATAACTGCTTAGTGCGCTGATATTAGATTCCTAGTCTCGCTAGGGCTCGCTGGAATGACTCAGATAAAAATCGTTAGGCGAATGGCGTTAAGACTTAAGGGAAGAATGTTTTGATAACCACATCTTTGGAAGACGGCATGGAAAGTGAACGTGCACAACTTTATCTCGATTTATGGTTGAGTTTATTGAATCAAGGCTCCGCCGCAGATCAGTCCTCAGCCTTGTGTCGCTATGTCTCGACTTGGCCTGGCGTTGAAAAGGTGTTTTGGCTCCCTTGGCAGCCCTCTGAGCAGGTTTATACCAATGATGAAGATGGCCCTGCACTTCCGTCTGGCCAAGGTAATCCGCTTAATGCCAGTGATGATGGAATACGCCAACAATTACAAAACCAGATTTGTGTTCCCTTGCAGGATATTCGCCTTGGAGACTCTTGGCTGGCTGGACGTTTACGTCGTGCGGGGTTAGCTCATGGCGGGGTGATTTCTCTGATGCCAAAGGGGGGAACAGATGAAGGGGAAGCGGCTGAAGAGGAAGGGATACTGGTTATCTCAACCGAGCAGCCCAGTCAGGTCGCATCTTTGGCTGCCATGGGGACTCTACTAAAAACACTGCTGGCAAATCTCTTGGCGCAACCATCTGAGGGCTTATTGCAAAGTGATCCGTTACCCACGGTACGCTTTGACAAGCAAGCCAGGCCTAAGGCCATCAATATTTCCATGCAGAACCTCCTGTCCTGTCGAGATGATTTGTCACTACAAGATCTGTTGCCAGTTAACTACGTTCAATTAATTGCCTCTTGTCTGAAGCAGGAAAGAGTCATAGCAGAAGTGGAATCTAAATTAGATGAACGCTACTTTCTATGGCAGTTTTTCCCTGAGCCTTCAATGGGATCGGTCATCGTTCGTTGTCGAGATGCAACGCAAGAAATCCTGAATAAAAGAGAGGCAGAAACCGCCTCAAGGCTTTATCGCCTGATCACGGAAAACACGACGGATTTGATCTCTCGTCATAGCCCCGATGGTGGTTTTTTGGATGCTTCGGCTGCCTCTTGGACTCTACTGGGATATTGGCCTGAAGAGTTACGTGGTATACCAGTTCGGGAAATGGTCCACCCTAGCGACCAAGATTTGCTCCTTTTGCAAATGGTTGAACCCCTGGAGCGAGATGGCTACCTGACTTTGACTTATCGTATTCGTCATCGTGATGGACACTACTTGTGGTTTGAAACTGCGTTTCGTGGCATTCGGGAAACGTATACTGGCGATGTGGTGGAAATTGTCGGCATATCGAGGGATATCACTGCAAGAGTAAGGGCAGAAGAGGAAAACAGACGACTGGCGGAAGTCGTCAGAGCCAACACCGATTTAGTACTGTTTACGGATTCACACTGGCAATTGACCAAGATGAACCCTTCTGCTCGCAAGGCGTTGGGGATATGCGAAGAGGTAGAACTGCCGAATCTGGCTGAGTTCCTGAGCCCTCTGGATTTTGGCAGGCTTCGAGAGGAAGGTTGGGAGGAGGCTATCCGAAAGGGGGCGTGGACCACCGAAGTGAAATTAACTCCGCTGAAGCATAAAACAGGTTTTGTCGCATCGTTAGTATTACTCGCTCATAAAGGCGCAGGAGGGCAGTATTACGCCTCGCTGGTTGCACGGGACATGACTGAGCGAGAGTTACGTGAGGCAGAGCAAAGGCGTCATCAGGATGAGTTAGCACATACTGCTCGCCTGGTTACGATGGGTGAATTGGCATCCGGCATTGCTCATGAGCTGAATCAGCCCCTGGCTGCCGTGATTAACTATGCTAATGCCAGCCAGCGTTATTTAGAAACCCTTCCTCAAAATCCTCAAAACGCTGCGCGCGTTGCAGAAGGGCTGCAATTGATTTGTGGCCAGGCGAGTCATGCATCAGCTGTCATTAACCGTCTACGAAATTTTTTGCGCAAGAGCCCGCGAAATATTCAACCGCTAGATATCGATATGGTGGTGTGGGAAGCAGTGGGGCTTTGTGCGAGTGAAGCCAGTCGATATAAAGTCACCATCAATTATTGCCATGCAGAACATGAGAAACGACCGCTTGTATATGGCGATGCTGTTTTGTTGGAGCAGGTGCTGATTAATCTGCTGCGAAATGCCATTGATGCCAACTGGAGTGCGCATCCTAATCAAGAGTCACAGGTCGATATTAATGTGAGCACTAATGCGCAATGGTTGCTTATTCATGTTAAGGATCAGGGGCCAGGGTTAAAGCCTGATGAAAGTGACAAACTTTTTACCCCGTTTTATACCAGTAAACCGGATGGGCTAGGGCTTGGGCTATCAATGAGCCGAACGATAGTGGAAGGCTTTGGTGGCAGTCTCGATGTTGAGCCCTCAACGAATAGAGGATTAACATTTTGTTGCTCATTGCCACTACGCAGCAATAAAGATAGATCAGGGGAGAACAGTGGTCCCCGCAGCAACGCTTGTTAGGAGTATGACATGCAGAGTGAACAGATTGTATATGTGGTTGATGATGATCAGGGAATGCTCGATTCAACGGTTTGGTTGTTTGAGTCGGTAGGGCTAAAAGCGGTGCCGTTTTCTTCCGGACAAGATTTCTTGTCGTCATGTGATCCCGACGCTAATGCGTGTGTATTACTTGATATCCGTATGCCTGGTATGGGCGGGCTAAACGTACAGGAAGAAATGCGCCGTCGTGGTATTAAACTGCCAGTCATTTTTGTTAGTGGTCACGCTGATGTACCCATTGTCGTACGTGCATTTAAGTCGGGTGCTGTCGATTTCATCGAAAAACCTTACAACGATCAGTTATTACTAGACAGCGTTCAGGATTCACTTCAAAGCGAGCCGAGTGTGATCAGAAGTAATGCTCAGCAATTGATAAAGGAAAAACTGGCTTCGCTCACCCCTCGCGAGCAAGACGTTTTTTTACCTTTAATTCAAGGGTATACAAGTCGAGAGATAGCTGAGCAGTTGGCAATTAGCATCAAAACGGTCGATTTATATCGTTCTCGAATTATGAAACGTCTTGAGGCCAATAACTTACCCGAATTAGTCGGTATGGCGATTGTGGCTGGGGCTGTTGATCCACTTAACTTACGGGCAAATAAAAACTGACAAGCTATGTAGTGAGGTTAAGTGCTTAACCTCTCAATTGGGGATCAAGTTTGCCTACATCTAGCTAATGCTAATTTTATGGTTAAAGGGTTACGTACCAGGCATGACCATGTAGGCAAACATTCGGGTAAGCAACCTATCGCTGAGTCGTCATCAGTCGTATCAAAATAGGTTTGATATTAAGAAGACAGCCGAGAAATCAAAGTTTCACGACGAAGATCATGAATCTCGTTTAACAACTGCTCTTGAGAATTTAAGCCAAAATGCTCGGCATACGTTTTCACTTTTTTAACTTCATCGGAGTTGAGTTTATAAACTTCTTTCTTGAGCAGTGCTTGTGCCTCTTTTTTGATTAAACCTCTGTTTTCTTGCATCAATTTGATGATTTTCTTATCTAAAGGGTGTGGTTTTCGTGACATGCGTACCAACTAAATTAATCGACCATATGCATTGTGTGCAACAAATTATGGTCGCATAATTTATCTGTTCCGTATGACAATGATATTGCAGTTCTATTTGGAGCTTTATTTTTTATTTGCTAACTTTGTGTCGAATGAAGTGAGGTAATCAATAAAAAATGCAGCGATTTGTGCTTTGATAAATGAGTTGTAGATACGCGGGCATGGGTTTATGAGCAATGCCGCAAGCTCAATTGCGGCATTGTGTTTTTACAATGTAAATGCACAGAAAACGGTAGTGCTAATCCCCGTCGTGATAGCGCTGTTCTACTTCATCTTGAGCTTCAAACTCTTGATGAATAACTTCGGTGACTTCTTTACTGGTGTAGCTGACCGTTGTAGGTAGCGAATAGTTTGGCACGTCATCGTAGCTAAACACGGAGTAGTACTTTGCTAGGTTGGCGTTGCCAAAGCGGTCGTAAGTGAAGTCGTCTTTACCTGCGTAAAGTTTTACGCCATCAAGTGCGTTTCTGGGTGGATGGAAGCTGTTACGTACGACATAGCTGCCCACCCATGCAGGATGGTCTGGGTTATCCCAAGTGAGTTTTACGACACCATTTTCCACATTGGCTTGCAGATTGTTTGGTGCTGCTAACGCCTCTTTTCGTCGTTCGACATAGGTGAGCATCAGTTTTGGCGTGACTGATTCATCATTTATCTGAGTTTTCCATGTCACGCGGCTATCCATAGTGTCGGTGTCTGACGTAGGTATGATGATCAGACGAACAGAGCGCCCCTGGTCGTGCAAGTCTTCAACATATTGACGAGCAGAGCTATCAAACAGGAAGGTTTGGCGTGGGTTACGGTTGAGATCTTGTGAGCTCACTTCGTAACCCACGTATTCCAGTTGAGCAAAATCTAGCGGCAACTCATCAAGCTCAGTTTCACTGTCCACAAGCGCCACGCTAAAGCGCATCGAGTGATTCAAGGCATGCGTACTATCCACATCAAGGATGATGGCAGCTTCGGTGATCACCAGCTCTTTTGGATTGGTGAGCTGCGGTAGCTCAAACACCATTTGACCAATTTCTGCGTTGCCATAGCTATCATAGCCAGTAGTCAGAAGGCTATTGACCAATTCACTATGTTGGAAGGTTTGGCATTGAGCGGCAGACAGCTGCAGCGTGGTAGTTTTACGTCGATAAATCACATACAAGCTTGGGCGATAGTGAATGCCTCCGCCAAAGCGGCCATAACCAATATCAAATTGCATCATTTGAGAGTCATTACCGAGAGGCAATTTATCAGGACCTTGAATGCGCAGTAGCAAGCGTCCACGTTTTAACTGCTCTTCGAGGATGCGTTTTTCCATCGCACTAAACTGCCAACTATGCCAAATACCTTGCGTTAAACGATCGGAATCTATAGTTTCACCCAAGGTCTGAATTGGCGTGGCTTGATGAATTTGCTCAAAGTTGCTGATGTCGGTGATGTCCGCTGGATTGAGGATCGACACCGACCACTCACCATAATTTTCAATTTTAGCGCCCACGCGGTTCATCGGGTAAAGCGAGAACTCGGCCAGACTAATATGCGAGTCTTCCGACAAACGGCTAAGATCATAATCGATCACGCCATAACAAATGCCTTTGGTGTTATTGACCCCAACAAACAGCGAGTTATGACCAAAATGTTCGCTATTGTTCTTAGTGAGCTCACCAACATAGCCTACTTTTTCTGGAGTCGGGAATAACGTAAACGAGCAATCGGCTTTATCCAGCGGTGTTTTGATGCGGATTTCTGGCGCAAAAGGGGAAGCAATTTTCTTGTATTTATCGACACGGTGTAGGTTGTAAAAATAACGCTTACCGGCTTTAAGTTGCTTGTCGGTGAAGCCAGTTTGTGACGTGATAGCAATCAGGTTTTCCTTGGTGCAAGGCGCTTTCGGACTTTCACTACGATATACCTGATAGTGACAACCAGTGTCACTATCATCCGCTTCTTGCCACACTAACTCTGCCTGGGTGGCATCGACACGTTTCACCGAAAAATACTCAGGTCTTTTGGGAGCAAGATCCGAATAATTGATCGCACTGCGCAAAGCATAAAGCAGGGCAGGGATGTTTTCATCCACACTTTGCGCCATGTTGATCAGATAATCCGGGATATTGCGGCTGCCCACTTCCACCACAGTGGCAAGAATACCACGGTTGTAATACCACTCGCGTCCGCTGCCATGGATCAAGTTGGCTGGTGGCTTACCGCGGTGAATACCATATTGGCGCTTGGTGACCTTATAGATCTCTTGCGCCATATTGGCACACAACACATTAAGATCGGTGCCTTCAATTTCAGCTTCATGGTTAAACTTGTGTGCTGGGAAAAACACGTTGCCTTGTGAATGGTAATCGAGCGCGATGCAGATATTGTTATGCTGCTCTACAAAATGTTTGATCGCGCGGGTTTCTGGCTCTGAAAAAGCTTCTGGACCACCGTAAATATTCGAGCTGGTTTGATTGCTGCGGCGGAAGTTCACCCCGAAGTTACGGTTTAAATCTACCCCAAAAGTGCCGTCACCGTTGTCACGGCGGTTTTTACGCCAGAAGGAAAAGTGCTTATGCGAATACTCAAAACCATCAGGGTTGAGGCAAGGTACCATATACAAGGTATTGCGACTTAATGCATCAATCACATCTGGATTGGTTTGGTGGTTATCCAGCAGGTATTGGATAAAGCTAACGGCCAACTCATTTCCTATCCACTCCCGTGCATGGATGGTACCTGTGTAGAGCAGTGCAGGTTTGAGGTGAGCATAGGCTACATTTTGAGAAATAGTGGCCATTAGGATTGGCCGCCCTTCATGAGTCTCCCCAATACTTTCAAGGCGGATCAAATCTGGATGCTTCGCCATCGCTTGCTCGAGAAACTGTTGGGTTTGCTCATAGCATAGGTATTGTTTTTTCATTCGTTTACCTCTGCTCAAGCCAATGCTTTGCAGTGTAAATTCCAATGCAGACAAATCGCATCGCATTTTTTCTGCTTAATCCCTGGGACTGTCATCAACAGATTTGGGGCAGAATTTAACGCGGTCAAGGTTTGCTCAACGCCTAGGTGAGTGATGATTTTGTTCGCTTGCTCTAAGCCTATGCCTTTAATACTGGTGAAAAATGTCACCAATTGCGCTTGATTCATCGCACTATTAGGTTTTGTGGCTGTGGAATTAAGTAAGTGTTCACTTTTACTTTGCGCTTGTAAATCAAGGCTGTCTAAGCTTTCAATACCAGTATCAATCGCTTCAAGGCGAGACTGTTCACCCAGTTGCGATGCAGATGGCGCGATTAACTGATGAGCGAGTAAGCCTTGTCGATTCCAGACTTCACTTGGCCACTCTTCGCCAATTTCTTGGTATGTACGAGCAAGTGGATAAGCTGAGTCGTGTGGTGCGTATTCGCCAGTATCGGTAGAAATGCTGGTTTCACCAAAGCTTAGATGACGCAAAGTACGGAGCAAAGATGACTGAATTTTCCCTAATTCTTCCCAGTTGCGATGCGCAAAGTAAGGCTTTTTAAAGCGCTCTGGCGCGAATAACCACATCAGATATTGACCGATCCAGTCACGGATATAAGGGAAAGCAGCAAATGCGGTCGCACATTCTAAAATGGTGTAATCATCGTCCATGCTAACGGCGATATCACACGCCCAATACTCAGCATTGGCCGCTTTAGATGCCTTCACTGCAACGTCGAGCACTTTCTCTGGTACGGCTTGGTAATCCATGCTGCCGCCTTGGCTGGTATTGGTGAGCCATTCCCCTTCCGGTGGACGGCGCCAAAATGCGCACACAGGTTGGTGACCTACTAACATTACGCGAATATCGGCTTTCATTGGGACAAAGTCTTGAATATAAGCGGGGTAATATTGTTTTTTCGCAAACAGGCGTAGAGCCTCGGCTTCTGAGTCCACTTTATGCACAAAATAACCGCCATAATTGGAAGGACCATAGGAGCGCTTAACAATTTTTGGATAAGTGGTATGGCTTAAATAATCCAGCGCTTCATCAACTTGATAAAAGATTTCAGTGCGCGGGATCGGCAGGTCATGCTTATGACAAAAGTGAGTAACATTCTCTTTCGACTTATTACAAAACTGGCTGTCGAGTGATGGCACAAATTGCACTTCAGGCAGGGCGCGGCTGATCTCACGGAAGGTTTCATACGCGGTAGCTGGGATATTACCGATCAGGACGTCGATCTTTTTGCGTTTGATTTCTTCGATAAAGCGCTGCTTGTCATTTCCCCAATGATAAACAACTTGTTCAATTTTATCCGGCCAGCCTTTGAAGTTTGAGCGATCGAAAAAGCGTAATACATGATCGAGATAGAGTAAGCCAAGTGTAGGACGAGTGGAGCCGTGAGAGGTCATAATGAGATTTCTACCTGCTGAGTGTTAGAGTGATTTGAGTTTAAATGAATGAAGCTGGTGTCTAAGGTCGTGGTCTTAGACTGGCTTTGGGCCGGATTCACGTTGCGATCAATCAGATCGACGATGTAGTTGATTTTTGTATCATTGAAATTCAGGCCGAAGGCTTCTTGTTCTGGCGTCGCAAAAGCAGGAATACCATTGACTTCAATAACGACATAACGTTGTTTTTCAATGTCATAAATAATATCAACGCCAGCTATTTCGAGTCCGGTTACAAATGCAGCTTGTTGAGCG
Organism: Vibrio sp. STUT-A11; assembly: GCF_026000435.1. NCBI lineage: Bacteria > Pseudomonadati > Pseudomonadota > Gammaproteobacteria > Vibrionales > Vibrionaceae > Vibrio > Vibrio sp. STUT-A11. Next base: position 284,969 of record NZ_AP026764.1, on the reverse strand, counting down.
AGTTCAACCACTTCTGCAAGAGGTTCACGTAGGATCACATGACCACCGCTGGAAATATTGGTTTTCCAGCTACCAGCGGCTGCTTTACGGCCATAGCAGGCGACAAACTTACCATCCACAATATCAATGCGATAATCAGAAAAATCATTTGGAATGACACGTTCAAGATAAAACTGACTACTAGAGTGATTTTTTAAAAATGGCGCTAGCAGGTCAATATCGCGTGTGTGTTCAAGCTTGATGATGCCATTGCCACCCCAGCCATCAACGGGTTTACAAATGGCCTGGCCTTCCCACGCGATTAACTGATCACGAACTTGATCCAGGTTGTCGCGGTTACATACGATGTAATCTGTCGCGCTTACTCCCGCTTGCTTGAGTTTATGAGCGGTACGGAATTTGTCTTCCGTCAAGGCAAACGAGGTGTAGTTGTTGATCATCGGCATCATGCTGTCGATGGTTTGGTACAGGTAAACCTGGTAGGGGGTTTGTTCTCCCGCGTTGTAAGAAAAAAACAGCTCCAGCTCTGATAGATCCTTGCCTTGGCAGAAAACCGTCCCGTCTTTAGCGCTCGCTTCTGCAAGGTTCAAACCACAAACAGATTCGATCTCGCGCTCACGCAGTTGGTCCACCATTTTTTGTTGAATTTGGCTACCGCCGCTATTTTCATACATCCAAATGCCAACTTGCTTCCGTGTCATGCATAGCTCCGTTAATTGCTACTCCCCTCCTTATCAGAACCTGTAGCTCTCTAAATTTTGGGGCAGGATTGATGTTAATTGCTCGTTTGGGTTGTTTTGCTAATTAATGCCTTTGTCACAATAGGGCTATATGTTCACATCACTTTATTGAATATTTATTACACATAACTCGAAAGTTGTAGGCTCTGGATAAGCTATAACTTCTAGGCACATGGAAGGTCATTTACACATGTTTGATTTTGGTGATTTGAAGCAATTGGTAGAAATAAATTCCTGGACACATAACAAACCCGGAGTGGACCAAACTGGTCAACTTATGCAGCAGTGGTTGGGAGAATTGGGTTTTCGTTGTGAGCGCTATAAGCGTGAAAATATTGGTGATCACCTGTTATTTAGTACTAAAAGTAATGAAAGTTCGCCGAAGTTGTTGCTTTTGGGCCATTTGGATACCGTGTTTTCACCCGAGACATTCGAAGGTTTTAGTCAAGACCAATATTGGGTCTACGGCCCTGGTGTGTGCGATATGAAAGGTGGGAATTTTGTTGCTCTGCAAGCTCTGCGCAATGTATTTACCCAGCAAGGGGAGCTCTGCAATGTCGATTTTCTGCTCGTTAGTGATGAAGAGACTGGCAGTGATGACAGTCGAGAGTTGACCAAAGAGCTTGCGACTAATTATGCAGTTTGTATTGATTTTGAAGCTGCTGGTGAGAACCATGAAGTGGTGATTGGTCGTAAAGGCGTGGCGACTTACCATATTGATCTAAGCGGTAAAGCGGCTCATGCGGGTAATAACTATGCACTGGGATGCGACGCTAACCTTGCTGCAGCCAAAATGATGATTACGCTAAGCGAGTTAACCGATTTAGCCGCAGGTACTACGGTTAATGTCGGCAAAATGGAAGGCGGTATTGGCGCTAATACGATCTCGCCACAAGCCCACCTTACCGTAGAGGCTAGATTTACCTCGCTTGAAGAGCAACGACGTGTACTTGAAAGTATTGAAAGTATCGCTCAGCAGCCTCAGGTGGTTGGCGTGAAAACGGAACTCAGTGGTGGCCTGCAGCGCGATGTCATGGTTCCCACCGCTGCTCAAGCTGAGTTTCTGGCACAGATAGAAGTTGCACTGGGGTATTCGTTACTGACTGAACAGCGTGGTGGAGTGAGTGATGCTAATGTGGTGGCAGGAATGGGCGTTGCCACTTTAGACGGCTTTGGACCGTTTGGCGATGGTGATCATACTCACAATGAGCGCGCATTAAAAGCGAGCTTTACCCGCCGTATTGATGAAGTGACAAAAATCCTCACTCTTTATAGTGTGTGAGAATTAAATTTGATTTAAGAAGACTCATCTCGCCACAGTGTCACCGCTAGGGCGAGATTTTCGAAGCTCTGCTTTGCTCAGACAACCAACTGACGAGGTTGCCAACCATCGCATTTCCCTCGTGTCTTGGGTTGATCAGATGATAACCGTTGCCAGACGCTACGTAGTGGTCGAATGGTTGAATCAGGTGCTTTAACTTCAAGTCTTGTTCGGCCAGCGTTATGTCACCAATTGCCATGCCAAATCCTTGTTGAGCTGCGTTGACCGCCTGATCGAGCGTGGCAAACGTCTGGTTGCCTTTGCCCTGAATATTGCGATACCCACGTGAGGCCAGCCACATCGACCAGTCTGACTGCTCGGTATTGGCATGCAGCCAGGTACAGCGTTTGAGCACGTTTAGTTCATCAAATCCTTTTTCTGTGCTGGATGGCGCTAACTTGTCCCACAGCTGTGGCGCGCAGACCGGAGCCAGAAGCTCATCGAACAATAACACCTGTTCGATGGTTTTATTGCGGATAGGTTTACCGTAAGAAATAACTAAGTCAAAGCTATCGAAGTTAGGTATGGCCTGATGTTTGGTGGTAGAGGTCAGCTCTACATTCACATCGGGATATTCTTGCTGGAAATTGGCGATGTGAGCCAGCAGCCATGAAGTAATACAGCTAGGGGCGTTTAGTTTGATTCGGTTTGCACTGTCAACCACTTCCCGAATCGAAGTTTGTAAGCGCTGAATAATTTCTTCTGCGAGCGGAACAAACTTCGCACCCTCCGATGTGAGAGCGAGCCCTCGTGCTTGGCGATAAAACAGGGCAACACCCATCAGACTTTCCATCGACTGAATCTGGCGACTTATCGCGCCCTGGGTCATGTTAAGTGCCTCTGCCGCATGGGTGAAATTCAGGTGCTGTGCGACGGCCAAGAAGGCTTGCAGGTTTTTTGTCGAAGGGAGTCTGTTATGCATCTTGTCTATCCATGCTTTTTTTGCATGGCTAGTATGCCTTTATTTCGATTTAACCGGAAGCAGTTCTTGACTAATTTATTACCAATACAGAGATTAAATTTAGTTTAATCGGTAAAAACTGATTAAGTATTCAAACTGGGGTGATAAATATAATGTCATTAGCTGAGAAATTAGCGCCTGAGAGCATAAAAAAGTTAATACCATATCAGTCAGCAAGACGCATTGGTGGGGCAGGGCGATTATGGCTGAACGCCAACGAACTTGAAGATCCGTTACTGTACAAAGAACATCAGTCGCCACTGCATCGCTATCCGGATTTTCTTCCTCATGATATTGCTGCTGCTTATCAGGCTTACTGTTCAACGACACAGCCGACATTGGCGGTACGTGGTGCGGACGAAGCGATTGATTTGCTCATTCGTACTTTCTGCCAGCCAGGAAAAGACAGCATCGCAATATGCAGCCCGACTTATGCGATGTACGAGTTCTGTGCTGAATCATTAGCGATCGATGTTATCGACTGTCCTCTGGTTTTGCCGAACTTTGATCTCGATGTAAATAGCGTGGTCCAAGCTGCAGAGAAGGCAAACCTTGTGTTCCTCTGTTCACCCAACAATCCAACCGGTCAGCTACTCAGCTATGACAAGATTGTTGATGTGCTTGAGCAGACTCAGCAAAGCGCGATCGTGGTTGTCGATGAGGCTTACATTGAATTTGAACTAGACCAAAGCGTCGTTGAACTGATTGATCGTTATCCGAATCTTGTTGTGGTTCGCACGCTATCGAAAGCGTTTGGTTTGGCTGCCGTCAGATGTGGATTTATTATCGCTCAGCAATCGATAATGGACTTTGTTTACAAGCTGATTCCACCGTACCCAATGCCGGATAGCTCTGCAGAAATTGTTCTCCAGGCGTTGAGTGCAGAAGGGTTAGACAAGGTCACGGCACATACCCGTACTTTGATTGCATCTCGTCAACGTTTTATTGAACGTATTCAAGGCCTTGACTGGATTGAAAAGATTTACCCATCAGCGACCAACTTCGTACTGATTCGCACTAAACCGAATATCAATCTTTTTGAATACTTACGTGAGCAAGGCATTGTGACGCGTAATCAAACCCATGAGCCAAGCCTGCAAAACTGTGTTCGTATCACTGTCGGCTCTGAAAAGAGCATGCAGGAAGTGGCAGAAACGATTTGTAACTTGCAACTAAACCAATCAACTGACACCATCAATTGAAATAATAAGGACATTACACATGAAAAAAATGCTCAGCGCGTTAGCTTGCACCGCGGCACTACTCTCGACTCCTTTGATGGCAAAGGAAGTTCGTCTGGCTTCTGACTTTACGTACCCACCATTCAATTATAAAGATGCGAGTGGTACTCCGGTTGGTTTTGATATCGAAATCGCTGATGCTTTATGTGCAGAGGCCAAGCTTGAGTGTACCTGGGTTTCACAGGGATGGGACTCTCTGATCCCAAGCCTGCTTGCACGCAAATCAGATGTGATCATGGCTTCCATGCGCATTACTGATGATCGTAAAAAACGCGTGTCGTTTACCGACAAGTACTATCAAACTCCGGCTCGCTTTGTGGCTAAAGCAGACAGCAATATTGAGATCAGTGAAGCGGGTTTAAAAGACAAAGTGATTGGTGTTCAGAGCGGCACAATTCACGATCTCTACGTGACCGATAAGTTCGGCTCAGTGGCAACCATCAAGCGTTATTCTGGTCAGGATGAAGTGTATCTGGACATGGCAAACGGCCGTTTGGATGCGACTTTTGGCAACTCAGACCAACTTTCACTGGCGTTCTTAGACAAAGATATTGGTAAAGGTCATGAGTTTGTTGGTGAAGCCGTGACAGATAAAGCTTACATCGGTGAAGGTACCGCACTAGCACTGCGTAAAAACGATAAAGAATTAGCTGACAAGTTTAACCAAGCGATCAAGACCATTCGCGCAAATGGTACTTACGATAAGATTGCCGCGAAATATTTCTCCTTCGATATCTACGGTGAAGAGCTGTAATTATCACATTTGAATACGAGTTACGAACAAGGCCTACCTCGCTTAGCAAGGTAGGCCTTTTTGTACTCTCGATTTATTTATTACTTTTCTAACGCTGGTTTTGATAGCGCTTTTTGTTTTTCTGTTTGATTCGCTTGCTGTACATCTTCTTTAGAAGTTTCAGGTAGCACAATAGTCATGATAATGGCAGCAATACCACTGGTGGTCACTGGAGAGCCAAAGACGCTCTGCATGATTTTTGGCATACCTTCCAGAATTTCAGGAACGAGCATAACGCCAAAACCGATACCGAAGGAAACCGCCAGGATCATGAGATTACGTCGATCCAGCTCTTCATTCGAGATGATCTTGATACCTGCCGCTGCGACCGTACCAAACATCACTAAGGTTGCCCCGCCAATCACCGGTTTAGGGATGGTGGTTAAGATGGCTCCGATGAGTGGAAATAGTCCGAGAGCAACCAAAATAAGCGCGACAAAGTAACCAACGTAACGACTTGCAATGCCGGTAAGGTGAATCACACTGTTGTTCTGGCTGAACGTGGTATTCGGAAAAGTATTAAATACCGCAGCAATCAGCGAATTTACACCATCGCCAAGTATGCCGGCTTTAATGCGTTTAAGGTATTGTGGGCCAGATACGGGTTGCTTAGTAATAATACAGTTCGCGGTAATATCGCCTGCTGACTCGATCGCTGTGATGGCATAAATAACAGCGATTGGTACGAATGCAAACCAATCAAAATCAAACCCGTACTTGAATGGAACCGGAACGCTTACCAAAGGCTGGTTGAATGCACCTTCTAAGTTCACCATGCCCATGAAAGCCGCCAGAATGTAACCCAAAACCATCCCGATCAGGATCGATGATAAGCGCACCATCAGGTTTTTAGAGCGATTTAACACGATGATAGTGGTTAACACGACTGTGCCCAAAACGAGGTTGTTCCAAGAGCCGAAGTCAGGCGCGTTGAATCCACCCGCCAGGTCGGTCATACCGACTTTAATCAGAGAGATACCGATCGTTGTCACCACAATACCCGCCACAACTGGCGTGATGATGCGTTTAAGTTTGCTGATAAACTGAGAGAGGATGATTTCAATGAAGGCACCGACAAAACACACCCCGAAGATCATGGCCAGAATATCTTCAGGACCTCCGCCCTGAGATTTAACGATAAAGCCTGCCGCCAAGACAGAGCTCAGAAATGCGAAGCTTGTGCCTTGAACACAAACTAGTCCAGCACCAATAGGGCCGATACGGCGCGCCTGTATAAAGGTACCAATCCCTGACACGATTAACGCCATGCTAATCAGGTATGGGATATGCTCGCCCAACCCAAGCACACCACCGATGATGAGGGTTGGAGTAATGATTCCGACAAAACTTGCAAGTACATGCTGTAGCCCAGCGTAAAGTGCTGCGCCGGCTTTGGGCTTGTCTTCTAACCCATAGATGAGGTCGTGGGTTTCCTGTTGAGACATACTGACTTCCTTGTATTCATTATTGTGTACTATTTTATTGATACAATTGAGCAATCTTTGTGCCACAAACTTCCTGACTGGTTAGTCAAGTTATTCCAGTGGGTTAGGAGAAAACCTTGTTTAGTAGGCTGAGAATATTGTTTCGTGTTGGTGCAAATCTACTCAATTTAGTGCATGCACAACCCGTTTCGTTATTGCTCGTCGTGGGGAGTAATAATTTGAAATCGCAATAAAAAAGCCACCTGGATTTCAGGTGGCTTAATATTGTTAGCTGAACGATTAATTCAGCACTTCTTTTAAGCGTTGTCGTTCTTCATCGGTCATCTTGGTTTTATTCAAGAATGGCATGTCAGCACTTTCGACAGAGCGAACCAGAATGCGAGCTTTCCAGCGTTCAATATCTTGCCAGTTATCGAATATTGCGCCGCTTGGCGCAACCTTGAAGACATCATCCGTTGGTGTTGAGCTATGGCACTGGCTACAGCGGTCATCAATAATTTTTTTCGCAATCATCTGATTTTCAGTGAGTGATTGCTGACTTGTGACCACTTTATGATGTCCCTCTGTACTTGCCATTGTATCTTGTGTCGCTTTACCCGAGGTTGACTGCCAACTCACAACAACAGCCAGCACGAACATTGCACAAGCACCACTTAAGATGACGCTTGGTTGATTTTTACCAACATGCTTGAGGTTAAAGTAATGACGGATATACGCGCTGATGATCAGAACGAAAAAGCCAATCAGCCAGTTTAGCGGATGTTGATAGATCATTGGGTAGTGATTACTGATCATCAGAAATATCACTGGCAGAGTGAAGTAGTTGTTATGAATTGAGCGTCGTTTACCTTCTAACCCCGGAGCTGGGTCCACGGTTTCTCCAGCGATAACTTGCGCCACCATTTTACGTTGGCCAGGAATGATCTTGTGGAACACGTTATTGACCATAATCGAGCCGATCAGTGCGCCCATATGAATAAATGCGCCACGACCACTGAACAATTGGGTAAAGCCATAGAAAAACAGTGCACCAAACGCGAGTAATGCGACGCTAAACAGTGCTGTATTACGGCCTAACGGTGAGCGCATCAGACCTTCATAAACTACAACACCCAGCAGAATACCACCAACCCCAATACCAACGGCTTGTAGTGAGGTCAGTTCCATGACTCGTGGATCAATCAGATAAGCCTGTGCGTTGAAGTAATACATCCAAATCATCAACGCAGATCCAGTTAGCCATGTGGCGTACGCTTCCCATTTAAACCAGTGCAGTTTTTCCGGGATTTTCTCCGGACCCACCTGGTACTTAGCGACTTCGTAAAATCCGCCACCATGTACCGCCCATAAGTCGCCTTTGATGCCTTTGTCTTTTTTCCATTTTGGTGGTGTTTCCAGGTTGTTATCCAACCAAGTAAAGTAAAAGCTTGCTCCAATCCATGCGATGCCACAGATCACATGAAACCATTTGATAAACAGCGCCAGCCATTCATACAGTTGTGGCCACATCGTCATATTCCTTATTAACGTTTTACTCTTTGAAATTATGTCCTATTAATGTTGGATTGCGCTTTGCGAGGGGGCTTAGCCAAACTGCCTCACTGAAGCACAATCCTCTCTTATCAACTTCCCCGGTAACTCGAATAAGAGAATGGGGATAGCAGAAGAGGAATGTGATAGTTACCCTCGTCATAAACGTTGAAATTCACGTCAATGAGAGGAAAGAAAGCGCTACCAAATTGTGCGTTACAATAAGGTGCGACGAGAAAACGCAGCGTATATCCCTGCTTTTCCAGGGTTAATTTCGGGAACTTGGCGCGACCATCTTGATCCGTGGTACCTTCCGCGAGACAGGTTTGGTCATTAAGGCTAAATAGTTGAACTTGAATACCAGCAGCCGGTTTTCCGTTTGCGGTATCTAAAACGTGGCAACTGAGTTGTTTCATAACAAGGCTTCCATTCTGATGTTACTGATTTTTTGTTGTTCTATTGCTGCTTGATGTAGCTCTTCGTCCCGAGAGCGATTGATTCGGCCTTTGAGTAGGTTGAGCATCTCTTCAGCCGTTTTATTGGTGGCACACACAATAAAAATGAAGCCATATTTGTCGTGGTATTCCTGGTTGAGCGTAAGCAGTTCTTGCAACACATCGGTTGAAGCCTGCTTAACGTTCTTTTGCTCCTTTTCGCTGAGGTCTTTGCCCTGAGCGTATTTCTTTTTCAGGCTATTGAGATCACCAATCATCGGGTGACCTGCAAATGCTTCCAGCCAGTCGTCTTCTTTTAACTTGGTAAAGGCGATCTCTGCGCTGCGAAGCAAAGATTCTGCTGAGTCAAACGGCATGCGAATTTTCATTTCTTTCTGCCAACGTTTGCTGGTACAAATTCTCTCGAGCTGTTCGTTACTGAGGTTCAAGGCTTGGTTTACTGCACTCATTGATGGTTTTCCTTGATATTCTTGCGCACAATATTGGCTTGTCGCCACTGTTCTTCGTTGCGCTGTTTTTCATCTGGCTGCAGGTCAGTGGACGGCATGGGCGCTTGATGATGTTTGAAAAGATTCATCAATTGAGCCGAGACGGATACCGCGACTTCCATTGGTAGCTTTCCTGTGATGTCAGGGTGACCAATTGGGCAAGTGAGTTGGTCAAGCAAGTTGATATCAGTCAGTTGCTCTTTAAGGCGAAATCTGAAACGCTGGCTTTTACCTTGTGAGCCAATTAAGCCGACATAAGCGAAGCGCTGACTTTCGAGCGCATGCTGAGTCAGTTCAAAATCAAGCGCGTGGTCCTGCGTCATGATCAACACGAATGTGTTGTCTTTTAGGTTTTCAATCGCATCGACAGGGTTGGCATGTTGTTCTGTCTCGGTTCCCTTTTGCGCTAAAGGCGTCAACCACTCAGGGCGGCTATCGATAACTTTTACATGGCAAGCCAACCCACTGAGAATACTGGTCAGAGACTGACAAACATGTCCGGCACCAAATATCGCCACTTGCGGGGTTTGTGTATGGAAGAACTCGAACATCACCTGCACAGCGCCGCCGCAACACTGCCCAAGATCGGCCGACAAAGCGAAGCGTTCGATAATGGGTTCTGCGTGTTGCAGCGTCAGGTTCTCGCGCGCTTTGGCGATTACTTGGTACTCCAGGTTACCGCCGCCGAGCGTATCGAACTGGCCTTGCGCCGAGATAACCATCTTCGCGCCACTAGAACGCGGAACTGAGCCCACATAAGCCAGTACCGTTGCAATACAGTAAGCCTGACCTTGTTGTTCAAGTTGCTGACAAGCGGCTAGCCAGTTCATTCCCGGGTTAGACAGGTAAGAATCATTCTTCGACGACATAAGATGCCTCCTGCTTTGATTGCTCTGCAAGCCACTGCTGCTGATGTTCACAAGCGTTAAGAATTTCTTCGCCAGTCGCAGGTGCATGTAGTGCGGGAGTACATTGATGTTGACTGATGGAGCCAACCGCATCGTAGATTGCACACCAGACACTGTTTGCATGCATGAATGGTGGTTCACCGACGGCTTTAGAGCGGTAGATGCTGTATTCCGGATTGGCCTGTTGATACAGATCCGTGTGCATCTGTTTCGGGTAGTCGCCAATCGTTGGAATTTTGTAGTTCATCGGACTGTTACTTAGCAGATGACCATTGTCACCCCAGACTAATTCCTCGGTGGTTAACCAGCCCAAACCCTGAATGAACGCGCCTTCAATTTGCCCTTTATCGATTGCCGGGTTGAGGCTGTTACCCACATCATGAAGAATGTCGACTTTTTCAACGCGCATTTCGCCAGTGAGAGTGTCGATCGTGACTTCAGAGCAGGAGGCTCCCAGGGCAAAATAGAAGAACGGACGACCAGTGGCAGTGCTTCGGTCATAGCCAATTTTTGGCGTTTGGTAGAACCCGCTTGCAGAAAGTGAAATACGGTTCATGTACGCTAACTGAACTAACTCCGCCCAACTGACGGGTTGTTGGTATTTCGGTGAGGACTCGATACCGACAAGCTCACCGTTGACGATATCCGCTTCTTCGACTTGATAATGCTCGCAGGCGAAATCAAGCAAGCGTTGTTTAATTGCCATTGCCGCATTATGTGCCGCCATACCGTTAAGATCCGCACCTGAAGAAGCTGCTGTTGGCGAGGTATTTGGCACTTTATCCGTGCGGGTTGAGGTGACAAGAACCTTGTTAATATCAATGCCGAAAGACTGAGCGACGATCTGCTGAATTTTGGTATGCAGACCTTGGCCCATTTCTGTCCCGCCGTGAGATACCTGAAGTGTCCCATCGGTATAAACATGAATAAGCGCACCCGCCTGGTTAAGGTGTGTTGCCGTAAACGCAATCCCGAATTTGAGCGGGGTTAATGCCAGCCCTTTTTTCAGTACCGGATTGCTCTGGTTCCACTGATTGATTTCTTCTCGGCGGGCTCGGTAGCCACTTTGCTGTTCAAGCTGTCGCATGATGTCTAACATCGCATCATGCTGTTCGACTTCCATGCCATACGGTGTGGTTTGTGCGCCGTCGCGATACAGGTTTTTGTAACGAATATCGAGGGAGTCTTGTCCAACCTGAAGCGCTAAATCTTGCATCGCTTTTTCAATCGCGATCATGCCTTGAGGTCCGCCGAATCCACGAAATGCAGTATGGGAGACCATATCGGTTTTGAGCCTGTTGCCAACCACACATGCCTGGCCTAACGAGTACGCGTTATCGGCATGGAACATGGCGCGATCAACAATCGCATCTGACAGGTCAGGGGAATGGCCACACAAACCGTTCACTTCGATATTCGCGGCAATGATTTGGCCCTGAGCGTCTGCGGCAAGCTGGTAACGGTTGTAGAATGGGTGACGCTTACCTGTGGCCGTCATATCCATTGAACGAGGGAGGCGCATTTTTACGGCGTGTTTGGTGTGATGCGCGCCGAGTGCTGCCAGACATGCCCATTGAGCCGCCTGACTCTCTTTACCGCCAAAACCACCGCCCATGCGGCGCATATCCACCGTGACTCGGTTAAAGTCTATCGCTAATACTTCGGCAACTAACTTCTGCACTTCTGACGGGTTTTGGGTTGAAGTGCGCAAGAAGATGCCGCCATCTTCGGTTAATTCTGCCAGGCTTACCTGACCTTCCAGGTAAAAGTGTTCCTGACCGCCAACGTGGATGTCGCCGTGCACATAAATAGGGGCTTGTTCAAAGACTTGCGGCTCGACTTTTTTACCCATCTGGTGCGGAGGCAACAGAGGATTTTTTGATGTGGCTTTTGGATAAGTTAGGGTTAAGTCGTTGGCTTCGGAGTATTCAACTTTAGCCAGACTTGCGGCTTTCCATGCAAGCTCATGTGACGTCGCCAGAATCAGGGCAATAGGCTGCCCGAAGTACTTAACCTCGTTACCTATGGTCAGTAATGGGTCGCCTTTGAGGATCGTACCTATGTCTTTTTCGCCGGGAATTGACGTTTCAGTTAGTACTTTTACCACGCCTTCTGCGCGCTCAACGTCCGATAAGTCGATCTGAGTAATGAGACCTTTAGCGATGGTGCTGGTCACAACAGCGGCGTGCACACAACCAGCCGGAGCAGCGTAATCATCAACGAAACGCGCTTCACCGCTGACCTGTTTGTCGGCACTTTCGTGCTTGTAAGATTTCCCCACCACTTGTTGGGATTCAGGGAGTATGGTTTGTCCTGATTCAACCTGAGTTAACTTACGCATCTTGCACCAACCTTGTCTCAATGCTCTGAGACTCCAAATAAAAACGTTTAAGCAGGTTCTGGACCAGTTTGATTCGATAAGTATTGCTGCCTCGCACATCACTTAGTGGGTGAATGACCGTTGGGACCATTTCCTGCGCTCGCTGAATGACAGAAAGCGACAGTGGTTTACCAATAAATAAGGCTTCTAACTCGCTCAGGCGTACTGACTTGGCCGCAACACCGCCGGCAGAGATGATGCAGTTGGTAACGCATTGGTTGGGACCAAACGCCATATTCAGACCCAACGTCACCGTCGCGATATCATCTTCGTAGCGTTTGCTGACTTTATAGATGGCGTGACGCTCGTTGTTAGCCAGTTGCGGCAAGTGAATCGCGCTGATCCATTGGTTAGGCTGAAGCGCAGTCTGGCGGTATCCGGTAATGTACTCTTCTGGCGCCAGTAACACTTTGTCTTGGCCATTATCTAGCTCAATCAGACCATGTAGGCTGATTAGCAGCGGAGCGATGTCTCCAATTGGAGAGGCATGACCAAGGCTGCCGCCCAGCGTCGCTCTGTTACGAATTGTCAGGCTGCCTAAGCGTTCAATCACTTCGTCAGCCGTTGGGAAATGTTGTTTTACGAACTCATGTACCTGTGTCATAGGAACCGCCGCACCAATGCGCCAGCCTGCTGATGTTTCTGTGATCGTCAGTAAGTCATCGACGTGAGACAAGTCGATCAGTTGCGGCAAAGTCTTATATTGCTGAGTCACCTCAAGTGATAAATCCGTTCCGCCTGCGATCATTTTTGCCCCTGGCATATCCTTGATTGCCTGAGCGAGTTGCTGACGGTTTTGCGGGCGAGCATAGTCAGGCTCATTTTCTTCCGAGACGGAGGCCATCCATGTTTTGACTGCGGCTTCATGAACGTTAAGTGGATCATCGATATGGTTTGCAGCAATTGAGTTCGCTGCTTCAATAAGTGGACCATAGCCTGTGCAGCGGCACAGGTTGCCTGAAAGAAAGTGAGTTGGGTTTTGTGGCGTTTCTTCTTGCTTTGACAGCGCATAGAGCGACATGACAATCCCGGGTGTACAAAATCCACATTGAGAACCGTGATGATCAACCACGGTTTGCTGTACGGGATGAAGCTGATCGTTCTGCTTAAGGTGCTCTACGGTAATAATCTGCTTACCGTGCAGAGCGTGTATTGGTGTGATACAGGCATTGATTTGTCGATAACTCAGCTTATTTCCGTCATCGCTATCAACCACAACTACCGTACAAGCGCCACAGTCACCACTGGCACACCCTTCTTTAGAGCCTGTCATGTGTTTCTGTTCACGCAGGTAATTCAAAAGCATGGTATCTGCTTTTGCTGATGCCACTTTAACGACATCATTATTAATCATGAGCTCTAACATAACTTCCTCTGTTCATTATTATTAAAAACCTGTCCATGTGGTCAACTAAAGAGCCCCAAGTTGCTCGCGCCGTCTTGTCGAAAGCACAAGCCAAGGATGAATCTGTTATTCGTTTCGTCTCTGCATAACTAGCCTAGTTGTTGCTATTAGCCAGTTGTTATTAGGACTAAAGCAAAAACCTGACCAACTGGTCGTATTTTAAAAAATAACTTTCCACTTTTGGCTTGAAGGCTTATATATCAAGCATAATAGGCATGCTGGAAAACCCCAATATTTCGACGGCAACTGTTGGCTTGACTGGATTGTGTACAATTTTGGTGCTAAATCTCGTACATATTGCACTGAATTGATGCAGATCAAGTTTGACTAAGCGATGGTGATTCCCGATATCAACGGCTCGCTCAGGTTAGCTGAAGGTTTTCAGGGTTGGCGCGTATCTTGTAACGTGTATCTTTTTTTAAGTGCTCGATGAGTCAGATGAATAACGGTATTTACGATGCTCCAGTGTCGTTGAGCATTTTAGTCAGCTAAGATGCAAAGCTATTTATTACACGATTGGTAGAGATAAAAAGTCGAGAGATAAGGAGTCAACTTGGTTGTAGAAGCAGGGCAAACGAAACGAGCTAATGTCGGTGAGATCAGACGACGTAATGAAGAGCTAATCTTACAAGCCGCGGCAGATGAGTTCGTCAAGCATGGCTACAAAGGCACCTCAGTTCAGGCCATTGCCGACAGAGTGAATTTACCTAAGGCGAACCTGCTGTACTACTTCAAGTCAAAAACAGGCATCTATAAGGCGTTATTGAAAGACATTCTTACGCTATGGAATGATGGTTTTTCTGAGCAAGCCGCCATGTTACCGCCTGAAGTCGTGCTGAGAAATTACATCGTCGGCAAGATGCAATACAGCCGTACACATCCCAAAGAATCGAAAATCTTCGCGCAAGAGATCATTCAAGGAGCGCCTATTATTGCCGATTCAATTCAGTTCCCAATGGTTAACTGGGCAGCAGGCAAAGCCACCATCATTCAAGCCTGGATTGATAAGGGGCTGATTCGTCCGGTTGAACCACTGCACTTGTTGTTTTTGATTTGGGGAGCTACCCAGTTTTACGCTGACTTTGATACTGAAATCAGGCTAATTAAAGGCGGGCCTTTGTCGACAGAAGAGTTTGAAAAAGCGCAGGAGTTTGTGGTTGATATGGTGTTGAGGGGGTTGAAAATAACGCATTAATACCCAAATAAGTCGTCGATCATTTTAGCGAGTTAACATCGCTGAGCGCTGCGTTCTAAGTTGATCACTTGCTTATCCGGATTGGCATAACCACGAATTAATGCGCTTTATTATCCAATAACCTTTGCATCAGGCAGCGGCAAGCGCGCGTTGAATTCGTGGCTTAACAACAAAGACCATTATCATGGCGATAACGTAACCAAGTGGATACGCTTTTATCAAAGTTTGAGCCCAGACTGATAGAAATTGGTTTGCTTCATAGAATGGCACCTTGGTCGACGTAGAAATAATGCTGAGCAAGGACTCAAGCGATAGCGCTATCAGCCCGCACAAAAGAAGCTTCCGGTATAGTGGATTCATACTTGGGAATTGCTCTTCAACCCATTTGGACAATTTCATGATAAGTAATCCGGCCACAGGCAAAATAATGATAAGGGAAAAGAGGAAAGCTTTTCCCCATTGCCATAGAAAATCATCTTGAATGCCATGATTCAGGTAAGTCATAAATAGTGAAAGGCTAGCGACGATACAGATAGGTGCTGGTAACGTGATAGCAAGCTTTTTTAATTTCATATCGCTGAACAGTTAATTAGTTGATATAATCAACCATACATAAAATAGTTGACAATATCAACCATATGGATAGTAAATCATTAGTAACACTAGTCGCTCATGTCACTCAGTTACTACGAATTCAGATAAGTAAGCAATTAGATGATTCCAATTTGCCACTGACGTTTTTTCAGAGTTTAGCGCTTCAGCACATTGGAGAGATGGCTCCTTGCTCCGCTAACGATATCGTGGTTGCCACAAAAAAAGACAAAGCGCAGGTTACTCGCTTGCTGAGTGAGCTTGGCAAACTCGGCTATATCGAACGTCACCAAAGTCAACAGGATAAACGCCTGTATATGTTAACGCTCACGGCTAGCGGACTAGAGGCTTACCACTCAATTCAATCCATTCGAATTCTGGCGGCGCAGCAAATGGTATCTGGTATCGAAGACGAACAACTGGTTGTTGTGCAGCAGTTACTCACCCAGATGGAAGCTAATTTGGAAAGTGATTCTAGGGCAGTTTGATTTACTCTTATGCGTAATTAAACCTACGGCATGAAATTTTTTCATACAGAGCATTTGTTTTGATAAAATTATCAAACTGCAGATAATACGCTGCAGTCTTGCCTAACCTTGACCGATAACACATCAATAAAAAACGTAAAAACCGAAGAGGGCATTAAGCTCATGCTTTTATTTGAGCTAAAGCGAAATTTACCCGCGCAGTTTTCGGTTTAATCAAGGCATTCCAAACAACAAAACAAATGGTCTGCATATGATTGTAAGTAATGTTTCTGATGAGTTAATCAATGATAAAGCGAAGCAAGAGTGGCTTTCATACTGGCAACACTTTAGTTCTCTGAACGATAAATATTGTAGTGAGGTCAATTGCGTTGTTGAACATACGCATGGGGTGTTAGTGAAAGCCCAAAATGACGAACAGCAACTGTACGTGATTCCGTTGTGCAAGGCGCACAGTGAAAATTTAGACAGCCCGCTCGAAATCGCTGAGGGTACGGAAGTGATTCCTGCCGACCTGACTCTGTAATGATTTGGCAACACGCAGCAAGCTTGTAGTGACGTGTTGCCAACATTTTCCATTATCTCTTCTTATAAACGCGTTCTGGTCGGCCAACGCGGCCGTGTTGGATAACAGCATGGACAAAACCTTTCGCAGTGAGAAATTCAAGGTAGCGACGAGCGGTGGTCTTACTGATGCCCACCTCTTTACCTAGCGTGTCAGCGGTATAAAGTTCTACACTTTCATCAAAAGCCTCAGTGACTTTATCAAGCGTTAGTTCATCAATGCCTTTAGGTAATTGCTGAAGATGTGCAGTTTTCGATTGAAAGTTGAATAACTCATCAACATGGCGCTGGTTAATACTGTCATTGGAGTTTAATGAACTGGTGTATTTCAGATATCGCTCCAGTGAGTCGGCTAAACGGTCATACGATATCGGCTTTAATAGGTAGTCAAAAACACCACATCTCACCCCTTCGCGTACCGTTTCCATATCATTAGCAGCAGTGATAAAAACGACATCGGGCGAGCTTTTCGACGCCGTTATTTCCTTAAGTAAATCAATGCCTTTACCATCTGGAAGATAGTTATCCAACAGGACCAGTTTTGGCTTTAGTAATTGAATCATCTTTTTTGCTTCCGCCACACTTTTGGCAATGCCAATCGGTCGAAAACGTAGGGTTTGCTGCAAATAATACGAGTGAAACTCGGCGATGTTGCTTTCGTCTTCGACGATCAATACGTCATAGGTTTCCATCTTTTGTACTCATGTTAGGAATAAATAAAGAAAAAATTGTGCCGGCTGGTTCTGCATCATCGACCACAATCGTACCGCCAGCGCGAGTGACAAAGTGGTTAACAAGATAGAGACCGATACCGTGGCCTGGTTGTTCTTTGCTTGTGATTCCTTTTTCAAATAGGGATTCTGCTATTTTGGGTGGAATTCCGGTGCCATTATCTGCCACTTCGACAATCAGCTCATTTTCACCATAATCCGAAAGCAAAATAGTGATTCGTTTATCGCTGTTTGGATTTTTAAGCGTGGCTTCGTACGCGTTATCGAGCAGATTGCCCATAATGGCGGCAAGTTCGTCTTCGGTAATTTGTGTCGGAGGATGGTTTAGCTGGCAAAACGGGTCAAACTCGAGGGTTAACCCCAATTCATGGGCGCGGGTGTATTTACCAAGCAACAGACCAGCAATCACTTTTGAGTTGAAGGTTCGCGAGATAAAATCAATCAGTTGTTGATGCGTTTCCGTTTCTTGACGAATGGCTTTTAGTGCTTGGTCATAGGCGCCAATTTGTATCAATCCGCTGATAGTGGAAAGTTTATTCGCGTATTCATGACTAAGTACACGCAAATTATCGGTTTGTTGACGAATCTTGTTAAGCTGATAGTTGAGAGTACTCTTGTCGTTGCGCGGTCGAAAACTGACCACCCAGCCAACATCATGATCGTTTTCCCAGATGCGAACTCGTGTTGCAACTAAGGTCTCGCCGTTACAGGTGATGACCTCATGTTGACGTTCTTGAATGTCTTGCTCACCATTCATTTTCACGCCGTAGAAAAATTCGCAGGGGGTAATAAATTCGTTGACCATACGTCCGCGAAGGTGGTCTAAATGGTGCGCAATACCAAGAATACGCAGGGCTTCTTGGTTGGCGGACAAAAAGCGCCCTTGTTTATCAACGGCAACAATACCTTCATATACCGCTTCCAGAACCGAATTTTGCACTCGAAGTGAGAGCGCGATTTCTTCGGGCTCCATGCCGTACATCTGTTTTTTAACGTGACGAGAAAAGGCCCACGCCCCCAAGGTTGAGCAGGCCAAAATGATGAGTAGTGCGAAGAAAAACGGATATGAGTAAAACAGTAACCAAGAACTGACGGTATCTAATAAATAACCAATCGACACCACGCCGATAATCTCTCCTTGTGGGGATACCACCGGAGATTTGCCCCGAATCGCAAAGCCAAGGCTACCTTTACGAATCGAGTAATAGTGTTCGCCTTGCTCTAATGCTCGTTCGTTATCACCGCCCTGCATCGGATAGCCGATTTTTTGATTATCCGGATGAGCAAGACGAATGCCTTGGTTATCGCCCACCACAATAAAGTCGGCATCGGAAATTTTCTGTAAGCGGGCGATTTGTTTAACTACTTCGGCGTCATTGTGCTCTGCAATAGCCGCGATTAGCTGTGGATCACTGGCAATTTCTCGTGCTTGAATCACCGCCCGTGTGCTGACCTGATGTGTCAGAGTTTCGGATAAAATGTAGTGAAAGTAGCCACCTATCAATAGTAACTGAATACTTACGACCACAAATAGCAGTGCCCAAACACGCTGGCGGAAAGTCATGTTTCTGCATAAATGGTGATGAAAGGCTTGATTTTGCATGTGATCGTCGTTGCAGTTTAAGAACAATGAATTTATAAAACGAAACGAGGAAGAGAACTGATCTCGATCTAGTGGAGTTCTCATTTGTCAGTCTCTTCCTACAATTTGTCTAACCGATCACATATTTGATCATCACACCCGCGGCTACCGCTGAGCCGATGACCCCGGCCACATTTGGACCCATGGCGTGCATTAACAAAAAGTTTTGCGTATTGGCTTCGAGGCCGACTTTGTTCGACACACGCGCTGCCATTGGTACGGCGGAAACGCCAGCCGACCCAATCAAAGGGTTAACTTGTTCGGAGGTAAAACGGTTAAGCAGTTTCGCCATGAGAATGCCCGCTGCGGTGCCGATACAAAATGCCACAATGCCCAAGGCCAAAATACCGATGGTTTCTGTTTGCAGGAACTTATCGGCCATCAGCTTTGAACCAACAGACAGTCCAAGGAAGATGGTCACAATGTTGATTAACGCGTTTTGCGCCGTATCAGACAAACGTTCGACCACGCCACACTGACGCATCAGGTTACCAAAGCAGAACATACCCAGTAGCGGTGTTGCCGAAGGCAGGAGCATAGCGATGAGTACAAGTAGCAAGAGTGGGAAACATACTTTCTCTAGCTTGCCTACTTTGCGCAGCTGCTGCATGGTAATTTGTCGCTCAGATGGCGTGGTGAGCGCGCGCATGATAGGCGGTTGAATCAGCGGGACCAACGCCATATAAGAGTAAGCAGCAACGGCAATCGCACCCAAAAGTTCAGGCGCTAGCAAACTGGACACGTAGATGGCGGTTGGGCCATCTGCACCGCCGATAATGCCAACTGCGGCCGCTTGCGCCACGCTAAAGTCCATCAGGCCAAAGCTGCTTAGGGCCAACGCGCCGAGAACGGTGGCGAAGATGCCAAACTGGGCTGCAGCACCAAGTAGCAACGTTTTAGGGTTGGCGAGTAGGGGACCAAAGTCAGTCATCGCGCCAACACCCATAAATATCACCAACGGACCAGCACCAGAGGCAATCGCTACGCTGTAAAATAGGTACAACATGCCATCAGAGTATTGATACTCTTCAGCCAGCAAATGGATATTAGTCAGCTGAGTGGGAGTGGCACTTGCTAGCGCTGCTTTGATTTCAGCCGCGGAATCCACACTCAGATTCAATGCCGATGCAAAGGCAGACATCACTTCCGGTTTGGCTGCATGCAGTGCGTTTTCCACCGCTGACATTGCCAGCCCGGCATCGGGAAGGTTGGCAAGAATACCGCCAAAACCGATCGGTACTAACAACAAAGGTTCAAACTGTTTGACGATCGCCAGATACAGCAGCAGTAAGCCGACAATGATCATAATGGCCTGGCCCACCTCAAGGTGAAACAAGCCAAAATCATTGACCAGCGCAAATACTTTTTCCATTGTAGCGATTCCTATTAAGCGATTTGCAGTAGTGGTGCACCGACATCAACGGCATCACCCTCGGAGACATCTATGCTGGCAATTTGACCGTTACGCGCTGCGCGTACTTCGGTTTCCATTTTCATTGCTTCAAGGATCAGCAGGACTTGACCTTCTTCGACGGTATCACCTGGCTTCGCGTGAATTTTCCAAATATTACCGGCTAGCGGTGCATTCATCGGCTCGGTATTAGCCGCCGGTGCTGGCACGGCCGTTGGCACAGATTGTGGGACTGGACTTGATGATACTTGGGTGATATCGCCCCCTTCATTGACTTCAACTACATACGATTGGTTGTTAACAGTAATGGTGTATGTGCTTGGTTGTTGGGGTTGTGTCATGTTGGTTTTCTCTGCTTTTTCGTGTGTGGATTGAGATACTGACGGTATTGGTTCAAATACATCTGGGTTGTCGCGGTTTTCGAGGAATTTCCAGCCTACCTGAGGGAAGAGGGCGACGGTCAATACGTCATCGATTAGGTCATCGGCAAGCGTGAGTTTTTTCTCTTGAGCCTGAGATTTTACGTCGCTGATCAGGGCATCGAGCTCTGGCGGCAGTTGGTCTGCTGGTCGGCAGGTTAGCGGCTGCTCACCGTCGAGTACGCGAGCTTGTAGATCAATATTGACTGGCGCAGGAGTGCGGCCGTATTCACCTTTTAAAACGCCTGCTGTTTCTTTGGTGATGGTTTTGTAACGCTCACCCATCAATACATTGATCACCGCTTGAGTGCCGACGATCTGCGAGGTTGGGGTGACCAGTGGAATAAAGCCAAGCTCTTCACGTACTTTTGGAATCTCAGTCAGCACTTGATCCAGTTTGTCTTGCGCATTCTGTTGTTTGAGCTGACTTTCCATATTGGTCAGCATGCCACCGGGCACTTGTGCAACGATGATGCGTGAATCCGAGCCTTTTAGCTGGCCTTCAAAGGCGGCGTATTTTTTACGTACTTCTCGGAAGTAAGCGGCGATAGACTCCAGTTTTTCAATATTAAGACCGGTATCAAATGGCGTGCCTTTTAGCGTTGCGACCAACGATTCGGTGGCTGGGTGTCCGTAGGTGCCGCTCATTGATGAGATAGCGGTATCAACGCGGTCAACCCCTGCTTCAATTGCTTTAATAATCGTCATATCTGCCAGGCCAGCAGTAGAGTGGCAATGTAGATGCAACGGCACATCGACTTGCTTTTTCAGGGTCGAAACCAGCTCTTCGGCTTGGTATGGCGTTAAAATACCCGCCATGTCTTTGAGAGCGATGGAATCGACGCCGATTTCGCTTAGTTGCTGAGCCACATCAACCCAAGTTTGTAGGTTATGCGCTGGGCTGGTGGTGTAGCACAGTGTGCCTTGGGCATGAGCGCTGTTATTTTTTACTGCAGAGATGGCTTGCTGCATATTGCGCGGGTCGTTCATGGCATCAAAGACACGGAATACGTCCATTCCGTTACTTACCGCGCGTTCGACGAATTTATCCACCACATCGTCAGCATAATGACGATATCCTAAAAGGTTTTGACCACGCAGTAGCATTTGTAGAGGCGTTTTAGGCATGGATTTTTTCAGTTCACGCAGGCGTACCCATGGGTCTTCACCAAGAAAGCGAATACAACTGTCAAAAGTAGCTCCCCCCCAACATTCCAGAGACCAATAACCAATCTCGTCAAGCTGCTGAGCGATAGGGAGCATGTCATTTAAGCGAAGACGAGTTGCGAATAACGATTGATGTGCGTCACGTAAGACAACATCAGTAATGCCGATTGTTTTTTTTGACTCAGACATGAGTATTCCTTCTACAGCGAGTTTTGTTGAATTCTTTTGTGGTGAATAGCCGCCGCCAGCACTGCAACTAACTGATTTTCATGTTGTGCAGAAGGTGGGGGGATAACACTTTTTGTTGCCGGTTTAGGTTCAGGCTCTGGGAACCAACGTGCGATCAAGTTGGACATGGCGGTGACGGCGAACACCAAAAAGACGAGAAAAATGAACACAAACCCCATGCCTAATGTCATCAGGTTGAGTCCTTCGGAAAATAGATTTGACTGCATAAGCGCTCCCAAAAATAAGTGGGGGAGCAAAGGTCACCCGTTTGCTCCCAATGAAACAAGATTGTGATTAACCGCCAAGTACGCCAAATACGACACTGGCAATAATCAGTACCAGACCGCCACCAAGACGTGAGGAGATTTGCGCATAAGAAAGCAAAGACATGCGGTTTGAAGCGGCAAGTACTTCTAGGTCACCAGAACCACCGCGGTTTGCCATACAAAGGCCAGCAGTAATGGATGATTCAATAGGGTAGAAGCCCATCACCCAGCCACCAATAGATGCACCAATAATGGCGCCCACAACGATAAGTGAAGCGATAACCAGATTCGTGAAGTTCAGCGCGTTGATGATTTCGCCAAGGTCGGTATACGCGATACCTACGCCGACCATCAGTACCCAAAGCAGCTGTTTGGAGAAGAATGAAGAGAGACGTTTAGCGCCTTCTTTGATCTCCTCAGAGCACAAGCCACAGGCATTAATGATGGCCACTAAAATCACCATGTAAGCAAAGGTGTGAATTTTCACATCCCCAAAGCCGGGCAAAATTTCTTTTGATAGTGCAGCAGCAAACGTATATACACAGGCTGCCAGCATGAGGCCAATTGCGATTTCACGCGGGGTGATTTTGGCTTCTTGTTGCTCGTCAACGCTGAAGTTAGACTTACGTAGTAACTCGCCATTACCTGTCAGTGATGGCATTCTTTCACCGATACCATTGAGTACCGCTGCTGCCACAATCGCGACGATGTTGGCTATGGTTAAAATCGCGATAGCGACTGAGTAGTACTGCTCTTTAGATCCACCTGTGACGGATTCATAGATCTCTGATAGAGGAATCGCGCCAGCACCGTTACCGCCACCCATGATAGGTAAAACATATAACATCATGATTTCTTTAACAGAAATTCCGAAAATCAAACCACCCAAAATCCCAAGAACTGAAGCGCCAGCTACGGCAGCTAAAATCGTTGGAATGTAGCCGACAAGGGATTTGAGCAAAAGTTTACGGTTTACGGCAAGGATCGAGCCCGTAATCAATACGGCAATAAACAAGTCGAGGAAGTCAGTACTTTTCATGACATCGGTGACTGTTGATATTTCTTTATCCGTTAATAAACCAGCATGAACAAACCAAGCGGCGACCAAAAAAATCATGACAGGCGCACCGCCGATATATTTGTTGAAGATTGGTAGACGATTCCCTAATTCACCAAATAAGGCTCCAACCACGAACATAAAACCAAAACCACCCACAATATTATCTGGGATAGTGTCAGTGACATGCGCGATCAAAATAACCATGAATAAGATGCTGTAGAGAGGTAATGGTAGGCCAAAAATTCTAACTTGCGATAACATCGCTAAGCCAGAGCTTTGCCCTTCATTTATAATTAGTGTTTTTTCGTTCATCTTAAATATTCCATTGTTGATGTTTCATTTATAACTTATTCATAATTCCTTCTCTTAACTGTGAGAGTGATCATTTAATGTTGTGGCTTAAAAATACACTTATGAATTTAAAGTTTTTAACTATTAATTTATTTTATATTTCAAATGGTTAGGTAATAAAAAACATTAAATTCATAAAGATTTTTTAGTCGCAAAAAATAGTCGACTTCGATCATCATTTTCTAACGTTTATTCGCTCACTATTTATGTGTCGAGATAAGGGGATGAATAAGATGTTAGACACTTATACATTAAGCAGGGTTAGTGCTAGAAATCTGAACAAGTGGGCTGATATAGCTGCGTTCTTGCAACGCTTTAATCTTGGTATCGACACGGATGTAGAGCGCTTTATTGTCGCGTATTCAGGCGAGGAGATTGTGGCCTGCGGCGGGATTGCCGGAAATATTCTCAAGTCAATTGCTATCGTTGATCAACTGCATGGTACTGGGTTTTCATTGAAACTCATGACCGAACTAACATCCATGGCTTATGAAATGGGAAGATATGAATTATTCCTATTTACTAAACCACAGAATGTTAAATTATTTCGTCAATCTGGTTTCTTTCCTATTGCAAAAGTAGATGGGAATTTAGTTCTTTTAGAAAATAGTCAGTATCGTTTAAGAAACTATTGTCGAAAATTAAATCGATTAAAAGTTGATGGTAATAAAGTTGGTGGAATAGTTATTAATGCGAATCCATTTACTTTAGGTCATCAATATTTAATTGAGCAAGCAGCAAAAGATTGTGATTGGTTACATTTAATTGTGGTTAAAGAAGAAGGAAGTGAATTTTCTTATCACGACAGGTTTGAAATGATTAAAAACGGCATTAGACATATTAAGAATATAACGGTGCACCCAGGTTCTAGTTATATTATTTCACGTGCAACATTTCCGACTTACTTTATTAAGTCCCAAGGCTTGATTAATTACTGTCATACCGCCATCGACTTGCAACTATTTCGTCATTTCATTGCGCCAGCTTTGGGCATTACCCGTCGTTACGTGGGTAGTGAGCCAGAGTGTGTGGTCACTAGCCATTACAACCAACAAATGAAACATTGGCTGACCACGGACGACTTGAAGTGGCCATCGGTTGAGGTGATTGAATTTGAACGTAAAACCGTCCATCACCAACCTATATCCGCTTCAACGGTACGTTCGCTACTTAAGCAAGGGCAGCTTAAACAGCTCGCTTCGCTGCTACCACAGACATCCATCGATTACATCCAGAGTCATCAGTTGTTTACAGCGGTGCGCTCGGGTGAGTTTGCGGCTGCTTAGCTGCCTAATAAATTAACGTGTAAAGGTTTATTGAATGAAAATTATACAGCCCGCTTTTGCAGGCACACTGGAGTCCAGTGATCTGCAAGTTCGTATTGAGCCTAACCCTGAAGGTGTGATTGATATTGCTCTAGACAGTTCGGTGCAGAAGCAGTTCGGTGCTGCTATTGAAAGTTTGGTTCGTGAAGTGCTCAGTAGTATGGGCGTGGAATCTGCCCAGCTTGAGATTGAAGACAAAGGTGCCTTGGATTGTGTGATTAAAGCTCGAGTCCAAGCAGCAGTAATGCGCGCTGCCGAGAATAAAAATATTGAATGGGGAGCACTATCATGAGTCAATTACGTCGCAGCATGCTGTTTGTTCCTGGCGCTAACGCCGCCATGCTGAGCAACACTTTTATCTACAAGCCAGATGCCATCATGTTTGACTTGGAAGATTCCGTCTCTATTCGCGAAAAAGACACCGCAAGAATGTTGGTGTTTCATGCGCTGCAACACCCGTTTTATAAAGATGTTGAGACTGTGGTTCGCGTCAATCCTCTCGACTCTGAGCACGGCCTTAATGATCTTAATGCGGTAGTTCGCGGTGGTGCTGACGTGGTACGTCTACCTAAAACCGACAACGCTGAAGATGTGCTGGAGATGGAACGTCATATCACAGAGATTGAGCGTCAATGCGGTCGAGCAGTAGGCAGTACCAAAATGATGGCAGCCATTGAGTCGGCTAACGGGGTTAATAACGCTGTAGATATCGCACATTGTTGTCCGCGTCTGATCGGTATTGCGCTTGGTGCTGAAGATTATGTACGTGACTTGCGCACCCAGCGCTCTCCTGAAGGCACTGAGCTTTTGTTTGCCCGTTGTTCGATTCTGCAGGCGGCTCGTTCGGCTGGAATTATGGCGTTTGATACGGTTTATTCTGATGCCAATAACGAGGAAGGGTTCTTACGTGAAGCCGAGCACATCAAGCAACTAGGCTTTGATGGCAAGTCGTTGATTAACCCACGCCAAATCGAAATAATCCATAACGTATTTGCCCCAACGCAGAAAGAAGTGGACTACGCCATTCGCGTGATTGAAGCCGCGAAAGAAGCCGAAGAGCAAGGTCTCGGTGTGGTGTCCCTTAACGGCAAAATGGTCGATAGTCCAATCATTGAGCGCGCGCGCTGGACTCTTCAAAAAGCAGAATCAGGTATCAAACAGTAAGGCAGTATCATGGCAGAATTTGAATTTAATCTAGACCTTCCTCACTCGTCATCACTGACCGCATTTGGTGGTGCCAACCGTACCACGCCTTATCTGGCTGATGCGAACGCAAAAACGGGTCGCAAAATGAAAACGGACCTTGAGCAAGCGATCTGCAACTCAGGTCTACAAGATGGGATGACCATCTCTTTCCACCACTCATTTCGTGGTGGGGATAAAGTCATCAATATGGTGATGGAAACGATCGCTAACATGGGTTTTAAAAACTTAACGTTAGCGCCGAGTTCACTAACCAGCGTCCATTCGCCTATCGTTGAGCACATTCGTAATGGTGTGGTGAGTAAGCTTTATACCTCGGGCATTCGCGGCGAACTGGGCGAGGCGATTTCGAACGGATTATTGCAAGAACCTGTGCATATTCATTCCCACGGCGGCCGTGTTCACCTGGTACAAAGTGGTGAGCTGAACATTGATGTCGCCTTTATCGGTGTTCCTTGTTGTGATGAATTTGGCAACGCCAATGGCATTCATGGTCAATCTCGCTGCGGATCGCTAGGTTATGCCAAAGTGGATGCTCAGCATGCAAAACATGTGATCATGCTAACTGAAAGTTTAGCACCTTATCCCAACCATCCTGCGTCTATCACGCAAGATTATGTAGATGCGGTAGTGAAAGTCTCTGAAGTGGGTGACCCAGCCAAAATTGGTGGCGGTGAAACGCGCCTTACCAGCAATCCACGTGAACTTCTGATCGCCAAGCGAGCGGCGGATGTCATCATCAACACACCTTATTTCAAACAAGGCTTTAACCTACAAACCGGATCTGGTGGTGCGTCGTTAGCGGTCACTCGCTTTTTAGAAAATGAAATGGTGAAACAAGGCATTACAGCTGAGTTTGCGTTAGGTGGCATCACCTCAACTATGGTAGCGATGCACGAAAAAGGTCTGATTAAACATTTACTGGATGTGCAATGTTTTGATGCGGGTGCGGCGGACTCATTAGCGCGCAACCCAAATCATATTGAGATTTCCGCTAACGAATACGCGAATCCATCCTCAAAAGGTGCGGTAGTTGACCGCTTGGATATTGTGATTCTTAGTGCGTTAGAAATTGATACTCAATTTAACGTCAACGTAATCTCTGGTTCTGATGGTGTCATTCGCGGAGCTTCTGGCGGCCACTGTGATACCGCCGCAGGCGCAAGTCTAGCGATTGTCGTTGCGCCACTTGTTCGCGGACGAATTCCAACTGTGGTGAGTCGCGTACTTAATACAGTAACGCCGGGTGAATCAGTGGATGTGTTGGTGACCGATCACGGTGTGGCGGTGAATCCAAAACGTGCGGATGTACGTGAGCAGTTAGAAAGCAAAGGTGTAGAACTGGTAGAGATTGAAGATCTTTATCAGCGCGCCATGACTTTAACGGGTGAACCAGTGCCGATTGAATTTGAAGAGCAAATTGTGGGTTATGTTCGCTACCGTGATGGTTCTGTGATTGATGTGATTAGGAGAGTAAAACAATGACCTTTGATCGCCAAGCACACGCGGTTGGGCTTGACGAAGTATTGGAGAGTAAAGAGGCTCGAATGAAACGACAACATGAGTGGCTTAGCCGCCACTCATCGCCTCTCATCTCCTTTACTGTCAATATTCCCGGCCCATACAAATTAACCCCAAGTTCACACAAAGTGTTTGAACAAGGGGTGGAGGCCATTAGCCTGGCTTGTAAGCAACACGGCTGTGACATAGCAGCGCGCCAGTTACTGACTTTAAATACTGGCCCAGAAGGGGTCTTTGCGGTGAAAGCGGTCAGCGCATCAGTACTCAAAAAGTTGATGATTAGAATTGAGTCATGTCACCCGCTGGGTAGGTTGATGGATCTCGACGTAATAGGCGAAGACGGCAAAATTATATCGCGCAAAGGGAAACAAATGCCGCGTCGTAAATGCCTAATCTGCGAGCAAGATGCTGTTGTCTGTGGACGCAGTCATCGTCACACGCTCTCTGAACTGACTTCCGTCATCGATCAAATGGTAAGAGAACATGAATACAGCGCTTAATCTTTTAGTGGGCACTGAGCACTTTTGCAGTACACCTGTTCAGGCTGATCGCTCAGTCCGTGTTGACCTGTTCAAATTGGTATCTGAGCTGGCTTATCATGCGATGCTGGTGGAAGTGCACTTGACGCCGAAACCGGGGTTAGTGGATTTGCTCGACAATGGCGCCCACAATGATATGGATGTGCGCCTTTTTGAACGCAGCGCTGAAGCTATTAAGCCTTTTATTCATGACTTTTTGAGTGCCGGTTTTGAACATCGTTCGTTTATGGCTGACAGCTTACTATCGGTATTAAGGCCTATTGGTGTCCAGGCGGAGCAGGCGATGTTTAAAGCCACTGAAGGGGTCAACACGCATAAAGGAATGATCTTCAGTCTTGGGCTGATATGCGGCGCCATTGGCTGGTTGAAAGGCAAAGGCTTAACGCTTGATTCGATTCATGTTAGCCAGGTAATCAAACGTTGTTGCGCAACGTTAGTGATTGATGAACTGAAACGTTCAAATCGTACTGCCGAGACCCATGGTGAAACGCTCTACCAACAATATGGCTTGACTGGCGCTCGCGGAGAAGCCGCATCTGGCTTAGCCACTATTACCCAGTTTAGCCTTCCAGCTTACGAGCAGGCGATCGCCAAAGGAAAAACCACTGAACACGCATTGTGGCAAACTTTGCTGGTTTTAATGGCGAACAACCAGGACACCAATGTGGTCTCTCGTGGTGGCATGCATGGACTGCGTTTCGTACAAAATGCAGCTTGGCAACTTTTGCAAAAAGGCGGCAGTGACCATCCTCAACTAGAACAAGAGCTTATTGAGCTCAATCAGCAGTTTACTGAGCGACGCCTGAGCCCCGGGGGGAGCGCAGACTTGTTAGCAATGACCTGGCTTTTAGCGCAGTTAAATCAGCTCAATAAACACAGCCGTTAAATCGACAACAGTGGAAAAATAAGGAATTCACTTTCATGGAAATGTATACAGATGTTCTTGTGCTCGGCATTGCTGGCAATTTTGCCGGCCACCTACAGCAAGCGGGAGAGGCGGCGGATTTTGCCCAGATTGAAGGGGCAGACCTTGCCATGCCGCAAGCACTGTTTCCTATTTACGTGCCTGCTGAGAGCAGCTCATTCTTAACTAATTTCCCGCTCAGTCATGATGCAATTCAATTGCCTCTGGATGTCGATAATTTACAAATTGAACCAGAAGTGGGGCTGTTGTGCGATGTCATCTATGATCAGAATAATCACGTCGTTGATTTACTACCTCAAGCATTTGGTGCCTTTAACGATTGCTCCATTCGCCGTCCAGACGCTAATAAGATCAGTGAGAAAAAGAACTGGGGAACAGCGTCAAAGGGCATTGCCAAAACCATGTTGCCGATTAGCGGTTTTTCTCGTGGCGGAGAGATTGATCAATATCGGATTGCAAGCTTTCACCAGCGCGGCGAAGCGTTTGAACTGTATGGTGAAGATTGCGAAATCTCTGGGTACACCTATTTCTACGAGACCTTGCTTCATTGGATTAGTGAGCAGATGAACCAGCAGCAAGACATAGGGCCTAAAGAAAATATCAAGCAGATGATTGCTGAAGCCAACCACCCGTCGCAGGTGTTGTTGGCGCTAGGTGCGACGCGCTACACGCCTTATGGTGAATCTAACTTTTTAGAACGTGGCGATGTGAGCATGGTCGTGGTTTATGATCAGCGCAGTTATACCCCTCAGACAATTCGTCAGTTGGCGACCGCGAATGATCTTCAAAAACAGGGTATTTCAGCGGTGGTACAAACCGTGTTCTAACACGTTTTACATGATATTTGTAGGGCAGTGTTGACGTTGGTCTTCACTGTATTTTGCCTAACATCCGCAACATTAATATGCGAATGTTAGGCTTTTCTTTTTCCAGCTAGAGTAATAGCAAATTGTGCTGGTTATTTTAACGTTAAATTCGATGTTCCCTGATTATGAATTAGTCCCGTGACAGCGCTTTATTTCTGAAATCAGCGCTTTAGCCAATGGTGAAGCCGAGTTGTTTTTTAACGTGATTAGCATGACCGGAATTTGATAGGTGTATTTTTCCGGCAGGATAGGTTTAAACAACCCCTTGTCGACCCAATTGCTGGCGTAGTGCTCGGGCAGGTAACCGATAAACGAGCCGGATAAAATGAGATGAGCAATTCCCTCATCGTGATAGGCGGTAGCGCTATTTTGGTAATTCAGCGCATCGTTGCGAGTTTCCTTATCTCGCATATAGTTACTGGTGATCACTTCTGCTTGTTGTAAAAGTGTCTTGATTTCAGAAGGCTTACAGTCGAACAGCGGGTGGCCTTTACCGCAATACAAATAGTTCGTTTCGTTATGCAGCGGATAATAGTCGAGCCCCCTTAATTGGTGGCGACTGACGCCGATCCCGACCAGCGAGCGACCATTGGCTACGGACGTTTCAACTTCGCGCGCCTCACAGACGTTAATGTCGAACTGTAGGTTGTTGCTTCGGCTTTTTAATGATGACACTACCTCTGCCACGCGGCAGCGCGGATCGTTGACTAAGGTGTCAATCATGGCAATCGTTGCTCGACCCGAGAGTTCATTTTTCGAACTTGCGACGGTCGCAGCAAAAGCTTCACACTGCTGAAGTAATTCCAGAGATGCCTGATAAGTCACATGCCCTGCCTCCGTTACCTCAAAACCGCTTCGACCACGTTTACACAGATTAAGTCCAAGACGTAACTCCAAATCAGACAAATGTGAGCTAATGGTTGAACGCCCAATGTTTAGGCGGGATTCTGCAGCTGATAAACCACCGCATTCGACGATAGCAACGAATATCCTCAGCATACGTAAATCGACATCTTGAACCTGCATGGAGTGACCTCTTTCTATGTTGACCTTTTAGTTCGATAAAGTCGGAATGAACTACGAACATTATGCTTTTATAAAACATCCAGAGCAAGCTAGCATAGGTCCATAAGTAACGTGATAGCAAAATATCGTCTGTTAGGAGAACAAAATGACGTTTAGATATGGTGTAGACCGACTAAACCTAGATATCGTAAATGGAATTGCTGACGGCAGTATGAAAGCTGAACTGTGTGAAGAAGCGCTGGATAAGATCAATGCAAGTCGTCGTAATGTAGACATCATTGCAGCTTCTGATAAGGCGGTGTACGGCATCAATACTGGTTTCGGTCCTCTATGTGATACGCAAATCTCACCTGAAGAAACGCATCTACTACAAAAAAACCTCCTGATTACCCATGCGGTTGGTGTTGGTGAGCCAATTGCTAAACCAATCTCAAAACTGATGCTGATTACTAAGGTGCATGCGTTAAGTCAGGGCTACTCGGGCATTCGCCTAGAAGTGGTTCAGCGTATGTTGGCGTTTATCGAACTAGACCTTATCCCTGTGGTTCCGGAGCAAGGTTCTGTTGGCGCATCAGGCGACTTAGCGCCTCTTTCTCACCTGTTTTTACCACTGATTGGTGAAGGGGAATTCTGGCAGGGAGACCGCATTGTTCCTGCAGCGGAAGCACTTCGTGAAAACGGCCTAGAGCCTCTTGAGCTGCATGCTAAAGAAGGTTTGGCACTGATCAACGGCACACAATTTATTCTGTCTCATGCGATTACCGCGCTAACAAAAATGCGTTACCTGCTGGATCTGGCTGACCTGGCTGGCGCGATGAGCATTGAGGGCATGCAAGGCAGTGGCTCGCCATTCAGAGAAGAGCTTCACCTGACGCGTGCGTTCGCGGGTAACATTGAAGTCGCGGCTCGAATGAGACGCTTCTTCCAAGGTTCAGAAAACATGGCTTCTCATGCTGATTGTGTTCGCGTGCAGGACCCATATTCACTGCGTTGTATTCCGCAAGTGCATGGTGCTTCTCGTAACGCCTATAACCACTTAAAAGAGCTGGCTGAAATCGAAATGAACTCTGTAACTGATAACCCTATTGTTATCAGTTCTGAAGAAGCAATTTCAGGTGGTAGCTTCCATGGTCAACCTCTGGCGATGGTATTGGATTACGCTTCAATCGCAGCAGCGGAGCTGGGCAACATTGCAGACCGTCGTTGTTACCTACTTCTCGAGGGCTTACACGGTCTACCGCGTCTATTGACCTCATCTGGTGGTCTTAACTCGGGCATGATGATTCCGCAATACGCGACAGCTGCGCTGGTTACTGAAAACAAATCACTCTGTTTCCCACCGTCTGCTGACAGCGTGCCGACCTCAATGGGTCAGGAAGATCACGTTTCTATGGGTAGTATTTCAGGTCGAAAACTGAACCAAATCTTAGGTAATTTGGAAAAGATTTTTGGCATCGAGCTGATGTACGCTGCACAGGCGATAGAGTTCAGACGTCCGCACAAATGTTCAGATCTGATCGAAGAAAACTTCCAGATTATTCGTGAGAAAGTTGCCAAGCTAGAAGAAGATCGCCTGCTTAAGCCTGATATCGATGCGATGATTACACTGGTTAAAACACAAGCATTTAATGTGAACTAAGGGAGACGCACAAAATGGAAACAGTATTAAATTTTCAAGACCAGATTAAGCAAGGACTCCCTAGTACACTGCCGGAAGCAAAGCCTTATCCGGAAGGCGTAAACCGCGCGCCAAAGCGTAAAGACATTCTGAGCCCTGAAGAAAAGCAACTGGCTATTCGTAATGCATTGCGTTACTTCCCGAAAGAGTGGCATCAGGAATTGGCAGCGGAGTTTGCTCAAGAGCTGAAAGATTTCGGTCGTATTTACATGTACCGCTTCAAGCCAAGTTACAACATGAAAGCGCGCTCTATTTCAGATTATCCAGCCAAGTGTGAGCAGGCAGCGGCCATCATGCTGATGATCGACAACAATTTAGATCCTGCTGTTGCGCAGCATCCAGAAGAGCTTATCACTTACGGTGGTAACGGTGCGGTATTCCAGAACTGGGCACAGTACCTGCTGACCATGAAATACCTGAGTGAAATGGAAAGCGACCAGACGTTGCACTTGTACTCTGGTCACCCTATGGGTCTGTTCCCGTCGTCTGAAGAGGCACCACGTGTTGTTGTTACTAATGGCATGATGATCCCGAACTACTCGAAGCCAGATGACTGGGAAAAATTCAACGCACTAGGCGTAACTCAATATGGCCAAATGACGGCTGGCTCGTTCATGTACATCGGTCCTCAGGGTATCGTACACGGCACCACTATCACGGTAATGAACGCGTTCCGCAAGGTTTTGGAAAAAGGTCAAAGCCCGCAAGGTAAGATCTTCCTGACAGCAGGTCTTGGCGGTATGAGCGGTGCGCAGCCTAAAGCAGGTAACATCGCAAACTGTATTACAGTATGTGCAGAAGTGAACCCGAAAGCGGCGATTAAGCGTCACGAACAAGGTTGGGTTGATGAGTTGGTCGACAACATGGACGCATTGGTTGAGCGTGTTCGTCACGCTCAGTCTAATGAAGAAGTGGTGTCGATTGCCTTTATCGGTAACGTGGTTGATGTATGGGAAGCTTTCTATGAGAAGGAAATCTTCGTCCACCTGGGTTCAGACCAGACGTCACTACATAACCCTTGGTCAGGCGGTTACTACCCGGTTGATATCAGCTACGAAGAATCTAACCGTCTAATCCGTGAAGAGCCTGAAGTGTTCAAGGTAAAAGTACAAGAGACTCTGAAGCGTCATGCTGATGCAGTAAACAAACACACAGCTCGTGGCACTTACTTCTTTGACTACGGTAATGCCTTCTTGCTTGAAGCTTCTCGCGCTGGTGGCGATGTGATGGCTGAAAACGGCATCGACTTCAAATACCCTTCATACGTGCAGGACATTCTTGGTCCTATGTGTTTTGACTACGGTTTTGGTCCATTTCGTTGGGTTTGTACTTCAGGTAAACCAGAAGATCTAGACAGAACCGATGCGATTGCTGCGGAAGTGCTAAGCAAGATTATGCAAGAGTCACCAGAAGAAATTCAGCAGCAGATGCAAGACAACATCACTTGGATCAAAGATGCGAAACAGAACAAAATGGTTGTAGGCTCACAAGCTCGTATTCTTTACGCGGATGCGCAAGGTCGTATGGAAATCGCGAAAGCATTTAACGATGCGATCAATCGCGGCGAAATCGGTCCAGTGGTACTTGGTCGTGACCACCACGATGTAAGTGGTACTGATTCACCGTTCCGTGAAACGTCGAACATCTATGATGGCAGCCGCTTTACTGCTGACATGGCAATTCACAACGTAATCGGTGATGGTTTCCGTGGCGCGACTTGGGTTTCTATCCACAACGGCGGCGGCGTAGGCTGGGGTGAAGTGATCAATGGCGGCTTTGGTATGTTGCTTGACGGCAGTGACAGCGCTGAGCGCCGATTGAAGTCTATGCTATTGTTCGATGTTAACAACGGTATCGCACGTCGTAGCTGGGCACGTAACAAAGAAGCTAAATTTGCGATTCAACGTGAAATGGAAAGAACACCGAAGCTTAAGGTGACGTTAGCGAACCAAGTTGACGATGACATTATCGATAACTTGTCTTTCTAAGTAACCCACACAGGGCTGAATCGAAACAACCAAAAAGGCAGCGAATTTCGCTGCCTTTCGTGGTTAAAAAATACAACGGCGCGCTATATTTCTCCCCGAAGAAAAGGCAATTTATGATTCATCTCTCTTTTTTATTATTTATAAATTGTCGTTTGACGATGGTTGTCCACAATGGCGGTTATCCACGTGCAACAGAAGATTGCCGGGAATAACAATAATTACAATGCTGCCATACTGGAAGAAACATGAAAATCAACCCCCTCCCACCTTTAAACAGCCTAGTTGCGTTTGAAGCGTCGGCTCGACATTTAAGCTTTACGCTCGCAGCTGACGAGCTGAATGTGACTCAAGGCGCAATCAGCCGTCAAATTAGACAATTGGAAGATTACTTAGGTAAAGCGATGTTCACTCGTGCCAATCGCAGTATCAACCTAACGCCGACAGGCTTGCAGTATTATCAGTCGATAAGTCAGTCTTTGCTCGATATTGCGCAGATCACCGGAGAAGTGAAAAAGTGGCAAGGGGAGCAGAAAATTACCGTCGCTACGACCAATGCAATGGCTGCCCTATGGCTATTGCCAAAAGTGGCGGAGTTTCAAAATGAACATGATGATATCGATATACGAATTCTGGCGTCTGATAACGTACTGGATTTAAGACGCCTAGATTGCGATATCGCACTGTTTTACTGCAAAACACCACCCGCCGAAATGGAAGTGACGACACTTTTCTCTGAAGAAGTTTTTCCGGTTTGCAGCCCACTGTATTTAGAAAAGATTGGTCAACCGACTGAGGCTGAAGAGATTTTTAATAAAACGCTGCTTTATCTCGAAGAGTCGCAAAGGGACTGGGTAAATTGGGAAGAGTGGTTTGCAAGCGTAGATTTACCGAATATTGTCCCTCGGAACCGAATGAACATTAATAACTACCCTATGTTGTTACAAGCAGCAATTAATGGTCAGGGTATAGCGTTAGCTTGGGGCTCATTAGTTGATGATTATTTGCAAAGTGGTGCGTTGGTTCGGCCTGTCGAGCATGTTCTGTCAACACCATCGAATTTCTGTATGTTGGAGCCTAAAGACAGAGGTTTAATCCCTGCGAGTGTGAAACGCTTTCGCGGTTGGTTGTTGCAGCAATTACCGGATGAAGTCGGTGATCGCGGGTTAGCAGAAACGGTCGAATCGACCATTTCCTAGATGTAAAAAGTCGTAGATACAAAAAAGCGGGAGCTAAGCACTCCCGCTGATATATTTTTATTCTGTTTTGTTTACGTTAGCGCTGGGTTTTGATCAAGCGTTGGATTTTTAGCAGCTGTTGAATCAGCGGTTATGGTTTGCTGAATCGCCGTCTTACTTTCTACAAGTGGCTCTACTGGTCCATCAAGCTTGGCCTCTTCCGGGTGGACGTGTTCTGGCAACATCGCCCAAGGCTTCGGCTCACGTCGAATACTATGGAATAAAGTTAAACTCATTACCGCAATAAAAATAGCGATTGGAAAGCCAGCGATGATTGACGCAGTTTGCATTGCTTTCAGTCCTCCTGCGTACAGCAGTACACCAGCTATCGCGGCGATCATTATTCCCCAAAGTACTCGAATGGATTTGGGAGGTTCGCTATCACCCGCCGCATCTAAGGTACAAAGAACCAAAGTTCCTGAGTCAGCGGAGGTAATGAAATAGGTACCCAGCAGCAAACACGCTAATACACTCAGTGTTTTGCCAAACACACCGGTATCTAGGTTATCGAACAACGTAAATAATGCGCGAGTGGTATCCGCTTTAGTTGCTTCGAGAATGATTCCGCCCGTAAATGCGTCTGGTGGCGTTTGGCCAGCTTCTTGAGCTGCAACCACTTGAGTTTCATACGCTACGCGAGCATCTTGCTCAACTTTTAGTGCGGCACCACCGAAAACAGAAATCCATAAGAAAGTGATTAGTGTTGGTACGATTAAAGCACCACCTATCAGTTCACGAATCGTTCTTCCTTTAGAAATTCGCGCGATGAACATGCCAACAAATGGCGCCCAAGTCATCCACCATGGCCAGTAGTACGCTGTCCACCAGTTTTGCCAGCCTGAGTCATTTTGGGCGTCACTCCATAAGCTCATACCAACAATATTTTGCACGTAAAGACCGGTGCTCTCTAAAAGTGTGTTCAGAATGTAGCGTGTTGGGCCAATGTAAAGTACAACAATCACCAGCAGCAAAGATAGCAACATATTCCATTCAGAAAGGCGACGAATCCCTTTACCGACGCCAGAAAGAACTGAGGCAACCGCACAGGTACATAAAGAAACGATAATGATCAGTTGAGTGCCTAACCCGATATCTAAACCAAATGTTTGATTTAGCCCCGAGTTGATTTGAATCACGCCCATACCAAGTGTCTGGGAGATACCAAAGGCCGTGACTGCGACAGTAAGAATATCGACAGTGTGGCCGATTGGACCATAAATACGGTTGCCAATAAGGGGGTACAGAATAGATCGTAAGGTAAACGGCAGATCTTTACGGTAAGAAAAGTAGGCCAGAGCAAGCGCAACAATAATAAAAACTGACCAAGGGTGTAATCCCCAATGGAAGAAAGTCAGTTTCATCGATGTTGTGGCAGCTTCATTAGTTAAACCCTGTGTGAACGGGTTGTCCGCGTAGTGCCACATTGGTTCAGCGACTGACCAGAAGATCAAACCAATCCCCATACCGCCAGAAAACAGCATGGATACCCATGACAGGTAACTGAACTCGGGCTTTTCGTCGTCCTTACCTAATCGAATATGCCCATAGCGGCTAATCATTAAATAGAGCAGAAAACCGACGACTAAAGAAACGAGTCCGATATAAAACCATTTCATATTCTGCAACAGAATACCGGAAATAGATTCGAAATATTGACCCGCTTGGTTAGCTAGAATGGCGCAGAAAAGTACAAAACCGATGACGATGATCTTAGATGCGATCGTCACAGTCGGATTGAGTCCTTTTAGTATCCCTGTTGTTGCTCTCATAGGCGTCCCTCACAGTGTTTTTTGTATGCAGTGTTATCGTTTGTTGTTTTATTGTTAATTTTTCTGGGAGATTAGAGAGAGCTATGCGTTGTTTCAACTGATTAATACTCATCAATTAATGATTTTTAGTCATGCCATTAATATTTGTGCAATTTTTAAAGATGCATGCTTGTCCCAGATCAATGCATGAATGATAAAAACTCATCCATACCCTCCAAAAAAGTCGTTTGTTTGTTGCTGGTTTGTTAATCAGAATCGGCTCCATTGACACAACACGATGTTGTCCGCAATGGATGCAACTCGACTTTCGGAGATAAGAATATGAGCAATGTCAACCAAACCCTAATTCCTGTTGAACTCGTCGATAAGGTTCTTAACCCAATCAGTGAAGCGACTGGGATGCCAAACGATGCCTACATAAATGAAGACTACTTTACGTTTGAACGTGATCAGGTATTTGGTAACACGTGGGTATGTATTGGTTTTGCCTCTGACCTTCTTAAAGACGGTTACGTGATGCCGATAGACTTCATGAACCTACCGCTGTTAATGATGAGAAATCGTCAGGGTGAAGTTCAGGTCTTTCATAATGTGTGTAGTCACCGTGGCATGAAGCTAGTACATGAAGCGGGTGAAGTGCAGGGCATGATTCGTTGTCCTTACCACTCATGGACTTACGATCTAGACGGTAACCTAAAAGGTACGCCGCATATTGGCGGTATCGCACAGCACAAAGATGACCGCTTCAAGTGCGAAAAGCACGGGTTGAAGCCACTGCGTTCAGCAATTTGGATGGACATGGTGTTCGTAAACCTTTCAGGTGATGCGCCAAGCTTTGAAGAACATATCGCACCGCTAGAGGAACGTTGGAAGCCATTTTTAGGCGAAGACGGTATGGGCCTTTTGCGCCGTGTGAACATGGGCGGCAATCTAGAGATCGAAGTTAACAGTAACTGGAAGCTGGCAGTTGAAAACTACTGTGAAGCCTACCATTTGCCTTGGGTTCACCCGAGCTTGAACAGCTACTCGCGCCTGGAAGATCACTACAACATCATGTTTGAAGAGCGATTTGCAGGCCAAGGTAGTCTTGCTTACAACCTGTCGGATACCGCTGGTACACATTTGCCGAAGTTCCCTAGCTGGCCAGAAGACAAACTTCGCCATGCAGAATACGTTGCACTATTCCCGAACGTGTTGTTAGGAATTCAGGCTGATCACGCGTTTGCGATGATGATTGAACCAATCAGCGCTGGTAAAAGCATTGAGCATCTACGTGTTTTCTATGTCGGTGACGAAGCAACCAAAGACGAATTTGCAGCTTGCCGTACTGCCACGGTTGAATCTTGGCGTGTGGTATTCGGTGAGGACATCGGTGCTGTTGAAGGTATGCAGCAAGGTCGTCACTCACCAGGGTTTGGTGGCGGTGTATTTTCTCCAGAAATGGATGTTCCAACGCACTTCTTCCAAACATGGTTAGCAAAACAAGTTAAGTCGGCAATGGAGCAGTAGTATGACTCATTACCTAAATTACATTGATGGTGAGTGGTGTGACTCAGAGCAAACCCTCACGGTTATCAACCCAGGTACAGCGGAGCCGTACGCGACGATAGCTGAAGCGAATATCGCAGACGCTGATCGTGCAATGGCAGCAGCTCGTCGAGTTGTGAATCAAGGGCTCCTGTCGGATGTTCGTCCAGCAGTAAGAACTGAGTGGATGCTAAAAGCTGCGGCGGCTATTCGTGAAATGGTCGATGAAGGCGGATTAGTGGCATGTCGTGAAAATGGCAAATCATTACAAGACGCAAAAGATGAGTTCATCGAATCGGCACGTTATTTCGAATACTACGCAGGCATGGCGGACAAACTAGAAGGCACTTCAATCCCACTGGGGAAAGATTATGTCGACTTTACGCAATATGTGCCGTTTGGCGTAAGTGTACAGATAGTGCCTTGGAATTTTCCGGTATCCATTTGTGCGCGTTCGCTCGCGCCCGCTTTAGCTGCCGGTAACGCAGTAGTGATTAAATCGCCAGAGATTTCACCACTGGCAATGACCTTACTGATTAAAGCCATCGAAAAAGCCGGTTTTCCGAAAGGCACCATCAACTTGCTTTGTGGTAAAGGCTCAGTGATTGGTAGTCACTTAGTGCAGCACCAGGAGGTCGACCAAATCGTCTTTACTGGTTCGGTTCCAACTGGCCAGCGAATTCTAAAAGATTCGGCGCACAGAGCAACGCCATCGGTAATGGAACTGGGTGGTAAATCGGCGGCTATCGCACTGAAAGATGTCAATCTGGACTTACTACTGAAAAGCGTCCAGGTCGGTATCTACTTTAATGCCGGTCAGGTTTGTTCGGCTATGTCTCGATTGCTGGTTGACAAAGACCGTTATGAAGAAGTGAAAGCCGCAGTGGTATCAATGGCTGAAGGACTTTCAATTGGTCAAGGCGAAAGCCAGCCTGATATCACACCGTTGGTTTCTGCTGATCAGCAAGCACGAGTGCTGGAAATGATCGAGCAAGCACGAGCAGATGGCGCGAACATCCTTACAGGTGGTTATGCACCGGATTTGTCTGGCTACTTTGTCGCGCCGACAGTCATTGAAGCCACTCCAGACATGCGTATTGCGCAGGAAGAAGTGTTTGGTCCTGTACTGGTGGTCATGCCATTTGAAACCGAGCAAGAAGCTGTGGCAATGGCCAATGGTACAGAGTTTGGCTTAGTTGCTGGTGTATTTGGTGAGAGCATGAACCAAACCTTGCGCGTTGCTCAACAGCTACGTGGCGGACAAGTGTTCATTAACGAGTGGTTTGCTGGTGGCATAGAAACCCCATTTGGCGGTGTTGGGCTGTCCGGTTTTGGACGAGAAAAAGGGCAAGAAGCGATTTATAGCTATGTCCATACGCGCAACATTGCTATTCGTTTGCAGCAATAGAGCGACGCTTAGCCTACGTGTAACTGATTTCTTCGCCTCACACCTTCTTGGATTTCAGACCACAAGATGGTGTGAGTGCGATGAAACTTTCACTTTTCTATGAGTAAGTAGTGAACACGCACGGGAAATTGGAACAAGGTAGTTGGAGAAAAAGTGATGAAAAAGTGGCTCTGTATTATTTGCGGCTTAATTTACGATGAAGCCCAAGGTTGGCCTGCTGATGGGATTGCACCAGGAACGGCATGGGAAGATGTGCCGGATGATTGGTTATGCCCAGATTGCTTGGTTGGAAAGGCTGATTTCGAAATGATTGAAATCACGGGTGATGTGATTGAAGAAGAGGTGGTTGTGCCTGTTTTGTCGGGTACGGATTCAACGCCATTGGATCAACCACTTCCTCCTTCAGTGAGCCAGCCTGTCTTTTCGACGGATCCTATTGTCATTATTGGCAGTGGACATAGTGGCTATCAGTTGGCTTCGGCGCTTCGAGCTCAGTCTGCCAATGTTCCGATTACCGTCTTTACCTGTGACGATGGTGCTCTGTACAGTAAACCAGCGCTTTCGAATGCTCTGGCCATGGGTAAAAATAGTGATGCACTGCAAACGGAAAGTGCATTGGAGTGGGAGCATCGTTTAAATATTCGAGTTTACCCACATACCCGTGTCGAGCATATTGATCGCGCTAACTCAACATTACACACATCGATTGGTCAGTACCGTTATAGCCGCCTGGTGCTAGCGACGGGAGCATCACCGATCGAAATTCCTATTGAAGGTGACCGTTCGTACGTGGTTAGCGTCAATGATCTGGTCGATTACCGTCGCTTTAGATCTCAACTTCAAGGTAAAAAGCGCATTGCTATTCTGGGTGATGGCTTAATTGGCTGTGAGTTTGCTAACGACCTGATTGAAAGTGGTTTTGAAGTCAGTGTCATTGGTTTAGGGCAGTGGCCAATGGAGCGCCTGATCCCACAGCAGTTGGGCGAATCACTACAAAATGCACTAAGCGAACGTGGCGTACAGTGGTTACTGCAAGACAGCATTGCGAAAATTGAGCCAATGGCTGACACCAGCGCGGAACTCCACCTGACGAGCGGGAAAAAGATCACCGCGGACTTGGTCCTTAGTGCTGTGGGGCTTAAACCTAATGTTTCTCTGGCTGAGCAAGCAGGGCTGGAAATTGGCCGCGGCATTAAAGTAAACCA
Source organism: Vibrio sp. STUT-A11 (assembly GCF_026000435.1). NCBI lineage: Bacteria > Pseudomonadati > Pseudomonadota > Gammaproteobacteria > Vibrionales > Vibrionaceae > Vibrio > Vibrio sp. STUT-A11. The sequence continues at coordinate 242,977 of NZ_AP026764.1, read as the reverse complement.
ATTTGCCCAGACAAGTGATGAAAACATTTACTCGTTAGGGGACTGTGTTGAAACCGAACAAGGCTGGCAGCCGTATATTGCGCCTATCAACCAAATGATTCCGTCTCTGGCGAAGAGCCTATTGGGTGAAATGACGCCTATCGCGTTAACGCCAACACCAGTGATTGTGAAAACACCGATTCTTCCGTTGACCATCTTCCCTGTCGCACCTAATGCACAAGGACAGTGGCACATAGAAAAGCAGGGTGAGGAATTAACAGCAGCGTGTTACTCGGTGGAAGGTTCGATGATTGGATTTGCACTGCTAGGTCGAAAAGTCCAGTCTCTGCGCTCGCCTTGGCTCGAACAATTATCACTAAAACAATCTGCGGCGTAACGGAGGCCGATAATGATTCATTTACCAAACGATGATGCAACATGTGGCTGGTATCATGCGCTACCCAAAACGCCAGCAAAACCTTCGTTGCAAGGGAATATAAATGCAGATTACGTGGTATTGGGCGCTGGGTTTGCGGGTCTTGCGATCGCGAGACGTTTAGCTGAGCATGAACCTGATGCACGAATTCTCTTGATTGATGCGCAGCGCATAGGTCAGGGAGCCTCCGGGAGAAATTCTGGCTTTGTTATCGACTTACCGCATAAGTTTTCTCTAGAGCATCCGGACCCAGCTCACAAGCAGAAGTTACTGGCGTTAAACCGTTCTGCGATCGGTCAATTAGATTGTTTGATCAGCAAATACAATATTGATTGCCAGTGGTCAGCAAAAGGTAAATATCAGGGCGCGGTTGGAGAAAGGGGCGAGGCTTATCTCGATCACTTTGAGCACTTGATGAAAGACTTGGGCGAACCGTATTTCCACGTGGATCGAGCAGAACTTGCAAAAGTACTCGGTACAAATTACTACAGCCGAGCCATTTACACTCCAGGTGGCTATTTAATGCAGCCAGCAGCACTAGTTCACGGCTTGGGTGAGAGCTTGCCTGATAACGTAGAAGTGCTAGAAAACTCTCCTATTCGCCGCCTGAGTAAAGAGAATGACAATTGGGTGTTGCATGGCGATAAAGGTTCAGTTCGCACACCAGAATTGTTACTAGGAACCAGCATTTTTACTCGAGAGTTTGGCTACCTGAAAAATCGACTGCTTCCGGTGATGACGTTCGCGAGCTGGACACGTCCTCTGACGGACGCCGAAATGCAGCGTTATGGTGGTGAACTGAACTGGGGGCTGACTCCGGCTGACCATGCTGGGACGACGCTGCGTATGACAGCGGATCGCCGAATACTGATTCGTAATACTTACAAACACGTACCTAAGTATGGCTCAAGTGTCAGTGACAAAATGAGGCAGAGTATTCAAGAAGATCATCGTCAAGTGTTCTTGGCCCGTTATCCAGAACTTGCTGATGTACCGTTTACTCACACATGGGGCGGCGTTTATGCCATCTCTCGTAACTTCACCAATTTTTTTGGTCAACTAGACCAAGGTGTTTACGCCAGTGCTTGCGATAACGGCGTTGGAGCTGCATGGGGAACCGTATCCGGCACTTTGCTTGCGGACTATGCCGTGGGGGCAACCTCCAAATCGTTGGATGACATACAACAAGTAACCGGTATGCCTAGCCTGAATCCGCCAGAGCCGTTTTTGGGTATGGGAGTGAGGAGTCGTATTCAATTAGCTAAGTGGCAAAGCCGGAGTGAATTATGAAGCAAGTAAAACTCGTTGATAGCAAAACACTCGACTTCAACGTGCGCGGTGATACTCCTGGCATGGCTTATGTAGCAAGAGCGCTCAGCGCGGAGATTTCACCAAATATTGGTGTTGGTTTTGCTAAGTGGGAAGGCGCAGAAGTTGCGTGGACGGTACTTTATGATGAAGTGGTTTTCGTCATAGAAGGGTGTTTTGAACTGACCGCAAATGGAGAAACCCATTTTGTTCGCCCCGGACAGATGCTTTGGATTCCTGAAGGTACCGAGTTAGTTTATGGCGGACACGCGTTATTTGGTTATGTGGTACACCCGGGAAACTGGAAGGAACTGCACGGCATTGAGTAAGACGAGCAGAGGTTTGTAGGCATGACTTTTCATGTTTTTAGGCTGCTAAACTGAGAACTAGCATTGAGTCTCGATTAAAAAGGGAAGCCTGACCTGAGCTTCCCTTAAATCTTTACATCATTCTAGGGCACAAGGTTTTTATTTGAATTCAAATTTGCCTTGCATGACTGCCCAGTGACCAGGGAATGAGCAGAAGAATGAGTAGTCACCGCCCGCGGTCATTTTTTCTGTACTGAACGTGATGCTTGTACTTTCTCCGCCACCAATGATGTCCGTGTGGGCATAAACTCGCTCGTCATCTGGCTTAACGTAGTTATTATCAGCGCCTGCATTCATGCCGTCGGTACCAACTGCCTGAATATTCGCTGTATCTGCAATAACAACGTTGTGACCCATTGACTGTGCTGGCATTTTACCTGTGTGGTTCAGAGTCAAAGTGACTTCACTACACGTTGCCGGAACACTCAAGGTTTTCTCTGAAAATTGCATCATATCGTTAGCATCTAGTGATACCTCACACTCGGCACTGGCTTGCGCGCCAAAGCTTACCCCAACAAGTGCAAAAGTTGCTGCTAATAAACGTAAAGACATATAACACTCTCCATTTTATATTTTTGGCTGACTGGTTTCATATGAACCAATAGTTCTCATTATCAACGAGTTAATAGCGTAAAACTGTGCTGTGAGCGGTACGTTGACACTTTGTTGCAAACTTATACTCATTCATCTCTATGATTGATCACATGAAGCATTGCGAGTGGAAACTGCACAAAATAAGAGACAGATAAAAAATAGCAGGTGATTTGGTATTAAGCGAAAAATGAAAAAAGCTCAACCATTAGGCTGAGCTTATTGTGAAGAGCAGGTGTGTTATCGAGTTTGCTTCAATTCTTTCAGCACATCGTGTAGCGAAGGGACGATAGAGTGACCGAATTGGCGTACTTCGTCACATGGCTCTACCAAATCTGGGATCTGATAAGTCGACATATTAGCGGCGACAGCAGCACGCACACCATTGTTTGAATCTTCAAAAGCCAGGCACTTAGTCGGTTCAACATTCAGTCTGTTGGCAGCAAGTAAGTAGATTTCCGGGTCAGGTTTACCATTGCTTACTTCACAACCTGTCGTCAGGTTGTCGATATATTTGCTCAATCCTGCCAGTTCAAGTTTGATCTTAGCGACATCCTTAGCTGTCGACGTCGCAACTGCGATAGGCAAACTCTGCTCTTTCAGCCATTCTAGCAGCTCTACGACTCCCTCTTTTACAGGAATCGCCTGGTGCTTGACTACAGCGTTGTAACGGGTTCGCCATTCTTGATGCAGGCGGTCCAGATCATTTCCATAAGCTTTGCGGAAAATGGCTTCAATACCTGCGGCATTACGTCCGATGATTGACAGGTATACTTCCGTGTAAAAAGGAAGTTGTTGTACTTCGCAGGCCTCTTGGAACACGCGCATACAGACGCGTTCAGTATCAAGAAGCAAACCGTCCATATCAAAAATAGCAGCGTGATAATTCATTACTTTGCCGGTTTGTTGAGTGATGGGGTATTCTGACATAAGTCACACTTTATTTCTCGCCAATTTAAACTGGTCGCGTGTTTACAGCATTGATTCTGTCCTTCAAGCATGCAGTTTCCTTTGTGAAAATCAGAGATAAATTACGAGTAAAAAGCAGAATTCTTTAGTAGCATGTTACAAAAGATTTAAATTCAGTTGATTAGGGAAGCAGGCAATGGAAAAACAACGTGTAGCATTTATTGGTTTGGGTGTAATGGGCTACCCAATGGCAGGCTATTTGAGTAAAGCTGGCTACGAAACCAAAGTATACAACCGCACAAAAACGAAAGCTGACCAGTGGGCAGAAGAATACAACGGTGTTGCCTGTGAAACACCTGCACAAGCGGCAGAAGGATGTGACATCGTATTTACTTGCGTAGGCAATGATGATGACGTTCGTAGTGTGGTTTATGGCGAAGAAGGGCTTCTGGTTGGTCTTAAACCGGGCGCGGTATTAGTCGATCACACCACGACTTCAGCAGATTTGGCTGTCGAACTGGCGGACGCTTGCACTAAGGTTGGTAATCATTTTATCGATGCCCCAGTTTCTGGTGGTCAGGCGGGTGCTGAAAATGGTGTTCTAACCATCATGTGTGGCGGTGACTCGAATGTCTTTGAACAGGTTGCGCCTGCGATGGATGTCTACGCTAAACAAATTACGTTGCTGGGTGAGAATGGCCAGGGGCAACGATGCAAAATGGTCAATCAAATTTGTATTGCCGGCGTACTGCAAGGCTTGAGTGAAGCACTGCTACTGGCTCAAAAATCTGGTTTAGATATTGAACAAGTTGTCGAAACACTGAAACATGGTGCTGCTGGGTCATGGCAAATGGAAAACCGTGCCAAGACCATGGCGCAAGATAAATTCGACTTTGGCTTCGCGATTGACTGGATGCGCAAAGATCTAGGGTTCTGTCTTAAAGAGGCTGAGCGTGTTGGTTTGCAGCTTCCGTTAACCCAAATGGTTGATGAACAATACGCTGACTTACAGCTTGACGGTCTTGGACGTATGGATACCTCGGTACTTATTAAAGCCGTGGCTAAAGGTTAACAGGCCCTAGTAATAGATAAACAACTCTTGAGTATCGAAGAGCTTAAAGAAGTCGAAGTTAATCATACTTATCTCCTTACGAATTAGAGGTGCGTAAAGCACCTCTTTTTATTGGTATTAACTTAGGGCTTGTAGGGAAGATTATTATGGATAGATTCTGGTGGAAAGCGGATTGTACTTATTGAATTGATAGTCGGTGACTATGTTCCAGAACTGGATGAAATCAGAAAAGTACTATGTTGAACTGCTTGAATTTAAGAGTGAAATGGATGTTGAAGCGTAAGGATAGCCAGTTGCTAAAAACGAGTGCTTGATTCAGAGAGCCGTTGCTTTTGTGAGGCAATTCGTTTCTGTGAACCAAGCATCTCGGTGATGATTGAGTATGAGCCTATTGGGTGTGTCGCTTACACCAAAAGGCCAAAGTTAAGCGTATTTGACTTCGAGCTGTTCTGCTTTTGAGAACCCCTCGTGAGTGGCAAGTTGGTTTCCATAACTTTCAATATTAGGAAAATGTTTGCTCATGCCAAACTTATGTACCAATTCCACGATGAAAGACATCATGATGTCTGCCCCGGTTAAGCGTTCCTCGACCAGATAGGTTTTCTCTTCCAAAGCTTGCTCGAAGTAACTCAAAACACTCATGGTTTCTTTATCTGCATAGCCTGATAAGAACTCTGTTTGAGTTGGTTCTTTGCTTACAAAGACTTTGAGCAATATTGGTAAAATCGCCGAACTTTCAGCAAAGTGCATCCACTGCAAGTACTGCGTATGAGCTTTCGTTCCGCGTTCTGGAGTAAGTTGACCATCGCCGTACTTTTCGATCAGATACTCTGTAATTGCGCCTGATTCAATGATGATTTCACCGTCATCTTCGATCACTGGTGACTTACCTAGTGGATGCACACTTTTAAGCTCTGGAGGAGCCAAAAAAGTCACTTTGTCACGTGTATACGGTACGACTTCGTAGCTCACATTAAGCTCTTCGAGTAACCAGATAATGCGTTTCGAGCGAGACTGATTGAGATGGTGAAGTTTAATCATTCTTTATCCTATATTTACAGAGGGTTGTTTACCTGTACAACAACTTTGCCGAAGTTTTTTCCTTCGAGCAGACCGATGAACGCATCAGGTGCATTTTCCAGACCTTGTACGAGTTGTTCACGGTATTGGATCTTTCCTTCTGCCAACCACTGGTTCATGTCTTGCGCAAATTCATCGTAACGGTGTCCGTAGTCATCAAAAATGATGAATCCTTGAACTTTGATTCTCTTTGTCAGAATGTTAACCATCAGTAGTGGCAGGTGGTCTGTACCTTGTGGAAGCTCGGTCGCATTGTATTGAGAAATCAAACCACATACAGGAATACGAGCGTTTACATTCAGCAGCGGCATAACGGCGTCAAACACCTTGCCTCCAACGTTTTCAAAGTAAACATCGATGCCGTTGTCACACGCATTTTCCAATTGTTGCGCGAAATCGTCGGCTTTATGATCAATACACTCATCGAAGCCAAGTTCTTCTTTAGCATAGCGACATTTATCTTCACCACCGGCAATACCGACTACGCGACAGCCTTTAAGTTTTGCAATTTGACCGACCGTTGAGCCAACGGGGCCGGTTGCTGAGGCAACGACGATAGTCTCACCTGGTTTTGGCTGACCGATATCAAGCAAGCCCATGTATGCCGTAAAGCCTGGCATACCTGCTACGCCTAGGGCGTATGAAGGGTTTTGCGGATTTTTGCCCAATTTAATGACCATTTCGCCTGTTGAAATGGCGTAATCTTGCCAGCCAGTATAAGCAAGCACCCACTCACCAACTTCATAATCTGGGTGGTTGGAAACTTCTACCTGAGACACGGTACCCGCGACCATGACGTCGTCAATCTCAACAGGGGCCGCGTAAGATTCAGCATCACTCATACGACCGCGCATATAAGGGTCTAGTGACAGGTAAACGGCTCTTAACAACATTTCACCATCTTTTGGCACTGGCTTTACCACTTCTTCCAGTCTAAAGTTTTCAGTTGTTGGTGCACCGTGTGGACGTGATGCAAGTACGATTCTGCGGTTAAGTGCGTCTGTCATGTTATTTTCACCTTGAATTAGACCGGTCGTCTAGTTTTTGTTGCAAAATATCCCGCTGTGAGAGCGGGAAAGTATTTTGTGTCTGCAGAAGGCTAGCCTCAAACAGACACTTATAGGTTTGTTCTCTTAATGCGTTGAAGACACTTACGATAAAGTGCGTGTATTCTGCAATAGATCTTGAGTATAGGTCAGACTCTGCGTCAGTGCCGTCTGATCTTGATACAGCTTGTTGAGTAAGCTTGCACCATTCCAAAGGTAGTAGAGTTGCCTTGCTAACAAAGCGCTGTCACCATTTGCAATCGATCCGTCTTGAATGCCAACATCAATACAGTCCGCGATGGCTTGAATTGATTTGTCGGCTCCACGACGCAGTGCAAGTCGCATTGGTTCGGAAAGGTCTGACACTTCAGCGCTAAGTTTAACTAACAGGCATTTGTTCGCATTACACACATTGTTTTCGACTTTCGCAAATTCCTCAAAGTAGCTCATCAGACGTTGGTATCCGTTGCGATCAGTATTGGTAAAGAGCTCATCTAACTTGTGGAAATAGCGATCAAAGTAAGCCTCAATCAAAGCCTCACCAAACTGCTCTTTGGATTTAAAGTAATGGTAAAACGAGCCCTTTGGCACTGCTGCCGTTTTTAGAAGCTCGGAAAGTCCAACGCTCGTAAAGCCTCGGGTTACGATTAACTCGTATCCGACCTCGAGAATATGTTGGCGTGTGTCGTTAGTCTTTGCGTTCATGGGACGTACTATAATTAAAATTAGACCAGTCGTCTAGTTTATTTTAATTAACTCGAATTCAATAGCGAAAAGTGAGTCAGTATCAGGGTAAATCTCCCGAATCAGTTGCTTTAACTTTGGTAACTCCATGGCTTCTTGTTCAGCATGGAACTCGTTGATTTCATCAAAGTTAAGTGGATTTACCGATAGGATCTTGATGTCACAGACCTTGCGGTTAGTCTCTAAAGTAAAGACTTCCACTTCGGTATTTGGGATGTAGTGACTTTCTGACTTATCTCGTATCGTGATGGTTTTTTTGCCCGATCTGATCAAAGGGGTCAGAAATTCAAAAAAGGTAATGGTTGTTGGATGAGATGACATGTTGTGCTCGCTTCTCAAGGTTATTTGACTGCATTATATAACCTCGAGGTGCATATTTCAGTGTGTGGCTTGTCAATCCTCTGTTGGCGAAACCTCACCAATTTAGCCTTTTCTTATGATATACAGCCCTTTCGCGAAAAAGTAACCAAGTAATATGCCGCTCCAGTTAGTGCTGAGGTCGCCGACGCTAAACGTACGGTTAGCAATAAAAAACTGGCTAAATTCCTCCAAAGAAGTCATCAGTAGCAGACACAACAAAAGGCGAACACCAAAAGTATCCGTTTTGTTAGAACTGGCAAAGCGGGGAAAGGTAAACACCGCAAAAAAGCTAATTAACAGGCTGAACGTAAAATGGAGCGTCGTTGAGCCACCGACATAATGCTCCATATTGAGGTAGGTCGCATGACTCAAATCGGAGCTTTTCCAAAGCGAAAGGGTAACAGTCAGGAGCGATACGAAGCAAAAACTGATGCGTGCAATCATTGGTGACATAACTAACCTACTGGAAAGAAACCTAAATAACGTTTAACAAAGTACAGTGCGGCAAGGTTTTGTATCGCCATACCGATTGCCATTGCCCAAGCTGCACCGATGACGCCATAGCTATAGCATAAAGCGATCAATAGCAAAATGGAGATGGTTCCAGATCCGATGGTGATGTATTTCATGGTTCGTTCATGCCCACTCATCAAAAGCAGAAATCCCACCGATCCAGTGGCGACGTTAATTAATTGACCGAGAGAGAGTACGATTAGAAGTGGGGCGGCAGCGATAAACTCTTCGCCAAAAAAATTCAGTACAAATACAGGGAAAAGCGTACAAATCAACACTGGAATTAATGCGGCAGCAATGTTCATCCGGCATGCCATTCGGCTAAGGTTACGTAATTTGCCCATTTCACCTTCTTTATACAGAGACGCAAACATCGGAGCGACGACAAAATTAATCGTGATTAGCACAAACCCGATCAATAGTGAGGTTCGTTGTGCTGCGGCTAATAAGCCAATCTCTGACGCCGATATGAAGAAACCGGCGATGACCAAGCCTCCCCACTGAAGCATGTTGTTAAAAACACTTCCTATCCAGACTTGTTTGGCTGAAGCAGCGAGTTGGCGATTCGGCGTTGACGTTGGTTTACGAAATTGTCCCGATCTAACCCAGTTTACCGTCGATGTTGTCGCAACAATAACGCATGCTAGTAGCAGAGCAGCCATCAAATAATTTAGGTTTTGCATATCAAACAAGGCTAACGTTGCAATAAAAAACACCATCAACATACTCACGCCTAATTGCAGAGCAAATAGGGAGGAGAGCACATTCTTACTCGCTTGCAAGACTCTGCTATTGGTTTGGCCAAGTACTAAAAATGGCACACAGAGTAAGGCGATCGCAACGGCGGTTAACGGGGCTCCGGTCTTATTGACGGTGTCCGGAAATAGATAAAATCCGGAGCACAGCACCAGCCCTGCAGGGAGACAAAATGCAAGACTTCGGAACAGCGCTGTTTTGTAATTATCGCTTTGTTGTTGAACATCGTTGCCGCTGAATGCAATGGCGTTATATCTCACCAAGGCTACGTCAAAACCCAACTGAGAAATAATCGCGGTCAGCGATACCAGATTAAATAAGAAGAAAAACTGGCCAGCGGTCGACGCATCTGTGGTTCGCGATACCATGACGGCGAGAAGAAACGCAAATAGTGCGCCGCAGACTTTGGTGAGCGCAGTTTTTAAACCAAGTGAAAGCAAACTTTTTTGCTCGCTAGGGGCTGATAGTCTTTTTTGTTGAATCGCTTGAAACATGTAAACTCTCTAACTGTAGATGCTGTTTAGAGCAAGACGCTGTTTTTCTTCACTGAACATGTGATTCAATTCAGTCGTGTATTGGTCAAAATCTATATCGTGATAGTGGTTGATACAGTGAGTCAGCTGTTTTGCCATTTCTTCTGGGGTTTGCGCCAAGAAGGGATAGTTCAGATCTTTTGTTGCGCCAATCAGACGGATGACCATGGGGAGATGGAGCTTCGCGGCCTCAAGGATCGTTAACGGCATCCCTTCCCAAGCGGCAGTGTGTAAATAAATATCTGATGTTTTTAACTGCTTGACGACCTCATCACGAGGAAGCATGCCAGTGACGTGTACGCCTTGGTCTTTTAAACGCTGCTCAAGTTCTTGGTCGCCACCCCCAATCCAAGTGATATCCAACTGACGATTGAGTGTTGCGACATCAAGGTGGGAAAGGGTATCAATCAGAAACTGAGGGTCTTTCTGAGGCGCGACGCGGCCAAGGATGACCAGTTTTAATGCAGCGGAGTTATCCCGGTTTTTGCGCTCTTCACTTTGATAAGAGACATAATTATTAAGTAACTCAGCACGTTTCGCCCCAATACTGATGGCTAAATCGCACTCACGCTGACTACACCCTGCGACAACATCGATTTTATTCAATCGAACTCTTTCTAGTGCTTTATAAAGCCGTCGAGCAACGCCGGAAATATCTTCCCGCTCAAATGCATAGCAGTGGGGCGTATACACTAACCGGGCGTTATTGAGATTCAAAAAACGCCCTAAAAAGCCCGCTTTACTCGAGTGTAGGTGGACAATATCTGGCTTGATTTGGTCAATGGTTTTGTTCGCATCTTTAATGAACTGCAGTAGCCCACCCTTCACCCATTGAGCCCGCGAAAATACATCGTGGCTGCTGTCATTGGTTAAATCATTTTCGCGAGCTCTGGCGACCAGAAAGTGCTGATAAGGTTCATGACGGGAAGAGTGCGCGTAACTATAAAGTGCAGTTTGAACACCACCGCCAAAAGATTCGGTTATATGTAGGACTTTTTTCATGATGTTTTGGTTCCCGGGGTTTGCTGCCATTTAGTCTTAAAGGCGTCCCGCTCTTGAACTGAGTAAACATGTTGATAAAGCGGCAAGTCGTACATGTAGAACAATTTGGAAAAATCGTATTGCTGCTTAAAATACTGATAGATGTTTGAATACCATTTGTTCTTCGCTTCGTTGCTATTCTTTAACTCAAAATTATCGACATTTAAAAATTGACCGATCTCCTGGTCTAATAAGCTGAGCTTTTCACACTTAATTAAAAGCACTTCTGCCTGGTTATTGTTGAAGGTAAAGAAAGGCTGAGTGCTATCAATCTGTTGACTCATGACATCGATTTTGAAGTTACGTTTTAGTTCGTTGTCGAACCAGTTAGCGAAATAGTTAAGGTTAATGTAATTGTCGAAGCAGTTTTCCAAGTGCTGATAGGTCACGTCCATGTCGTTGTGGATTGCTTCGTTCTTTTTACCTTCGATAAACTGCAAATGAAGATCCTGGAAAAAACGAGACAGTACGGTAGCGATAGGATCACGTACTAAAGTGACGATTTTTATCTGTTCGCGTTTTTGCAAAATCCGCTTTCTCTGGTTGAGTACCAAGCGATAGAACGCGCGGTTTTTAAAATCGAAGAACTTCTTCACATCTTGTTTGTTGTAATACATGTGAAACTCTTCATGATCATCAAAGGTATGGATGTGGTAACTCGGGATTTTACGTTCTCCTAGTGTGTGCTCGATGGAAGATGAGCCCACTTTGCCCATTTGGTAAACCAAGACGAAGTTGTCAGCCCGAAGTTCTCGGTTTTTCTCAAATTGTCGAGAGATGGAATATTTCATTGATCAAGTCCTTGATTATTAAAGTTCGTGGCTTTATTTACCGAATGTGATGGGATGCTGTCGGATTCTTCGCTGGGCCTCACGCTGATCATTACTGGCAGTAATAGGATTAAAATGATCGTGGTATTGACCGCGACGAAACAGACCATAACCAGCGCGTACGCTGCGAGTAGCAGACTTTTTCTGTTTTCGTTTAAGCTGTGGAAGCAAAATTGGATGAATAAAAAATACCCGCCGAACAATAATGCTATACCCAGTAACCCATACTCAATCGCGGTATCAAGGACAAAGTTGTGGGTGTAAATCGCCAATTCTGGATAGTTAAAATAATTGACCATGAAGTTGGGAAGCATTTTGGCTCCAACACCTAAGATTGGATGCTGCTGCAGAATGTCGAAACCATTGGCGAGCAGAAGTTTTCGGTGCAGATTGGACACCCACCTTGCTTCGCTTTGATTGGCAAACAAAATGTCTTTTTGGGTAAACTCTAATTGGTCAGCTAACGCGTCGAAACCGACATACAGTGTGATGGAAACGGCAGCTAAAACGACGAAGCTCAGAGTCAGTAAAATGGTCCAGGTATACGTTTCACTGACGGCTTTTTTCATCAAACCCTTAATGAAAAGCTGATCCAAAATAAACAATAAACAAAAACCAAGTAGGGCTTTTCGCTCTTGTGACAAAACGAGTAACACCAGAGCAATCAACATCAATATATGAAAGGCGCGAATTTTGTCTCGATATAAATAGAGCAACGAGCAGAGCAGGCCAAAACCATACTTACTGACCCCAAGAAGCTTGAATCCACTTTGATAACCTTGGGCAAAATGCCAAGCGGCAACCAGACAGCAAATAACGAAGAGAATATAAGAAAAGTACACCATGACGCGGTCATCATCGAAAGCACCGTATGCGAACATTAATCCGAGTAGACTAAGAATGGCTACCCACTGAACGGTTTCGGTAATGAGCGGCATCAACGGAACACGGTTAAGTAAGCCGTTAATAAACACATAACCGGTAAACAGCAGTACAAACCCAATACACGGATGGATTAACTTGCGTGCTTTACTTTCCATGACAACAAGCGCACTTAATCCGAGTGAAAGAAGACTGGCGATATCACTTGGTGCCAGTGCGATACCTCCAGCTTGGATTTTTACCGGCGCGAAGAAGAGTGCTAAGGTAACCGCAGCGAGCAAGGGGATGTGATTATTTGCTGGCATAGAGTTCATCATAAGCCTTGTAATAGCTCTCTCTGAATTGCTCCAGAGTAAAAGATTTACAACGTTCGACAAAAAAGTGAGTAGCCATCTCATAATGAGCTTGGTTACTGCAAATTATCTCAATTTTATCGGCTAATTCCTGAGCGTTTCCGAGTTCGAATAAGTAGGAGTCATTACCAATCACTTCATCTAATCCGGGAACATTTGACCCCAACACGGGCAGTCCCTCTGCCATCGCCTCCACGGCGGCCAGTCCAAATCCTTCAATAATTGAAGATTGAACATATACATCAAGTTTAGAAAGAAAGGTTGGAACATCTGAGATGACACCATGCCAGTGTACGCGGTGAGCGCAATGTAATTGTTGTGCTAAATTTTGCAGCTGTTGCTTTTTATCACCGTCACCCGCTAAATGAAGGTGGTAATGTTCGGGTAATTTAGCGACGGCTTGTATGAGAGTCGAGTGGTCTTTATAGCCATGCAGCCTGCCTGCCATCCCGATTTTAATTGGATTATCTGGTGTAATTCTGCTGTAGAATTTCGCTTGTCTGGAGAAACGGTTTAAGTCGACACCATTATAAATAACGTCATAGCGATCCTTGTATCTCGGCAAAAACCGGATCAACTCTTCTTTAACTTTATTGGTGATACAAATCGTTTTCTGATGTTGTTGGTACATCAGGTATTCCATAAACTTAAAGGCAGGGTAATCTCTGCGCCTGTTCGTCGTGTTGTGTTCTGTTTGCACCCGTTTCTTACCAATCGCTAATAAAGCGACATATATTGAAGGGAATAAGTGGCTATGGATCAAGTTGGGCCAGCGTAACAAAGCCCATTTTTCTTTGATCGACAGGGAAGACCAATAGTAGCAACTGACCCCATTTTCATCTAACTGCGTCTCGAAATCATTGTCTTTATGAAGAACCAGTATTTTTACTTCGTAGTGTGGTTTGTGCTTAACGACAAGGTCAACCAGAAAGCGTTGAGCGCCTCCATTGTTAGATAAGTCATTAATGATATGTAATATTTTCATGTCTCTACCAAACTATTTTTGTGAGTACTTGTTCTTAATGTTGGCTATTTCAGAACTCGTAAAAAAGTGCATCGCAAGCTTTGAAGAAAGCATCTCGTCAACAAACTCTGGTTTGAGCTGGTATGAATTTTTGAACTCGGCAGCAAGTGGTGAGTACCACTTATTTTCCGATTGGTTGTCATGGGTCACTTCGATCTCTTGCTGCAAAAATTCGCTGATCGCCTGCTGTGATTGATCCAACTTGTCGGTTCTAATCACCATCAGGGAGAAGTTTCCCTTTTGGTAGGTTTGATAACCCAGTTCATGATCAAAAGGGTGAATAAAGACATCTATTCCTGTGAGTGCTTTGATTTCGTTATCAAACCACTCAAGAGGATAGTGATGATTGACATGCTTCTCAAAAGTCTCATGAAGCAGTTGCGGGCGCTCTGAACGTACAGCGCTGTCATCTTTGAGGTATTTATCCGCTGTCCAAAATGGCAGTGACTGAAAAAGCATGGATATGTTTCTACCAATCGGCTCTCTGACCATCGAGATAATACGTACTTGCTGTTTACGTTTTAGCATGTTGGTTACAATGGCACGTTTTAGTAACCGCTTGACGTAGTTCGTTGTTGGTTTGTGCAGCTGTGCTCTTACCGGCGATATTTGTTGTGACGCGGCAATGGACATAAGATCGTGCAGATGAATCGAGCCATCGATCGACTTTTCGAGCGCACTGGAGCCCACCTTGCCCATTTGGTAGATCAGTACAGGCTGCTCCTGACGTTTCAGCGCTTGGTACCAAGATACTGGTTGTCTAGTAGGCGTATTTCTGGACATATAGAGCTTCCCCTTGCTTAGATTTTGCTTGTGTAATAAGTACGCCAAGAGATGGTACGGAATGTTGTAATTGTTTGGATAACGCAACATTAACCAGCTGTGCTTTGGTAGACTCTGCGCGGATGACGGTAATCAGTCCATTAGCGTATAGACCTAAAATCAGTGCATCGCTCACAGACAATAGTGGCGGAGTGTCGATGATGATTCGGTCATACTTTTCCTGAAAGTAATCTAATAGCTTATTAAATCGTGCCGAGGCTAACAGTTCCTGTGGGTTTGGTGGAATTAATCCAGCAGGCAAAACATCTAGCTTCGCGTCTTCAACCCTAACAATACAGTCTTTAATCGCTGTATCCATGGTGAGTATGTTGCTTAACCCTGGTTGAGAATCGGCAATGTCGAATCTTTTTGCCAACGAAGGTTTGCGCAGGTCACAATCAATGATCAGTACTTTCTCCATTGTCGAGAAAGAGGCCGCCATGTTAATGCTGGTGGACGTTTTTCCTTCTTCTGGAATCGCGGAAGTGAAAGGCAATATTTTCTGTTTCGTGTTAGTCAGTTTAAGTAAAAGTGAAGTTCTTATTGAGCGACACGCTTCACTAAACAGTTTTTCATCTTTATCCAGGTAAGCTGTGTAGGTGATCCCACTTTTACGTAAACGACGGTTCTTAACCATAGGGATGGTACCCAGGCAGGTTACGCCCAGCTTTTCCTGAACATCAGACGCGGTTCTGATTACTTCACGCAATGTTTCTAAAATGATGACTAATGCACAGGCAATCGCGAAGCCGAATAACGTAGCAATGAATACTAGCTTCATTCTTTGTGGCGCGATAGGAAACAAAGGGATCATGGCCTTGTCTGTGAAGCGAGCGGTGACATTTTTGTAGTCACTGGTGGCGCTGGTCTCTTTTTCTCGGTTTAAGAATGCTTCGTAGAGCGATTTGTTGGATTCAACTTCACGTTTAAGTTGTTCATAACGTGCCTTTTGTGAGCCCAATGATTGGAATTCTGTTTTCTTGCGATCTAACTCTGAACGCAGCATGTCTTCCTGAGATTTTGCTGCCAGTAAGTCTTGCTGTTTACTGAATGAAACTTCACGAATGAGTTGCTGGGTTCTGGTTTGGATCGAATCTAATTGTGCTCTCGCTTGAATCATACGATCGTGCTTCGGTCCGTAACGCTGTGCCAGTTCGGATAAGTTCTTCTCAGCTTGAGCCTCTGAAAGTTTCAGGTCACGAATCTGTACTTGATTGGCAAACTCATCTATCGATAGCAGGCTATCTAAGCTTTGTGATGATTTTCGTCTGAGAAGCTGGATCAAAGACTGAGCTTCAATCCGATTATTAACCGCCGTATTGAGCTTTCGATTGAGCTCTTCCAGCTCATTGGCGTAGATTTCATCGATACCGTTGATATCAATCAGTCCCTCTTGCAATAAGAAGTTTTGCAGAGCCTGTTCTGAATCTCTCAGACGCTGTTCCAATTTTTGCGAGTTGTTGGTCAGCCAGGTTGCAGCATTTTGTGTGATGACTAATTTCGCTTCAAAATTCGCATCGATATAGGCTTGCCCGACTGCATTTGCGACTTGTGTGGCAAGTTTTGGATCTGCTGAGCGAAAACGGATCTTAACCATTTGCGTATTGCGGACAGGTTCGATCTCGAGCTTGTCTTTGAATGTTTGTAGTGCCCGATAATAGGTGTCTGAGTACTGGGCTGTTTCTGTTGGGCTTGGAGCAACGCTTAGCAAGTCTTGGACCAGCGGGATTGATTTTATTTCATCAATCGTTTGTTTTAGGCCACCTGTACTGGTGAACTCGGGGTACTGCGTCAGATTCAGGCTTTGGATCACTTTATCTGCAATATGGTTTGACTGTAAAATCGCCACTTGAGTTTGGAAGTATTCTTTCTTGGTGGTATCCACGCCATAGACCTCTTCTATGGACAAGGCGCTTTTTTGCTCTTCTTGAATTAATAGCGTTGCTGTTGCTTGGTATATCGATGTTTTCGAGTAGATATGCCAAGTGCAGGCTAAAGAGAAAATCAAGGTAAAAGCAGCAATACTCAACCAGTTCTTTTTTAGCGTATTAAAGTGATGACCAAAGCGGATCAGTTCTACTTTGTTCATCGGGAAGTGGTTTGGGTGAGTTCCGTTCATTTGATTACCTGTCACTTAGAAGAAGCTTTGATCAATAAATACAATGTCACCAGGCTCAACATTTAGCTGCATATCGACATTTTCTACCGTGTTACCAGTATTGTGTTTGGTGAGGTTAATTCCCTTGCGTGATGCTCTGTCGGTGAGTCCGCCAGCTAACGCGATTGCTTTCTCTATCGTTAATCCAGGACGATACTCAAACCCTCCGGGCTTACGTACTTCACCATTAACGTAAAAAAGCCGGAAGTTATTGATGGTTACCATCACTTTAGGGTCAATGAGGTAATCGCCTTTTAGCCCGGTCTCTATTTCATCTTTAATCTGTTTAGGCGTCTTTTGGATAGCTTTAATTCGGCCAAGATAAGGGTAATCAAAGTAGCCATCAGACGTGATCAGTATGTTTAAAATAGAGAGATCTTCTTCCCCATAGACTTGTATCGAAATGGTATCCCCGGTATCGAGACGATAATCTTGTTCATTCGTAGCAGCCGTGGCGATCGTGCTAAATAGCAATACAACCAAGCTAATAAATCTCATTAATGGGTTCATTAAAAATCCTTTTTACAGCGAAAATTGAGTGCTTAGTGTCCAAATATTTTGTTGGAAGCTATAACCAGCTCGGTCTGATGTTTTATCTTGGTATTGCCAGTTAGCCTGCAACAAAATCCAACGTTTGATCTGATAGTCGATACCGGCAGACAGCGAGTAACGTTCACTATCTCTTGAAGCAATTCCCGGCAGCTCCCCGGTGTAGTCATCTTCTTGGTATAAGAATCTTAACTCTGTGGCGAGGTAGCTATTCCAGTCATGCTTAAAATCAATTCGATAGCGTGTTTGCAGGTTATAGTCGCCGTCTTGATCTGGATTCACCGCAGCTTGAGTTGTTTTTACCGTAATCAGCGTTTGCTCTTGAGGTAACCACTCGAAGCCGATATCCCAACTGAAGCCTTTAAAAGTTTCTCGCTCATTACTGTCAAAGTTTTTTACTTGGTAGCCAAGTCGAGCAGTACCCTGTGTTTTTCCGGTTACTTCCCACTGTGCCCCGGTATAGTAAAAGCCCGTTGTATTGTCTCTGGATGCCATGGCTGGGTTGCTGTGCTGATAATCGGTTTGAATTTGTCTAGTACCTACCAGCCAATAGGTTCTTGGCGTTGCTCGCAAATAAAACTCAGTGTGAGCACTTGGCGCTTTATAGTCGTTGTATTTGGTTTTCGCATTTGGTGCGAACGTTAAGCCGTCGCGATAGTTTTGGTAGGTTTTGTCGCTATAGTTAAGGCCAAATTCGAACCGTCCTTTAGCCCTCTCGGAACCAAAAATGTAATTGGTTTTTAGATCGTTGCGGTGGAATCTAATCGGCGAGTCAACTACGTCACCGTTACCCTCAGTAATGTTTTCACCTCTTAATTCATGCTGGGCACGGAATTGATAATCGACGACCAGACGATTACGGTGGTTAAACTCAAAGAAGTTGGTGAATTGAAAGGTATGATCATCGTAATCGTTACTGTCATCCGATGAGAAACCCGCTTTCAATCTATAACTAAGATTTGCTCGGTACTGGTTGCGCTCAATTCGGGTAAGCAGGCTTGGCTCTACTCCCCAAGTATTAATGGACTTCGCGTTCTCTTCGTCTTTATTCACGTTGTCATCGCCTTCATAAAAGGCTTTAACCTGGGGAATAAATTCAATACCTGAGC
Organism: Vibrio sp. STUT-A11; assembly: GCF_026000435.1. Taxonomy (NCBI): domain Bacteria; kingdom Pseudomonadati; phylum Pseudomonadota; class Gammaproteobacteria; order Vibrionales; family Vibrionaceae; genus Vibrio; species Vibrio sp. STUT-A11. The sequence goes on along the minus strand of NZ_AP026764.1, from coordinate 224,514 downwards.
TGGTTGTATACGCCATTGGTTCTGCCAAAGTGAACATTGGCAAAAAAAGTAGCGAAATGATTGGAGTTGCCGTCTTCATCGTCTCTACCTTAGTAAGCGTTAGCGCCGGTGAAGCCTTTAAATACCGTCAGGAATATGATTTTTATATCCATCCATACTGACCATTGGTGGATGTATTCCAAATCAAACTCGACGCGTTTTTCCATTTTATCCAGGGTATCGGTTTCGCCTCGGTAACCGTTAATTTGCGCCCAGCCAGTAATGCCGGGTTTTACTTTATGGCGTAGCATGTAGCGGTCGACAATCTGACGATACTCTTCGTTATGGGCAACGGCATGAGGGCGAGGACCTACAATGGACATGGTGCCTTGTAACACGTTGAAAAATTGCGGTAACTCGTCGAGTGATGTACGGCGTAGAAACCCTCCAAACGGGGTAATACGTGGATCGTTTTTTGTTGCCTGTTTAATGTGGCTACCTTGATCCATGGTGGTCATAGAACGAAACTTCCATACGGCTATTTTGCGTCCATCTAAGCCATAGCGGTGCTGTTTAAAGATGACTGGCCCTTTGGATGTCGCTTTAATGCCGATCGCAATAGCAATAAGTATTGGGGCGATTAAGATCAAAATTAGACTTGAGAAAATGATATCTTCAAGGCGTTTTATCCAAGAGGAAATACCGGCAAAAGGCGTATCGAAAACGCTGAGAGTTTGCACCTGCCCAATCTGATCCCAACGAGAATGCAACAAATTATAGGTAAAGAAATCCGGTATTAGGTACGTGTTCGCAGTAGTGTCAGAGAACTGATTAAGAAGCGCAGCAATACGCTCATTCGCATGCATTGGCATCGCAATATAGACATAATCTACTTCGCCTTTTTTTGCTCTTTCCAGCGCTTGGTCAACAGGGCCCTTAATTGGGTATTGGGAGTGGGGCAGTCGTTTTGTAGAACGTTCGTCGTAGAATCCATCAAACAACACACCATGCTCGGTATGATTTTGAATCTCGTTCGCTAAGGTAATACCGTGCGGGGTTTGGCCGATAATGATGGCAGTACGCGTATTTAACCCCATTGTTCGCAAGTACGCTAACCCCATCCGGAAGGTCAGTCTCCACCCTAAAAGCAACAGCGGAGTAATGGTTACCCAGAGGCCTAAAATACTGCGATCAAACAATGGATACACTTCAGAAAAGTAAAGAACCGCAAACAGTAGTGTCACGGTAATTAACCAGGACATACAGGTAATGAACGCTTGTGCCTTGAATGAACTGGTACGCCAGGAGCGATAAAGACTCCCGCTCTCAGCCATCAGTAAAAATGAGATACCAGCAACAAATGATAGTATGACGTAATCCTTGTCTAGTGTGGTATGTGTTCCCTCTAAGACCAGGAGCAGCATAAATAAGACAATGACGGTAAGATCGGTGATGCGATATAAAAAAGCGAACTCTGCTTCATGAGAACGAATAAGTCCTTTGTATTTCATTACCTAGATTCCCTTCTGACGTGCTACCGCCATTGGAGCTATTGCCCCGTGGTTGTGCCGTAAACGTTTTAATTAGTGTTCAAGATGTTCCAAGGAATTTTTACTGTTCTAACAGTTAAATTCGAAATTAATTTTAAAAATTCATCTTCTAAAGGTAAGTGGAATTAAGAATGAAATTTAAACTTAGTGCTCAGTCCTAGGCTTAGGATAAAGCTGGTACTCAGAACAAAGGGATGAGTAAAAGTATGATGAAATTAGACTGAATATCTAGACTAAGGTTTTATTAAGCAGTGGCCTAATGAACTAATTTTTGAGCAAGAAAATAATGGATTAGTTGAGGGATTCTTTAATTAGGTACATTGCAACGGGTGATTTTAGTGCATATTTATGTGTTATACGGTTAGATATAAAAATCCCTCTCGATTGAGAGGGATTGGTAGAATTAGTTGTTCGATTGTTCGACGTCTACACCGTTTTCTTTAAATAGGCGTCGACATGCGCGACCATCGCTGTGGAATAGGTGGCAACGATGTGCAGGAATACCAATTTCTAATTTATCACCCAGGTCGACAGCGAGCGTATCTGGTTGACGGAATATAACGTCAGCATCTGCACCGTCAAGGTTTAGGTATACTTGAGTTTCGTTGCCTAACTTCTCTACAATCATTACTTCACCGTGGATGCTTGCGTCCGCTTCAGAAGCTGACAGTAAGTGCTCTGGACGGACACCCAAAGACATACGGTCTCCGCGGTTTACGGTTGTGCCGTCAACCGGAATCCAGAATGATACGCCGTTAGATAGCTGAACTTTGACGCGTTCTGCTTCGGCTTCTTCAATGAAAACACTCATGAAATTCATTTTTGGTGAACCGATAAAGCCAGCAACGAAGCGGTTTTGTGGGTAATGGTACAGCTCAAGAGGCCTACCAACCTGAGAAACATAACCCCCATCCAGGACGACGATCTTATCCGCCATTGTCATTGCTTCTACCTGATCGTGCGTTACGTAAATCATGGTACAGCCTAATTGGCGTTGTAGTTTAGTAATTTGAGAGCGCATGTTGACACGCAGTGCCGCGTCAAGGTTAGACAGAGGCTCATCCAGCAGGAACACGTTTGGTTGTGAAACCAGTGTACGACCTATCGCAACACGTTGACGTTGACCACCTGAAAGTGCTTTTGGTTGACGCTCAAGCAAGTGACCTAGTTGGAGGATCTCTGCTGCGTGCTCAACACGTTTGTCAATCTCTGCTTTGTCTGCTTTGGCCAGCTTTAGACCAAATGACATGTTGTCATAAAGGTTTAAGTGAGGGTATAAAGCGTAAGACTGGAATACCATACCAACACCACGTTTGGATGGTTCAACGTCATTCATGCGCTCGTCACCAATATACAAATCACCTGAAGTAATGTCTTCAAGACCGGCAATGCAACGTAGCAGGGTAGATTTACCACAGCCTGATGGACCTACGAAAACAACGAATTCACCTTCGTGTATTTCCAGGTCTACGTTTTTAGAAATCAATACGTCGCCATACGCTTTACAAACATTTTTTAACGTGACACTCGCCATGTAGCTCGTCCTCGATCAAATTTTTATTTTCACCACTCATCATTATATGAATTATCTAGCGAGCAGTAACTGTAGGAATTGGTAAGTTAAGGTAGTTGATAAGAAAAGTAGGGTAGCACTTCAATAAATTGTCCTAAGAAGTGCTACCCGTCACAGCCAAGTACGAGTTTCTCTCCCCCACATTAATAGCGTTGTCTCCCCCGTGAAATAATAACCACAAACAACACCAATCAATGACATTCCACTCGTATGGCAATGCAAAACCAGCATATTTTCACCTAACGCATAAGTGTTGCTGGGAAAGGGTTCTTACCATCCACTCTTGGATGGATGCAGTTTCTAAGATTGTTCCATTTGTCACATCCTCCCAATCGAAATAATTGTGGGGGGAGTAGACGGGGAGGAGTAAAAAAGGAGGAGTAATGAAGGAGTTGGGCGGAAATCACATTATTACACCACCTAAAGTTGAAGTGGATCACGACAAAAGCCCTTTTTGTGATTTGGGTCTCCTATGCTTGACGATATAGATCACGAAAATACGCCATAATTGATAGGGCGTAGGGATTAGGAGGATGAGACATACTGGATTATTTCAGATGATATATGTCGAAATACGGCTGAACCTCAATGGACTAGCCCTACATCAAAAATATAACAAAGGATACGAACATGAAAAAGTTAAGCGCTGTAGCACTAGGTACTCTTGTTGCTTTGGGGTCATTTGGTGCGCATGCTGCCATCGAAGAAGGACAACTAACTATTTGGATCAATGGCGACAAAGGTTACAACGGCCTTGCTGAAGTTGGTAAGAAGTTTGAAGAAGACACTGGTATTAAAGTAACAGTGGCTCACCCAGATGGCCTTCAAGATAGATTCCCACAAACTGCAGCGACTGGTGACGGTCCTGATATCGTATTCTGGGCTCACGACCGTTTTGGTGGTTACGCAGAAGCTGGTCTTTTAGCAGAAATCAAACCTTCTAAAGAAATCCAGGAAGGCATCGTTGATTTCGCATGGGATGCAGTGCGTTACGACGGCAAACTGATCGGCTACCCTGTCGCGGTTGAGTCTCTATCTCTAATCTACAACAAAGATCTTGTTCCTAACCCACCTAAGAGCTGGGAAGAAGTTGCAGAGCTTGACGCGAAGCTTAAGAAAGACGGCAAATCTGCAATCATGTGGAACCTAAAAGAACCGTACTTCACATGGCCACTAATGGCTGCTGATGGCGGTTACGCGTTCAAATACACTTCTGAAGGCTACGACGTTAAAGACGCGGGTATCGCTAAGCAAGGTGTGAAAGATTCTATGTCTTTCGTTAAAGGCCTGGTAGACAAAGGCGTAATTTCTGCAGATATGGATTACTCAGTATCTGAGTCTGCATTTAACCAAGGTGAAACTGCGATGACTATCAACGGTCCGTGGTCTTGGGGCAACATCGAGAAGTCTGGCATCAACTACGGTGTGACTACACTACCTAAATTCCAAGGTCAGTCTTCTAAGCCATTCGTTGGTGTTCTAACAGCAGGTATCAGCACTGCGTCACCAAACAAAGACCTAGCGGTAGAATTCCTAGAAAACTACCTGCTAACTAACGACGGTCTGCGTAAAGTTAATGATGACAAGCCATTGGGCGCGGTAGCACTTAACTCATTCCAACGTGAGCTAGATTCTGATGCACGAATCGCGGCAACAATGGATAACGCAATGAACGGCGAAATCATGCCAAACATCCCTCAAATGAATGCATTCTGGGGTGCGGCTAAGAACGCAATCATCAACGTTGTTGACGGTCGTCAATCTGTCGATGCAGCACTTGCTGACGCAGAAAAACAAATGACTAAATAATTCAGTAACACCTTTTTAAGGAGGGGGTAACTCCTCCTTACTTTTCTATACTTATTCTATATTCGCTAGCAGGTTCCCTATGCAGTCAGTTCAAGGTACAAAAGCTATGACAGCACCAGCAGCCAACCTTCCGAGCAGCAAAAAAGTGTTTGCTAAATGGGCACTTTTAGGCACAGTCGGCATTATTAATGGTTACGCAACAATTCTTATGTATTCGCGCGGTGAGATTGCGTTTGCACTTCTTACGATTATTCTTACTGCGCTAGCACTGTACATTTTTGGTAGTAAAAAAACTTACGCTCACCGTTACATCTACCCTGGTATCGCAGGGATGATTTTGTTCATCCTTTTCCCGTTGGCGTATACCGTAGGTCTCGCGTTTACTAACTACAGTGCAAAAAACCAGCTCTCTTTTGAGCGTGCTCAAACTGTACTTTTGGACAGAACGTATCAAAGTGGTGATAGCTACCCGTTTACTTTGTATAAAACAGAACAGGGACATCAAATTGTGGTCGAAAAAGACGGTGAGCTGCTTGCTACGCCGACTTTCCAGCTGCAAGGTTTCTCTGCAACGGATTTGGATCTTGAGCCTATCCAACAAGCGACGGGTGAAAAGGAACAAATCAAAACCATCGTAAGCAATCGTGCTGCGCTGAGCGGGGTCGATCTTCACCTTCCTAGTGGTGATGACATTCGTATGAGTGGTCTGCGTAAGTTTGCAGCCGTTGTCCCTTTGTACACCCTTCAAGAAGATGGTGAGGCGTTATTTAACAACCGTACTCAAGAAACACTGCTTCCAAATATGGAAACGGGTTACTACCAGCCGATTGATGAAAATGGTCAGTTTGTTGGCAGCACAGTTTCACCAGGTTTCGTCGTTGGCATCGGTACTCATAACTTTGAGCGAGTTTGGAAAGATGACGGTATCAAAGAACCATTTATCAGCATCTTTATCTGGACAATTGTTTTCTCTGCCCTCACCGTACTATTTACTCTAATCATCGGTTTGGTACTGGCGAGTGTGGTTCAGTGGGAAGAGCTAAAAGGCCGTTCGGCTTACCGACTCTTACTGATTCTGCCTTATGCGGTACCAGCGTTTATTTCTATCCTGATCTTTAAAGGTTTGTTTAACCAGAGCTTTGGTGAGATCAACATGCTACTTGAAGGTCTGTTCGGTATTAGTCCGGCTTGGTTCTCTGACCCATTCATGGCGAAAAGCATGATCCTGATTGTAAACACCTGGCTTGGTTTCCCTTACATGATGATTCTATGTATGGGTCTGCTTAAAGCGATTCCAGATGACCTGTATGAGGCTTCTGCTATCGATGGTGCGAACTTTGTCTCGAACTTTACCCGCATTACGTTGCCAATGATGCTTAAACCATTGACTCCACTGTTGATTGCAAGCTTTGCATTTAACTTCAACAACTTCGTACTTATCCAGTTGTTAACAGGCGGTGGTCCAAACATGATTGGTACCTCAGAACCAGCGGGTTACACAGACTTATTGGTTAGCTACACCTACCGTATCGCATTTGAAGGTGCTGGTGGTCAGGACTTCGGTCTGGCAAGTGCGGTAGCAACACTTATCTTCCTGTTGGTTGGCGCGTTGGCTCTACTAAACCTACGTGTAACTAAAGTAGCTCAAGATTAAGGAGACATTATAATGGCAATGGTACAAGGTAAGTCATTAAAGTATCGTGTATGGGCTACTCATATTGCAATGTGGGCGTTCTTGGCACTGATCATTTTCCCTTTGCTGATGATCATCGCGATTTCATTCCGTGAAGGTAACTTTGCAACGGGTAGTCTGATTCCTGATAACCCAACATTGGATCACTGGAAACTGGCTTTAGGGTTCTCTGTGACTAACGCAGATGGTACCGTTACACCGCCTCCATTCCCGGTAATGACCTGGCTATGGAACTCGGTAAAAGTAGGTGGTATCTCAGCGGTTCTGATTGTAGCGCTATCGACAACGTCTGCTTATGCGTTTGCTCGTATGAAGTTTAAAGGCAAGAACACCATTCTAAAAGCGATGATGATCTTCCAAATGTTCCCAGCAGTGTTGGCACTGGTTGCCCTTTACGCTCTGTTCGACAAGCTAGGTCAGTACATTCCGTTCCTGGGTTTGAATACTCACGGTGGTTTGATCTTCGCTTACTTGGGTGGTATCGCACTGCATGTTTGGACGATTAAAGGTTACTTTGAAAGTATCGACTCTTCTCTGGAAGAAGCGGCAGCACTGGATGGTGCGACACCATGGCAAGCGTTCCGTTTGGTATTGCTTCCACTGTCAGTGCCAATCCTGGCTGTAGTATTTATCCTATCGTTCATCATGGTAATCGGTGAAGTTCCTGTAGCATCACTCCTACTTTCTGATGTAAACTCTTACACACTTGCAGTAGGCATGCAGCAATACCTATACCCACAAAACTACTTGTGGGGCGATTTCGCCGCTGCTGCAGTACTATCAGCAGTGCCAATCACTGCAGTATTCTTACTTGCTCAGCGCTGGTTGGTTGGTGGTCTAACCGCCGGTGGTGTAAAAGGATAATCTCAACTGGTCTTTGAGGTTGACAAGAATAACTAGAAAAGGGCGACCAGAAGGTCGCCCTTATACTTAGCACGGATATTACACTTTTGGTTTGGCCGCTGATCAGTAATATCTTGCTTTTATTGGCGTTACGCATAGCTGGCTGTTAGCTTAGTTCCTTACGACACAAATACTAACGGTTTTTGTAACCATAACCTGGGTTTCGGCTCAGGTTTTTTTATGCCCGTAAAATCAGATCTTTACGTAGTTGAACAACCACAGGGTACTGTGATGATGTTTACTATACGAATGAGTACATAGTTTTGTTATTGATGATGCAGGCCAAGATTATCGGCCTTGTAATGGGTTACATAGAACCTTGGAAATGGTCTGCGTGGCACTTCACATAAAACTATCGCGGAAAACCGCAAAGGGAGGGGCAGGTAGAAGGGTTAGCCGTCAAAACTCTCGGCTGGAAGGCGCGCATCCAACATATTGGAGCAAGGTATATAAACTCTCTTGCTGCAGTGCAACACGGCGAAACAGGTTGGCAAAGGTCACATCACCGCCAAAGCACGCTTGAATATAATGGTTTATCTCGGCCTCACTGTAGCCCTCGACATACATCGTTCTTACCCATTGATATTCGACCGCTTTCAAATTGGTCAACGTTTCTTCACTTAAGGTGGTTTTTACAGGTCCCAAGATCCACACTCATCCATTTCCAAATTAGTGCAGGGATTTAAGCAAATCAAGGTGAAAGATTTATGACAAGATAGGAGAGTGTGTGAAACAAATGGCAGAACCATGATATTGCTTCACACAACTTTAGGGGCGGCGGTTATTAACGCTTGTTGTCGGTGGTTACTTGAGGTATTTTACGTGAGCTTCCATCTCTTCGCCGATTTCTTTACGCATGTTCATCAGTGCAATGGCAGAGCGCTCTAACGCTTTATCCTCATCGGATTCAGGTGTCCACTTAGGCACGTCTGTTGGTTTGCCCTCTTCGTCTACGGCCACCATGATGACAATACAGTGCGTGGTTAGACGGTTTTTCATTTCTTTGGGATCGCTTGCCTGTACATCAATAGCGATGTGCATCGAGGTGCGACCGGTGTAAATCACCTTTGCGCTGACTTCAACTAGGTTACCCACATGAATCGGAGCAACAAATCGAATCCCACCCGCATAAGCGGTAATACAGTATTTGCCACTCCAGGCGGCCGAGCAGGCATAAGCAGCTAAGTCTATCCATTTCATTACTGCGCCGCCGTGGACTTTACCACCAAAATTGACGTCGCCAGGTTCTGCTAAAAAGCGAAGGGTAATATCTCTTTGACCACTGCTCATCTGTCATTCCTTTGTGAGTTTTGTTGATGCAACCATACCTTGAATAAATGATCCGCACCACTAGTTTTGGGCGCCAGCTTCATCGCGGACAATCAATATAAAAAACACGCACCGGATTTGATTTTAGCGGCTGCTTTTTTACTACCTAGGAGGCATACCTACTTGTTTGGCTGCATGGTCTCTTTGTATTGACTTAACTCGACTTTTACTTGGGTCATAATCTCTATCGCAGTGTCAAAGTTATAAGCTGACACGGCTTCAGCAAGCGAGCGACTCAGTTCAGCATTGAGCTTTTCAAAACAGATCCGGTGTTTTGAATAATAAAACTCAGACTCTAAATCGCACTCTTCTAGCAAAGACATTAGGTGGTTTACTTTGGATTCAAACTCCTCGATGGACCTGATATCACAGTCTAATTGAACCTCAGTGGTATCAAGAATAACCGATTTTGAGATTTCTTGGTGTTTGGAAATGGCTGATACAGAGGAGTGATCGATTTCAAGTTCAATCGTAAACCAGAAATTGCTTCCCTTATCTAGCTCACTTTCAACACCAACATAGCCGCCCATTAATTCCGCGATACGTTTAGAAATAGTGAGACCAAGGCCAGTACCACCGTATTTTCTGGTCGTAGAGGCATCGGCTTGCTGATAGCTGTCAAACACGACGGCTTGATCGTGTTCAGATAAACCAATACCTGTGTCCATGACGCTAAAGTGCAAGTGAATGCGTTTTTCGGTTCTTTCCATCACTCCAACTACAAGCGTTACTTCTCCTCCTTTAGTAAATTTGATGGCGTTACTAACATAATTTAGGAGGATTTGCTTAATGCGTAGCTGATCGCCAATCAGCTTAGGGATGGACTGGTCAACTTTCGTATAAAGCTCAACACCTTTTTGTTTGGCTTTGTGCTCGAAAATGTCTTGGACATCCTGAATGGTCGCTTGGATACTGAACGGCACATTCTCGATATCAATTTTATTCGCTTCAAGTTTAGAGAGATCCAGAATGTCGTTAATAAGTGAGAGTAAGTGTTTTCCAGACTTATCAATTTTCATTAAGTTATTCTTTTGCTCTTCCGTGAGGTCTGAATTTAATAATATGTGAGATAGCCCGAGAATCGAATTCATCGGCGTACGGATCTCATGGCTGACATTCGATATAAATTGGCTTTTAGTTATGTTTGCATCTTCTGCCGAACGTTTTGCCTCGGTTAGTTCAGAGGTCAACCGATCTAATTTGCTACTCATCTGGATGAGCGCGTTTGCGGTCTCGTTAAGCTCTTTTAAACGGAAGCCTTCATGAGCCAATTGAAAATCACCATGCCCAACTTGATTTACCATCCCTTGGATCTGAGTCAGCGGCTGAGCAATAAACTCGCTCATCTGTTTGGAAGATCGCCAAATAAGGATCAAGAACAGGGTGTAGAATGCCACTAAGCCACAGATAAGAATATAACCAATGTTATGGTATTTTTGCTCAAGCGCACGAGAAGTGGCGTACATCTCGTTCTCACCGACGATCATGAGTAAGCGCCATTGGGTTTCAGGTATTGTCGACCAAGAGATTAACTTATTTTCACCATTAAGCGTAATCTGCATAAGCCCATTGGTGTTTTTAAGTAAACGCATGCTCAAATTAGCGGTGTCGTCGCGTTTGTATAAGTTAAACGCTTCAGGCTTAAAAATTTCTTTCGTAATTGCTTGTTGGTAGCTGTGCTCAGTCAGTTCTCTCAGGCCAAAATCGTGTTCACCCTGTGGTGGCAAAGCCATAATTGTGCCGTTGCTACTCGCTAAAATAGCGTATCCGCCCCAAGGAATGGTTAGATTTTGAATGCTATCTATAATGTCACTGACTTTGATATCAAGCCCAACAACACCCTCGAGAAAACCCTTGTTATAGACTGGCGCAATAGCGGATGCCATCCAGCCATGGCCCGCAGGATCAATGTAAACATCTGTCCAAACAAGTTTCTGGTCGGGATTGTTTTCGGCATTCGCCAGGTAGTAAAAATTGTACTCAGGGATGTCCATGTTAGGCGGGTACTGATCGACGGTGTAGAACCAAGGGTAGATTCGGTTGTAAGAATCCCAAGTATTTAAATAAATCGATGCAACTAAATCACTACTTTGCTCAACTTGTTTCATTAGTGGGTCAAGGTGAGCAAGCTTATACACCTTTTCCCAATCTTTTTCGGCAGTAAACCCAGAGTAGAAAGACGCTGAACCACCTAAATCCTCTTTAGAATACAAGACACCGTCTTCACTCACCGCCAGATTAGGTTTTTCAGAGCGGTCAATGGTATCTGTTTCTGATAACACTCGTTCTGTTTCGCTTCGGTATATTGTCGTTAGGGTCTCTATTGAAAGCAGTTTTTCTCGAATGACAGCCGCTTCTCTCTCCGATGATATTTTTAATTCTTCGTTTACCTGTGTATAGATGTATTCCATGTTGTCAGTACTGATAAAATGGTTACTTATCAGGTAAACGGCAATAAGAACCGACTCCACCAGAATAAGGGGAATGATTCCGGTTTTGACCATTGAACGCCACATCCACGATTGCGTGGTGATTTTCTTGTCTTTCATCTTTATCCCAGCAGCTTCTATAAAAGGTCGTCTTATCTAATTAGAATATTCTTGTGCGATGGTATTGAGTTCATCTGCAATTTCTACAAAGGCATCAATGACTGCAGGGTCAAATTGAGTTCCTTTGCCGGATAAAATGAGCTGAACGGCATCTAAATGTGTAAAGGCAGCTTTGTAAACTCGTTTGCTGATCAGCGCATCATAGACGTCTGCTACCGCCATTAGTCTGGCTGACAATGGAATTTGTTCGCCAACAAGCCCTAATGGATATCCTTTGCCATCCCAGCGTTCGTGGTGTGAGTAGGCGATCTCTTTAGCGACCGTCAAAAATTTCATTGGCTGCTCGCTTACTTTCTCTGCGTTTTTGATCGCTTCGTAACCAAGAGTGGTGTGGGTTTTCATCACCTGAAACTCATCGTCTGTCAGGGGGCCTTCTTTCAACAAGATGATATCTGGAATACCTATTTTACCGATATCGTGAAGTGGTGCTGATTTATACAATAGATCAATGAAACCGTCGCTTAGTTCTGAAGCATAACGCGTGTTTTGGCGTAATTGCTCTGCTAAACGTTTTATGTAAGCTTGGGTACGCCTAATGTGGTTGCCCGTTTCGTTGTCACGTGCTTCCGCCAGAGATATCATGGCGTAGAACGCGATGTCTTGAATCGCGTGGCACTCTTCTTTTTGGCGCAACGCCTCGGCGGTTCGTCTTTCGACCTCTTGCTCTAGTACTTGGTTCTTACCTTTTAAGGTGTCAGAAGCCACTTTGAGAGAAACATGTGTTTTAACACGTGATTTCACGATCTCAGGGTTAATAGGTTTGGTAATGTAGTCGACGGCACCCAGCTTTAATCCTTTCTGCTCATCAGCTCTTTCGGCTTTCGCAGTGAGGAATATGATCGGGATATCACTGGTTACTGGGTTTGATTTTAGACGCTGGCACACTTGATAACCGTCTATCTCCGGCATCATGATGTCGAGCAAAATCAAATCAGGTTTAGCTGTTTTAGCAAGCGTCAGTCCACGCTCACCGCTGTTTGCTCCTTTTACTTTATAATCATCTTTGAGCAATTGGTACATCAGTGTGAGGTTCTCGGGGATATCGTCGATAACCAACACAGTCGGCTTGGATGAAGAAAACTCGAACATCCGTTCTCCTTTGGCAGCAATACGGCAAATGGCCAATGAGTGCTTGTTCTATGTGTCAAAAATCGCTTAATGACTTAGCACTATTATTTTTTATATTAGTTGAAGCTAAAATATCACAAGTCGTTGTTACATATAGTGATGACGTTCAACTTATAGTGATGTCCATTCCAAATTTTACTGACTTTTTTAGTAGAAGTTGTATGCATTTAAGATGTTTTTATTTTTTACGACTTATACTTATGGCTGATCAATAGTTCTTAATTGACCCGTATTGACCCGTGCCTTGTATGTATTTAGGTTGTGTAAAGATAAAGGAACATTCAATGAGTAAAGATAATGGTGGTATTCCCAAACACAGCGGAAAAGCCAACCCGATAGATACCGATTATCAAGTTGGGCAGGACAATGTCGTTTTATCCGTTGGGCCTTTTGGTTTAGATATTCACAACCGAGTGTTTGCGGTTTCTGGGCTAGCAATTGTGATATTTGTATTTGCTACCTTAATTTTCAGGGAGCAAGTAGAGCCGATTTTTGTCCACATGCGATCCTGGCTAACCTCTAGCCTTGATTGGTTTTTCATCCTTTCCGGTAACATATTTGTTTTAGTTTGTATTGGTTTGGCTATTTCTCCTTTGGGTAAAGTTCGGATTGGTGGGACGGAGGCATTACCCGACTATAGTTATGCTGGTTGGCTAGCAATGTTGTTTGCTGCTGGTATGGGTATCGGGCTGGTATTCTTTGGTGTATCTGAGCCAATGTCTCACTTTAGTAGCTCTCTCGCTGGACCTGTGCTTGAAAACGGAATCCGGACAGATTGGGCACCACTAGGCGGCGCTTTAGGTGATGTCGAAGCGGCTCAATCATTAGGTATGGCTGCAACGCTTTATCACTGGGCTTTGCATCCGTGGGCCATTTACGCTTTGTTAGCGTTGGGACTGGCCATATTCTCTTACAATAAAGGGCTACCGCTGACGATGCGTTCGGTCTTTTACCCGGTTTTCGGTGAACGAATTTGGGGCTGGCCAGGGCACATTATTGATATTTTAGCGGTAGTAGCGACGGTATTTGGTCTAGCAACTTCATTGGGTTATGGTGCTTCTCAAGCGGCAACTGGCTTAAATTTTCTGTTTGGCGTACCGCTCAATGACACGACACAAATTATCCTGATTATTGTTATCACAGCTTTTGCGCTGATATCCGTACTTGCGGGGTTGGACGGGGGGGTTAAACGCCTTTCTGAAATTAACATGGTATTGGCGGCATTATTGCTGTTCTTTATTGTTATTGTTGGGCCGACCTTGTTTATCTTGACTGGCTTCTTCGACAACATTGTTTCGTATATACAAAACTTCCCTGCGTTGTCGATGCCATTTAATCGTGAAGACGTGAACTACTCTCAAGGTTGGACTTCATTCTATTGGGCATGGTGGATCTCATGGTCACCATTTGTCGGTATGTTCATTGCTCGTGTATCGCGTGGACGTACCGTTCGTGAATTTATTTTCTGTGTACTCGTTGTACCTTCAACCGTGTGTGTATTCTGGATGACGGCCTTTGGTGGAACAGCAATTAACCAGTTTGTAAATGATGGTTATGAAGCCGTTAAAAATGCTGAACTTCCGCTTAAGCTGTTTGAGATGCTGGAAGTAATGCCTTTATCAAGCATTACCTCTTTTGTTGGTATCATTCTGGTTGTGGTGTTCTTCATTACATCGTCAGACTCAGGGTCGTTAGTTATCGACACTATTGCAGCTGGTGGTAAAGTCGATGCTCCGACTCCTCAGCGTGTATTTTGGTGTACGTTTGAAGGCTTAGTTGCGATTGCATTGTTGTTAGGTGGTGGTCTAGCCGCTGCGCAAGCGATGGCTGTGACAACCGGTTTCCCATTTACTATCGTGTTGTTAATCGCCACGTTCTCTCTGATCTTAGGGCTAATGAATGAGCCAAGAGCTCAAAAATAGGGGCTCTCATCTCAATTAAACAAGGGGCGTATCTTTTAAGGTACGCCCTTTGTCGTTATTAAGAGGTCATTTAGCTAATCTTTACTGTCGATTATATAACCATTAAATGTTGATTAAAGTCACAAATATATAATTTATGAATTATTAATAGATGTATTAATAATTCATTTGTTTGAATATTAGTAACTTAGATGAAATCTCATTTTTGAGTTGCATGTCAAAAAAGCCACCTTGTTGTGTAAGGTTTCTGTCATCGACTTTAAAATTGGAACTGATGTCATATTTATATCTAAAATGAATTATTATTCATTGAAAATGACTTGTTGTTTAATTGTTGTTCGCTTGAATAACAAGTAGCGGTTTCATATCTTCCTGAGCTTATTATTAAATTAACAAATTAGGCTTAGAGTTTGTTTCGCTTTTTTTTCATTATTTTTAGCCTCTTAGTGGCTTCTGGTGGCGTTAAAGCACAGTCTTCAGACCGTTTTTTCTATGTTTCAGGAGTAGGGGAAACGATGAATGAAGCTGTTGTTGATGCAAAAAAGCAACTGGCACTGAATATTTATAGCGAAATAGAAGTTCGTGAGAAGAGCCTGATCAGCAAAAAAGACAATCAAGTATCCAGTTCATTTGAGCAGGAGTCATCACTCCGTTCACTGCCAATAGAAATTCCAAATCTTGAGTTCATCACGTCTGAATGCCAGAACAATCTGTGTGAATACCGTTTTAAAATTGACCGCCAAGCGTGGTCGAAAACGCTTAGTCGGGAATTAAATAACAGTTATGAACGTGCTGAACTAAAGCTTGAGAATTTGGGTAATCGTTGGGTCGATTTTAAAAGATTCTCACAAGCAAACGATATTGTGGGTAGAAATGAAATAAACATGAAGCTTCTGAGCTCTCTTAGCCCAAAAGATGCGCTTGATTTAAGCCCGATATATAAACGTGTACAACAACAACTAGCACGATCTGAGCACCAGTTTTCAGTCTCATTCCGCTCTTCATCAGATGCGTTTGCTGGTCAATTACTGAGTTTACTGTCAAACAACTCAATCTCTAGTCCTCAAGGCGAGATATCGGTCTACATAAAAACTTCCTCTCGCAATGGAAGAGCTGGAAAAAATTTCATCGTACGACAAAACGTACAGTTAAAAGTATTTGATGCAGCAGCACCGGGAGTGATGGTTGCTCAAAAATTGCTGACTGAATTGGGTGAGTCTCCAAAAAGTATGGCTGCAGCAACCAACGACGCTAAGCAAAAATTAATTAAAAAACTAACAAATGAGTCTATCTATTCAATTTTTGATTGAATGAATTAATACAATTAAAGGATAAAAAATGTTTAAGAAAACAGCAGTGGCTACGCTATTCATCTCAGTACTTGCAGGGTGTTCTTCAATTCCAGGCATGGAATCAGCAACCGTAGATCGTAATGAAATGAGCACTCAACTAACAAAAACTTGTGCTGAGTTAGGTTCTGAATACACCCCAGTCTCTGTTGCAGTGGATCAAGTGTCAAAAATCATGGTGTCTATTCAAGAACGCCAATGTTCTGTTTTCCAAGACTACCGTACGCTTGCAGATAAGCACGCTGATGTTGCAGGCTTCCTGAATGTAAACGCGGATAAATCTGATGAAGAACTGTTAGTTGCAATGAATGCGTTTGATGAAGGTAAACCTGCGAACAAAAAGATCCGTCCTCAGGTAGACGCTTACAGATCAGCATCGGATTCTATCTTTGATAAAAACGTAGAATTAACCAAGGATATTGCGATTGAGACAGGTAAAATTGCTTACATTGCATCTCAAAACCCTAAATTACTTTTTGTAGACTCAGCTGGTGGCGTTCTGAAGAATCTCTCTATTTTTGGATCGTCAGAAGATGAAACTGCTGAAACAGAAGTCGCGCCTATCGTAGAAGCCTACAACGAACTAAAAGCGCGTTCAGTACTGGCTTACGACGCTAACGAAATGATCTCTCTGGATCAAAATACGATTGAACAACTAGAAAACTTGGACAACGTTGTAGCGGAGCAAGTGAAGTCATAATGAAACTTTCAAAGATCGCAACGTTAGTCGCTGCTGGTCTTGTGCTAGCTGGGTGTAACACAACACCCAGTCAGCAGACTTACGCAGTAGAAAGCAACGCCGGCAACTCCTCACTCATCATTGGTAAATCCGCTTTTGATTTTGAAGACAGCGATATTGAGGTGCCAGCGTACTTCAATACCCAAGGTCTTCAGTTCTGTTCTTATGAAGCCAATGAAAAGGATGCCCGTTGTCCTCTAGCTAAAAAGACCATTCGCCTTTACTTCGGTGATGTGAAAACGGATGTAAGTGAAAATTTGCAAGGCAAATCTGCCGATGTCTTTAACGCAATGCACAGCAGTATCGGCCAGTTTGAAACAAAAGCACTTGAAAATACCTTAGAAACTCAGTTTGCAGGTGTAAATCGTTTTCGCATTCTCACCCGTGACACCAAATCGGTAAACGCGGCGTTAGAAGAAATTCTCGCTGATGAGGGGGCTGCCAATGTTGCCCACAAGATGAGTAGCCGTGAAAAGCTATCGACCGATTACATTATGAAAGTCGATGTGCTCAAAACTGGTGACATGCTGTTTGGCTCGACTCAATCGCTGTTCCAGACCTCAATGGAAATGACGACAGGCGTTATCGACCCGTATACACGTGAAAAGCTGAGCTATCCAAACATCGGCAAAATCCGTGTTTCTAACTTCGATGTACGTGACAAAAAGAGCTACACAACGGTCATAGCTAACGGTGACTACTACCGTGGTTTTAACTACACAAGCAGTAAAGATGTTGATTCAGTCATGAATGAAATGGCGTCTCGCGGTTTCGATATCATGTTGACTCGTCTATTAAAAGAAATGCCAGCAACCGCTCAGGTTCAGGGTATCAAAGGCGATCGTATTTCACTCGACCGTGGTCAGAATGCAGGTGTTTTACCAAACGAAACCATGGTGGTTTTTGAGTACAGTGCAGGCTTTGTCGAACCGATTGGGGTCGCGACAGTCAACCCTAGCCAACAAAGTGCTCAGGGTAAAATTGTTCGCTGGAAAGACAGCAACCTCGCAGATCAAGTACGCGATGAGGCTGAAAATGGCATCTACCGTCCGGATCGTCAACGTCGAATTTTTGCGGTCAGTGTCGGCGTACCAATGGAATTCATGAAGGAACGCAGCACATGGGCACAAGAAGGCTAAGGACTGCTGTTGTCTTAAGTGGCTTGATATCCGCCTCGCAAGTTAATGCTCTTGAACTCGACAAGAGCCAGTCTGCTCTGGCTCTCGTTGAACAAGGCTGTGCATATGGGCGTGGCGCGTTGGCTATCGAAGCTGCGAAAGCTGATGCACTTAACAATCTGCGTTTTTTCTTGAACGGACAAGTTAGCATGTCATTGTCAAACGATGACTCTGAATTGCTAAACGATCAATTCAACCAGGCTACTCGGGACATGTTGATCGAGGGCATTGACCAAGGATTGATTAGCGCTGACTTCAGCCAGCCAGAGCTAATGGGGGATGATACTTGCCTTACCGTACGTGTTACGCCACCGGAGACAAACCAATCTTTTGACGACGAAAGCATCTCTTGGGATTCTGAACCAACGGTTTCTGTGGTCGTCGTGGGAGAAGGTACCGCAAATGACGCTCGAGGATTAAGTGCGCGCCAGGCAGCAGAACAAGATGCATTTCGCAGAGCGATCAGTCAGGTACTTGGCGTCATGGTGAAGTCCGGTTACTTACAGCAGTCTTATTCGAGTATGTCTGCGAATTCAACGAGTGATGACTTCGACCTTCACGATGTTGCTGTTCAGTCTCTTTCGATGCAATCACAAGGCATGATTACTGGATGGAATGAAATCTCCAGCCAGACCAAGCCTAATGGAGTACTGACTATCACGTTAGATGTCTCTGTTGAGCGTCAGAAAGTGCAAGCGAAAATTGCTCAACTGATAAAGAGCCTGGGCCAGCCTACTGTTTATGTGGATGCTCATCTTCCGGTTGTTCGTTCGACTTTCTCTACTTCATTAGCAAGCATGGGGTTTGACCTTTCGTCTGCGCCTGAGCGGGCTACCGTCATCCTCAAAGTGAAGGAAAAAAAGAGAGTGACACCTTCTGGTTTACAACTGGCGTTGTCAGCTCAAATGCAGGATCGTAGCGGGAATTTATATGGTGAGTGGCATAACGACCCAACGTTAATGACTCTGCCAAATAAAGACGGCATGCTCAATGAACTTGCTTCTGTCCACCTGGCTGTGGAGAAAAACAAAACCGCATTAACACAGGCTTTGCACGGTGCAGTTCAAAAAATGGCGATGCGTGGTGGACCAGTCCGAGAGTTGATCTTCTCGCCAGCGGCAGCAGGAAAACAAGGGCAACTTTATACACTTATCAGTGCCATCAACGGAGTGTCGGATATCAAGATAGAAAGTCGCTCTGGCAGAGTTGTCGTCAAGCTTCGTTCCCTGAATAACGCCAATGACCTCGCGCAGTACATCGAACCAACCTTGCGCATTCATCAGCCCAATTACCCGTCAAAATTACGTGTCTTAAACGACTATCAAATCAACGTACTTTAAGGCATTTAAAGGATTAGTATGTTTAAAAAATCACTCCTTTCATTGGTACTTGCTAGTGCCTTTAGTACTGCACATGCAAGTGCAGATTTCGATCTTAATGATCTCGTCCCTGCAACGAATACTGCTGAAACACAGGCAGTGAATACTGATAGTGTCAAAGAGGTTGGAGACGTAGTCGTTGCTGCAGACCCTAAAGCAGCAGTGCTAGTTGCCCACCAAAGCTTGATTGAAGAAGAAGGTGATGGCGTTAAAATGATCGCTGTCGGCTCGGGTATCGGTATTTTGTCTACGGGTTCTGGCAGCTACGAAACGTACGAAAACCGCAACGCGACGCTACTTTCTAAACGTGCGGCGTACATGAAAGCATTCCAAATTGCTAAAAAGCAACTGGTTGAAAACATGGAAGGCATGAGCAACATGTGTGCGACTGCCATCAATGAAACCATGGATGTTATCGATACCGCAACGGAGAGCTCTGCCAATACAACCAGCATGATGAGTGATAACTGTGCAGAATCGGTACAGGGAGCACTAGCTGGCTATGTGACGTTTGATGTCTTCGATGACCCGAGTGAAAATCTGGTTCGTGTTAGCTTAATTTCAACACCAAAAACGCGTGAGCAAACCAAACGTAAAGTGGGTGCTATCACGCAAACTACTGAGCCGAATGTGATCTTCAAACAGATCATTGCAGACCTTCAAACTGGTGTTTTACCTCCAGTTGGCGCAAAAGTGATTACCAATGCACAGACAGGTGAGTCTTTTGTTCTTGGTTTTGGCTCTTCAATTATTCGCGATAACAAAAACAATGCGGTAAAACGCAAACTGCTAAACATGTCTAAATCTCAGGCTCAGGCCAAAGCACGTAATGGCTTAATTGCGGTAATGCAAGGTGAGCAAGTTTACTGGGAAGGTGGTTTCACTGAGAATCAGCTGGAAAAAAATGAGCAGTTCGAATACGAGCCAGAAAGCATTAACCCAGCAGACGCGAAAGTATTGGCAGAAAACAAACACACTTTCCTAAACAACATGAAGAGTGCGGATTCATACAAGTCGTTTGCGTCCGGTAAAGTTCCTGCTGGTGTATCTGTGAAAACCTTCAAGAGCCATGATGGTGATTGGATGCTTGCAGTCGCGGTTTACGCCCCTTCATTGGAAGCAGCGGCAAAGCAAGCTGCAGCAGAAAACAAAAAGCGTGTGCGTGAAGGCCAGACAGTTGGCTCAAACCATAAGATCTCTACGACAGGTGGTTTGACTGATGGCAGTAACAATACTCAAGGCCCATCAGGCCAAGTGAGTAATGCGAATGATCTGTAACCGCAGATACGCGTTAATACTGGTGGGCCTTATCGGCCTGCCAGCTTTTGCTGCAGAACCACAAGCCTGGTCATTTAACGGCACTGATTATCTTGTAAGCGATGGTGATACTGAAATTTCGGTTGTGGTATCGAGAGAGCACGCGCTGACAACGAAACAGATGAAATCGCTTTGTCGTAAAGGATTAGGACTGAGTCTTAGAAAGCAATACGAAGATAAGCTGGTTGAAGGTGAGTGGATTGATCTGCGCTTTGATACTTGGCCGTTTGCCAACCTGACTTATGAGTTAACCAGTATACAGTTCTCATCGCTGGAGAAAGATCGGGCTTCATGCTCTGCGGTTATCAATGACACTGGGTATAAAACCAACCTTCAAACGACCGCGCTGAACTATGCTATTGCGTATTACCAGACCAAGCAATTTGCGAAAATAAAGCCCATTCTGCCTTTGTTAATGAAAGACTCCAGCGTAGCAATGGATGCGGCAGGGATCGTTAGCTTGTTACTGGCTCAGTCTGACACAGAAAAGGCGGATAGATACTATCAGCAGTATGTTGATCACTCTCGTATTACCCGAAATGAAGTGAAGAACTGGTTGGCTCAGTGGAAATATGACCAGGGCGACTTAGTTGAAAGCCAGTTGCTTGCGAAGTCCTGCACAAGCCAACAATGTGAACGTTTGGTGATGGATATCGAAGAAACTCTATTTGAGCAACAAGCGGAAAGCGCAGGGGACCTCTCCTCTTATTTCTGATACGAAAGATGACGGTAGCAAGAATTATGAAACTAAAAAACTGCGCACTGGCAGTATTGTTGAATCTCGCTGTAACCATGCCAAGTTACGCCAATGACCCATTTGCAGAACTCGATCAAGAGATAGAGCAGCTTACCGTTGATGATACGGCTGAATTCGAGCAATGGTATGCAGAGCACCTGAAAGAATTCAATCAGTGGCAGCAAGCGTACTTAGTGGACTGGGACAACAAACAAAAAGCATCCATTGAAAAATGGAGTGATAACAAAATTCCGTCTCCAGAAGTTATCGTTGTTTACGATAAGCAACACGACGCGCGGACGGTAGTGGATTTGGAGAAAGGCGAAGTCACAGTAAGTTACTTGCCAAAGGACGAAGACAAAACGGGGAAGAATCCAGACGTCGACGTTGTGAATGCTGTGATTGAGAGTAATGCCCAGTTATGGGGAGAGGTTGGTGTACCGCAGCCTGCTGAAGCAAAGCCGACAACGGTTATTGTTGAAGAGGCGAAAGTTCAGGAAAAAACCTTCGAGCAAGTGAAGCAAAAAATCGAAGAGCAGACAGAGCGTCAAATGAGCCAGTTAGATATGTTTGTCGCTCAAGGTGCTTCAGTATTAAGTGAGCAAAAGACTGAACAATTTGTCTCTCAACAAAAAGAGGAGATGAACAAGCAAAAACAAAAGCGCATCGTAAAGGTCAAGCAAGCGATTGTTCAACAAGAAGAAAAGCTGAAAAAGGCACCGCGTAAAGTGGTGGCTTATACCGTGAAGATCCCGAAGTCATCTCTCTCTGACCGAGCAAACAAATATTTACCTGCAATAAAGGAAGAAGCGGGAAAACGTCAGTTAGCACCGGCTTTAGTACTTGCGATCATGCATGAAGAATCTCACTTTAATCCAAAAGCGAAATCTCACGTACCTGCGTATGGGCTGATGCAAATTGTCCCAACCACAGCGGGGCATGATGTGAACAAGCTTTATCGTGGTAAAGACAGACCTATGCGTGAAAGTGATCTCTATGATCCCGCTGTCAATATTGAAACCGGCAGTGCTTATCTGAAAATTTTGCAAAGCCGATACTTGAAGGGCATTAAAGATCCCCAAAGTGCGACTTATAGCATCATTGCCGCTTATAACACTGGTTCAGGTAACGTGGCTAAAGCCTTTGGAGAGCGACGTGTTTCCAGAGCGATTAAAAAGATCAACAGCATGAGTTCTGATGAAGTTTATCAGCAACTTATCAAAAACTTACCTTACGAAGAAACGCGCAACTACCTAAAGAAGGTGAACGATAGAATGCAAACTTATCGAGCGCAGTCAAACTCAGTCATTTAAAAGGAATTGGGATGAAACATCATATTCTTACTGCGGCAATCGGCGCATTGGTTTTATCGGGTTGTGCAAGCCAAAGTGCGCAAGTAGAAACGGCGAAAATCGAAACTAATAATTCGGCTAATGTACCTAAGTGGGTTCTTAATCCGACTTCAGCAAACGGTTTTGCTGCATCAAACTGTGTTCAGTCATCAGGCAATTTTTCAATTGACCGCAACCACGCTGTCTCATTAGCGCGAAATACGCTAGCACAAAACCTGGACATTAAAGTCAGTGTGCTGGAGAAAAATTATCAAAAGATCAGCAGCTCAGTAGATGGACAAGCTGCAGGCACGTCTTTTGAGCAGATCGCCAAACAGATTTCGAATACTTCAATTCAGAAAAGCCAGGTTGAGGACATCTCACTGGTTGAAATTGACGGCGCAAAGCAGGTTTGTGCTCTAGTTGTTATGCCTGTCATTGAATCTGAAAAGCTGTTTAATAGCGCATTAACAGTGTCATCTATCGACCCAACCGATAAGGCGTCGCTGTATAAAGAGTTTGTTAGCCAAAAGACCACAAAACAACTAGAAGAGCAGGCAGAAGCGCTGTAATTCTTTGTTGTATTTAAGAAAAGCGAGTGTGGGGCTCGCTTTAATATCATCAAACTTGGGTTGAGACGCAATATCTCAAGTGGCTAAAACTGATTATATAAGCGTCGATTTTTACAGTTTTTCCTAAGCTGTTAAAGAATATATTCCCTAGAGAAATAGAGCTCTTATTTTGTTCTAAACTTTGAGTACATCATTTTAGAGGTGCTCAAAATGGAGCGATGTAAAAAAGCCACTGTTGGTCTCCTTGCCCTTTTTTTTACTTTCGGCTGTGAAAGTCTATTTTTTTGGCCATCCAAAAACCTTGTAGGGTCCCCAGAACATTTTAACTTCAGCAAACAAGATGTTTACTTCACGACAGAAGATGGTCTCAAACTGCATGGGTGGCGGCTTCCTGTTGGTGGTGTAAATAAGGTCGGAACAGTATTTTTCCTGCACGGTAATGCTCAAAACCTAAGTTATCATATCGCTAATTCCTACTGGCTCATAAACGAAGGGTGGGAGGTCATAATTATTGACTACCGAGGATATGGATTGTCTGAAGGAGAGCCAGATATATCTTCGATACAAAAAGATGCTTTAGCTGGCTATCAATCAATTTTATATGACCGTGAAGATCATTTACCAATTATTGTCTGGGGGCAGAGCCTTGGAGCTACAGTTGCAATTAATATGGTAGCAGATCTTCCTATACCAGATAAACCTCAAGGACTAATCGTGGATAGTGCGTTTAGCTCGCACCGAAAGATAATGCAAGAAACGCTAGGTAAGTCTTGGATTACGTGGCTGTTCCAATACCCTCTTAGTTGGTTTGTACGTACTGACTATTCACCATCATTATTCGTTGGCCAGATAGAAGATGTCCCACTACTAATCGTTCATAGTGAACGAGATCCGCTCATTAATATTGGACACGCGAAGGAATTATACGAATTGGCAAACAGGCCTAAGGAATTGTGGATATCGGAACAGCCAGGACATATTAATATATGGGATGATCTAGTCTGGCGTGAAAAACTAGTTTGTCAGCTTAGGGATTGGCCCGAGCTCAAACCAATTGAAAATGTATGTGAGCATCACAATTGAAGTGATATTACTCACTAATGTATTAAGAAATCGATATTTTTTTCATAAATGCATTGAGTTGATTATGGAACGAAGTTAACATACTGCCATAATTATCTTGACGCATACAATTGATTGAATTTTAAGCATATTATTCTCTGTCTCGTTGTAAGTACTTGTGTTTCTTTATTAGGAATGAGTAGTAGTATGGCGAGCGATAGAGAGTTATTAGAAAAAGCAATACAGGAATCGATAACTCGTGAATTAGCAGTGTCGAAAAAATGGCTAGGTCTTATCCATTTTGAAGATGGTGTAGTGTCTTCGAGAAGCTCAATAAACAATTCGGATTTCTTTTTATCCCCTTTGGGGTATAAAAGTCCACAAGCAGAATTAAAGGCAACATTAGATAAGTTTATTCATTCCCCTATAACTCAGTGTCGCTTTCCGGCAAGAGTGCTCTGGCTAAAGTCGGTTATGCCAAACTTGATATTGCCGCAAGTTCACTGTGCTGAATATGATTCATATATGAAGGCCTTTCGTACTGAAAGTGTAAGCGTTCTGTACGCCAGTGGTTACCTCGGAAACCCGGCCTCAATGTATGGACATGTTCTTTTAAAGTTTAATGGTTCTGAGAAGAACGATTTACTTGACAACACGTTCAGTTATGGCGCTATTGTATCTGAATCTGATAATAAGCTTACTTATATCTATAAAGGCATTATGGGAGGTTATCAGGGACATTTTGCTAACCAGAAATATCACCATCAAAGTTTAACTTACAATGAGTCTGAGTTACGTGATTTATGGGAGTACCGCCTTAATCTAACTCAGGACGAAATAGATCTGTTATTGGCTCATCTATGGGAGATTGAAAACTCGAGCATGACATACTATTTCTTCAAGCAAAATTGTAGTTATCAACTCGCAAAGTTGCTAGAAATTGTTGTCGATAGACCGTTGTTGGCACCAAATAAGTTATGGGTGATGCCTTACGATCTGATTATGATGCTTAATCAACCGGAGGCTGCCGATTATATTGACTATTCTATCTATCATGGTTCGCGCCAAGAGAATTTATACAATAGATATAAACAACTTAATGATAAAGAGAAAGATTGGGTTCAACGCATCATAAACCAGTCGTCTGAAAACACTCGGAGTTTGCTACTTTCAATTGATGAAGTCTCTGCAAAGAGAATAATTGATACACTATATGACTACTATTCATTTTTAGATATAAAAAATGAAGGATTGTCTACTGAGCAAGCTAATAAACGGAAGCAGTTACTATTAGTACGATTTGAACTGCCTCCTGAGAAAATTGAGTGGGAAGTATCGAAGAAGAAACCACCGCATGCAGCACAAAATACGGCAAAGTTACAAGTTTCTCAGCTTTACAATGAGTCATTTGGACAGGGGAATATATTACGATTCCGAGCAAATTATTATGACATGCTGAATTTGAATGCGGCTCGCATTCCATATTCAGAGCTAAGTACTTTGGACGTTAGTTTTTTATACACAATGAAAACCGACGCATTAAGGTTGCGTGAGTTTTCACTTTTTAATGTGGTAAATCTAAATGTTTCTCAGACAGGGTTGCCAGGTGATGAATCAAACGCGTGGGCACTGAAAGCAGGATATAAACCAACGAGTTTAGACTGCATTAATTGTTCAGATATATATCTATCTGGATTTTATGGTAAAAGCTGGCTAATCAGGGACAATTTTGTTGGTTATTCAGCACTAGCTGGAGAATTTCAGGTTTCGGACTTCACAAGTGGTAACTTGCTTGGTGGACCGGAATTTGGATTGGTGTTGGATATAACACCTTCATGGGCGACGTCTTTAATTGTTGGTCGCTCTTATAACTTAATAAGTTTAGCAGAAAGCAAAAACTATTTATCTTGGGAACAGCGCTTTTTTGAGAGTCGTGATTTCGACTTCAGAACCACTGTTCGTTATGACGATGTTTTTGAATATGCTATCAACGTTTCAATGTATTGGTAAATCAATGAAAAAATTATTAGTAAGCGCAGTGGCGCTATCAACTCTATTGGCTGGCAACGCTGTGGCTGCAGATAAGGTTAACCCTTGGAAACACTGTGGTATTGGAGCTATGATTTTTGATAACAACGGCGCGGCGGCAGCGATATCAAACATTATTTGGGATTTAGGTACAACCGCTGTTTCATCTAAGGTGTCTTCTGAAGACTCTTGTGAAGGTGCAAACGTCAAAGCTGCTCAATTTATTCAAGACAATTACAATCAAGTTCTTGAAGAGACTTCTCAAGGCAATGGCGAACATGTGACAGCAATGTTAGACATGCTAAGTGTAGAAGAAGCTAAACAGCCTCAAGTTTTAGCGGCTATCCGTACTGAAATGGCTGGTAAAGTAGCGAATGAGCAAGCAACACCTGAAGCTTATTACAATGTGGTAATGGCTAGCCTCTAAGCATACACCGGACTGAAAAGTTTCTTTACGAGACTTAGTCAAATTAACTTAGCCCTGAGGTATCACTTTCTTTCAGGGCTAGGTTAAAAAATTTTTGACCTGATAAGGATTGTTTAAACTAAGGCCGATAACTTAAAAACCTCATTCTTATTGAGGAGACCGGTAGACTTCGCCATTCCCTTATCTTTTAACTCAAGCCAACTATCTTTCAACCACTTCCATTCTTCATTTCCCATATTAAGACTTCCGTCGTGCTTGAGCGTGTAAAAGAGTACGGGACTACCCTCCAATCTTGATAAATGATTGCACCAAAATAGCTCGCTCTCTGCGGGTTTTTATTTGGTACCGGGTTTATCATCTTATTTCGTCACAAAGCCAGCTTGGGTGGCTTTAATATTCTAGCGTTATACCTTCAGGACAAAATTGGTTTACGCGCAGGCTGGTTCTTAATGGGCGTAGATGTGACAATTATGTTAGTGTCTCTATCCGTTGTCGGTTATGTCGAACTGGCTCTATCAATACTCTGCGGTGTCATATTGAACTTTATCATTGGTTTAAATCACCGTGCAGACCGCTATCAAGTTAATAATTAACAAGGAGAATTTCAGTGCTTAATCATGTAACAGCCTATGCCGGAGACCCAATATTGTCTCTGATGGAACAATTTATGGCGGATGAACGTTCTGAAAAAGTGAATTTAAGTATCGGCCTGTACTACGATGAAAATGGCAAAATTCCAACGCTACCATCTGTTGCAACTTCGCAGCAGCAGCTAGCCGCAGAAGAAAGTCAGCCTTGTATTTACTTGCCAATGGAAGGTTTAGCACCTTACCGTGCAGCGGTTCAAGCTCTTGTTTTTGGTGAAAGTCACCCTGCGCTGGAAGAAAAGCGAGTAGCGACGATTCAATCGCTCGGTGGTTCTGGTGCGCTGATGATCGGTGCGGATTTCCTTAATCATTATTTCCCAAACTCGAAAGTGTGGGTGAGTAACCCTACATGGGAAAACCACCATGCCATTTTTGCAGGGGCTGGATTCGAAGTAGGTACTTACCCGTACTTTAACCCAGAAACGAAAATGCTCGATTTCGATGGCATGGTTTCAACGTTAAAAGAGCTTCCAGAGCAAAGTATTGTTCTACTGCATCCTTGTTGTCATAACCCGACGGGCGTTGATCTTACCAATGAACAATGGGACAAAGTGATCGAAGTGGCTAAAGCACAAAAACTGATCCCATTTTTCGATATGGCTTATCAAGGCTATGGTGAAGGGATTGCGGAAGACGCTTACGTTATTCGTCAAATTTCTCTGGAAAAAGACGTAGTGAGCTTTATAAGCAACTCATTTTCTAAAACTTTCTCACTTTACGGTGAGCGAGTTGGTGGCCTGTCTGTCGTCTGTGGTAACGATGAAGAAGCATCTCGCGTGCTTGGGCAGTTAAAAGCGACGGTTCGCCGTAATTACTCAAGCCCGGCAAAACATGGTGCGGTTGTGGTTTCGAACGTACTCAATACTGATGAATTGAAAGCCCAATGGTTTGGCGAAGTTGAAGGTATGCGTAGCCGTATTCTAACAATGCGTGAAACTCTGCACGAACAGCTAAAAGCGTTACGTCCTGAAAAAGACTTCAGCTTTCTAATCAAACAAAAAGGCATGTTCAGCTACACGGGCTTCTCTCAAGAAACGGTCGAAAAACTGCGTGAAGATCACGGAATTTATCTGATTAACAGTGGCCGTATGTGCCTGGCGGGTCTCAACGAACAGAATGTTGAACGAGTGGCTAAAGCATTTGCTGCTGTTTAATAAAGCATTAATTTAAGCGTTATAATTCAAAACCCTAGTGTTCGTGCTAGGGTCTTTTGATTGTAAATAATTAGGTTGAGTCGAGAATCGGTATTAGTTTGCTCCCCAGCGTCTTACTGCCCGTCGATAGTTACTGACATCGAAAAAGTTCATTCTGCGTGCAATCTGGACATCATCCAGCTTATGAATTTCTTGCAAGTAAAGGGCGTTTTGACGATTGATCTCGCTAAGAAGTAAACGATAAGTACTACTGTGACTTTTGAGTCTTCTTTTCAGAGTAGCAGGGCTGATGTTCATCATTTCAGACAAATCATTGAGAGACGGAAGAACCTGTTGCTGATTTTGTTGAAGCCGCTCACGGATAAAACTCAGCAAGCCACAAGGTCGTAGTGACGTTGTTTGTTGAGCCACTTTATAGAGCGTGGAAGATCGATCCGATATGGTTAATTCCAGACATTCTTTGGGAAGGAAGAGTGAAGCCATGGATTGTTTAAATTCCACTTTCCCCCAATAAACATCGTACTGCTCTTGCCAGCATGGCGCGCTCCAGTCTACTTTTACAGACCAGGGGATCTTCTTATCCGCGCGCCAATTGGTGGCAGATATAATGGATGTAAACACATATTCAATTAACCAGCGACGGTAGGCGATCCTAGCTCCGGAGCTCAATGAACTGGCTTCACCAAAAGGGTCTTCTTCAAATAAGTAGAGACCCGTTTCATCCATACGTTCCCGGAGTTTGAGCAGCGGAAAGTAAATCTCAGAATAAGCCACGAAATTTCCAATCAATTCTCTGACCGTTGCAGCATGGACGATAAGGTGACTCGAATCTGAAAAAGCGCCGGGAATAAGCTGTTGTCCAGACAAAAAGCTCAAGTCGGGAAACTGCTCCAGTTTGGTCATATTGTGAATCAGGCGAGCAAGTTGGGCGGGGCTCACCATTAAATCTCGCTCAATCAAGTCTTGGTAAAAGATGCCTGTATTTCGTAGCGCGTAGTGCATATTGACCCCTCTGTTGCTGAGTAGATCAAGCAACAAAGCGATGTGTTGTCTTGCAGGCACTACTTTATCATTCCGCTCAGTCCATTGTGGTACAAGAGCATGGCTACCTTTCACGCTGATACCTTCAGATACTTTGTAGTTGGTTAAAGGGTTTCATCGAGTCCTGAATCAGTTTTTGAGCGGACTGCGGAGTATGAGTACGCTCATGACTTTGGGTCAGGCTCAATTGCCACTTAAGCTCAATAAAATCGCCGGAATCCAGATAGAAGACAAAACTATTCAGTAACCTTTCTAAATGCTGAGCGATTTGTGAAGCCTCACTTTCACTACAACTTTCCATCAGAATAAGGTAACGGTGTGCAGCGCAATGACACACTAAGTCATGACTTCGGGCCGTGATAAATAACAGTTCTGAAATTGAAATACTCAACCTGCTTACTTCATTAAGCGATAAGGAGTGAATGAGTTGGCGCTCATTGACTAAATGAATCGCTAGTAGAAAAGTGGCCTCGTTATGCGTGGGGATCTGCTTGGTACGGGTTAGCGCCTGGTGAAGATGGCGAATATCAGGGAGGCGATAATGCTCTGCATGAATTGGTGTTCTCGGATTGAGCCTGCGTCGTTGAGAAATATAATTATTGATGACCAAAAGCTCTTTGCGCCATTGCCAGAAAGCATACGTCACTATGCTTAAGCCAATCAGCATGCACTCCATTAAGTTGCCGACAATCGTGTAAGACTCCAGCCTGATAAATTCGTCGATGAAATCTTGAGACAGAGACAGCAAAATACAGATAAAGCCAAAAGAAAAATAGTTGGTAATCTTTCCCGGAGCTCGGGTTGAGAGGATAACGAGCACCCAGACCAGCACCATGATGGTCGAAGAGCCTTCGCCGATAATGTCGAGCCAGTCTAACTGAGATTGCGGTTTTACATACCCATTGAGGTAGTTAAAAGCGAACAGAGCAGTAAGAGAAATAACCAGTACCACTAGCCAAAACCGGTGGCAGCGGAGTCCGTAAAAGATATCGAAGAGTCGGTAATTGAATTGTGTAATTAGGTTTTTTATTTTCATTTGAGAATGGGCAAGGTCAGTAAAATGCGCTTTTTAAGCGTGCAGATTGATAAAAGTCCAAAAAGCTCAGGTGAACTATCTTCCCATATCAATGTGACAAATTATTGATAGAAGCGGCGAGACATTACCTAGTGTTATTCTTAGTCCGAAAAGCTCATTAGGTTAGCTTTCTAACATTAAGTTGTTGATATTAAGTTGTAATTTTATTTTCTGTCATAAATCTTTCACTCGTGCCACCTAGATTCACTCCTGACTTAAATACATGGAGAGAGAAATGCGTCGTTCAATACTGAGTTCAATCATCGTTGCTGCACTGCTTAGTGGCTGTGACTTGGAAGATACCGAAACCGTTTATGTCGAAGCTCAGAGTGCTGATGCAATAGAAGCCGAGTTGCTAACAACATCAGCCACCGCTAACACCAGTTACGACGACATCGGTGATTCAGCCTACTGGATTAATAGTGACAACCGCGAAAACAGCCTATTGTTTGTCACGTTGGAAGGTGATGGTCTGGCTGTCTATAACCCATCGGGTACAGAGACAGAAAAGTTAGCAGGGTTAGAGATCACTGGGGCGGATATCCGATACGATATCAGTGATGATAACGGTGAGTCGGTCGATCTACTCGCGCTGGCATTACCGGGTGACAACAGTTTTGGCTTTTATTCGATTGGTTACGATGACGGCGCAGTGCTTGACGAGATTGGTACGCTTGCGGCAGCGTATTCCGCCGAAGGAGTTTGTCTGCATAAAAATACAACCAATGGTGAGCTGTTGCTCACGGGCGTTACTGAAGACGGCGTGGCACTGCAGTACAAATTGAAGTACGAAAATGGCGAGATCAAAAGTGTTCTGACCGATGATAATGGCATGCCTATCGCAGTGCGTGAGCTCGATGTAGGTGGCGAGTTAAGTGCGTGTATTGTCGATGATGAAACTGCGACCTTGTACGTTGCCGAACAAGATGTTGGCGTTTGGGCTTATGGAGCGGATCCTGAAGATATTAACTCTCGACGCATGGTCGATGGTATTGAGCCTCTGGGGAACCTGCAAGAAATAGAAGCTTTAGACCTTGTGTACATGGCTGACGGTAATGGTTATCTGGTCGTTGGTGATGAAGGCAAAGGAATGATGCTGTATAGACGCGATGACTGGCAGCTTGCAGCCAATATTCATCTAGACGGCGTTGCTGAGATTAAATCGCTTAGTATTGCAGATGATGGTCTTTGGGTCGCGAATTCAGAAGCCGATGAGCCGGTTTACGAGAAGCTAAGCTATGAAACGCTTAATCAAGCAAGTTCGATGAGTGATACTCAAATCTCTCAGGTACTGAGCCCAGAAAACCTAAGCTCGACGGGTATTGCATTGGTTAAAGTAGTCAGTGAAACCGATCCTGTGGACGATGATGGCGATGCGGCAGACGATCCCGCTTTTTGGCTCAATCAAAGCGCGCCGGAAAACAGCCTGATTATTGCGACCAATAAGCAAGGTGGTTTAATGGCTTATGACCTGAATGGTGCAGAACTCCAATATCTCAATGAAGGGGAGCCAAACAATGTCGATATTATCCAGTCTGTGACGGATACCAATGGTGACATCTTCGCATTAGCTGCGGCGAGCAATCGTGAATTTAACACCATCGCGCTGTACAAAATCCAACAAGCGACGGAGAACCAGACTCCGATTGTAGCGCTGGATGCAGTAGGTGAGAACACTCATCAAGAGGTGGCACAGCTCAAATCTGAACTTAACGAAGTCTATGGTTTGTGTACTTATCAATCTTCAGACGGTACGCCATATGTGTTTGTTAACGGCAAGAGCGGAGATATTGAGCAGTGGCGTCTGACCGTTCAGGAATCTGGCATTGAAGGGAGTATTGTTCGCCGACTCAAAGTCGATAGCCAACCAGAAGGCTGTGTGGTCGATGCTACAACGGCAACCTTGTATGTTGGAGAAGAAGATGTTGGTGTGTGGAAGTTCTCGGCCGATGAATCTGCGGCAACTGACGGTGAGATGGTCATTGAAGTGGATGGGCAGCAACTTGTCGCCGACGCAGAAGGCATCACTATCTACAACAACGGCACGGTTAACTATTTGATTGTGTCGAGCCAGGGCAATCATACCTACGCGGTATACAACATTGATGACTCTTATCAGTATGTTGGAAGTTTTGCGCTGGTGGCAGATGACGAGAATGGTTTGGATGGTGCTAGCGAGACGGATGGGATTCACGCAGTATCGACGTCGATTGGTGACCTTTACCCTAACGGATTTTTCATTGCTCAGGATGGCTTCAACGTCAATGCTGGCTATGAGTATGATAATCAGAACTTCAAGATTGCAGACTGGAATGACATTGACGCAGCGTTTGCTGAATAATTTGCCAAAAATCTAGCTAAATAAACGGTAAGAGAAAAGGCTCTCTTACCGTTTTTGTTTTTGCTCATCGATTTAATTAAATTCAATTTCTTCTAGTAGTCGTGCACGGTACGTCCGTGGCGTAACGCCAAACCAAACCCGACAGGCACGATTGAACGTTGCTTGCTCTGAATACCCAAGTAAGCCACTAATTTGGCTCAATTTTAGGTTTGGATCTTTCAAGTATTTTGTCACAATCGCTTGTCGCTCGTTCGCCAAAATCTGTTCGTAAGTTGTACTCTCTTGGGCGAGTTTTCGTTGCAAAGTCCGTTTGTGCATAGAGAGATGCGTGGCAATACTTTCAGTACTGCATTGGCCTGTGGGAAGCAGCGCGCGAATTAATCGTCTTACATCATCAGAAACGGAACTTGCGAAGGGGATGGGCTGCGAATCCAGATAATGCTTTGCCAGTTTGCAGGTCTGCTCATCTTCACTGGAGAGCGGTATGGCAAATGCGTATTTGGGAAGAATAAACCCACACCAGTCTTGGTTGAACTTTACAGGGCAGCCAAATACGGTTTGATAAGACGCCTCATCTCCCAATTGAGCGTGCATAAAGTGTACAGCGAGTGGTCTAAACTCATGCCCACATAATAACTTTATGACCTGCATAGCATTGGCCAAACCCAGCTCGTAGCACTGAACGGAATAGTCTATACCGCGTCCCTGGACTGTGTATTCCAGCTTCATCGCCCTAACTTTTCCATTGGTTTCAGGCGTATACCTGGTTGTCAGTGCGGAGCAATGTAGGTGCAAATAGTCGGATATATTTTCGAGCGCATCACCAACCGTGGCGGAGCTGCGCGCGATGACTGAAATCGGCCCAAGAATACTCATGCCTTGATATTCTGCGAGTCGCAGCCCAAAGTCAGGGCAATCAAGAGCCGTTACGGTATCTTCTAGCAGCGCAATCATATTGCGAAAAATAACAAAGGAGTCTTCATCCCGTCTCTGTTCGTTCGGTATGTGATACTTTGCAAGCAGTGAATTCGGATCTCCGCCCAGCAACTTGGTCAGATTGTCATACCCGCGCAGGTTTGTTGCTCTGATTAAAATGTGCACGACTTCTCCGTAGTCTAAATGAACCATTCCATGGTTATCCATTCCTCTATCTAGCTAAAGATGCAGGTTAACATTTTAGTAACATTGTCGCGTTATATCAAAAAAAAGTCGTCATTCATCAATATTATCTAATGACCTTTCTGAAATATTGAGCAATGTTTAGTCAACAAGGAAAAGATTATGAACGCTGCACACTACGACACAATCATCATCGGGGCTGGTCTTTCAGGGATTGGAACGGCTTGCCACTTAGCGTCTGAGCATCCTGATAAAACACTTGCTATCCTTGAACGCAGAGAACGAATGGGGGGAACCTGGGATTTATTTCGTTATCCCGGCATCCGCTCTGATTCTGATATGGCGAGTTTTGGGTTTGATTTTAAACCTTGGTATTCCGATAAAGTCTTGGCTGATGGACAAAGCATCAGGGAATACGTTGCGGAAACCGCTGAAGAATTTGGCTTTGATGATAAGGTGCAATACGGCTTGGCGATCACTAAAGCCGATTGGTCTGATGCAAAACAGTGCTGGACAGTAACTGCCACTCATGAGCCTTCTGGTGAGGAAAGGACATTTACTTGTTCGTTTTTGATCAACTGTGCCGGCTACTACAATTTTGACAAAGGGCATCGACCTCATTTCGAAGGGGAGGAGTCGTTCCAGGGTGACATTGTTCATCCTCAGTTTTGGCCTGAAGACTTCGATTATTCGAACAAGAAGGTGGTCGTCATTGGTAGTGGTGCAACAGCCATTACGCTGTTGCCAAGTATGGCAGAAAAGGCAGCGGGTGTGACCATGCTTCAGCGATCGCCAAGCTACATTATGTCTGTTCCCGAAACGGATAAAATATCGGTTTTCCTCAATCACTTTTTGCCAAAAAAATGGGTGTTTAACCTGACGAGAAAGCGCAATATTTTATTGCAGCGAGGCATGTATCTGGCGTGTCGTAAATGGCCAAATCGGATGCGTAAAGTTTTGCTGTCGCATGTTCGTAAGCAAGTAGGGCCTGATTTTGATATGAGCCACTTTACCCCGAATTACAATCCGTGGGAGCAACGTTTGTGTGCTGCACCTGATGGCGATTTTTTCCAAACGCTACGTTCTGGCAAGGCGGACATTGTCACTGATCATATCGCTCACTTTACAGAAACAGGCATCAAACTTAAATCGGGCCAACACGTGGAGGCTGACGTGATAGTGACTGCGACTGGCCTAGATATGCAGCTAATGGGGGGAATGGCATTTCAGTTAAATGGCGAGCCTATTAACGTTCCGAGTCGTATGATTTATAAAGGACTCATGATTGAAGGCGTACCCAATTACGGCTGGATTTTCGGCTACACCAATGCGCCTTGGACTCTGAAGGCGGATATCGGTGGTCGTTATCTATGTAACCTGTTCAGACATATGGGTCAGCATGGGTTTGGTGTTGCACGTCCTGTAGACACTGGCAGTTCAAGTACGGGAGTCAGTATGCTTGATGGCTTTGCCCCGGGTTATATGGATCGAGCCAAAGACAGAATGCCAAGACAGGGGAAAGGTGGTCCTTGGGTCGTTACCATGCATTACGGTAAAGATAAAAAAGCGTTGACTAAGGATCCGATAGAAGATGGGGTTTTACAGTTTTCTCCCGCTGTTAACCAAGAGAAAACCTGGGCTGAGGACGTTGAAGTGACAGCATAACCCGACTCGCTAGATGATAAGGACGTGAAAATGACAACACCAGATCACACTAAACCGCCAGTGCTACTTATCCCAGGCATGTGGAGCACGGGGGAAACCTTGTCGGAACTAGGGCAAGCTTTTGAAGCACAGGGGTATGAGGTGGATTCTCTTTGCCTTCCTGAACACAAAGCGAAGCTCGAATACGATCAAGCAGCTAAGAACCGACTTGCAAGAACATCTTTACAAGACTATGTGGATTTTATCGTTGCCAAAGTAAAGGATCATGATGTCGCCCCGATTCTCGTTGGGCATTCTATGGGAGGCTTGTTGGCGCAACTCGTCGCGGCCAGAGTGCCAATCAGTAAGTTAGTCCTTCTCTCATCAGCCGCTCCCGGCGGTATTAATGGCTGGAGTTGGTCAGTAATGCGTACCTTTGGACGTAACTTGTTGATATTTCCACTTTGGCGAAAAGTCACTGAAGTTGGGGAGAGCAATGTTAGATATGGGATTGCCAACTCCCAAAGTGCCTCTGTTCAGACGCAGATCCTGGACGACATGACTTATGAATCGGGCATGGCCACGTTTCAGATTGGTGTCGGTGGCTTTTTCAACAGTGGTTTTTCACGGGTTGATGCAAAGCAGGTGGCGTGCCCAATATTGGTACTAGGCGGAACCGCAGATCGTATTACGCCTATCAAGGTGCAACGCGAGATCGCGAAAAAGTATGGGAAACAGGCTACTCTGGTCGAATTACCAGAGGTATGTCACTGGACAATAGGGGGAAGCAATTTACCCCAAGTCACATCGGTGATCTTTGACTGGCTTGATGACCAAATGAACATGGCGGCGTAATGACACGCTTTTGGTATTGAACTGCACGTTAAAAAAATGCCCTCCTATTAGAGGAGGGCATTTTGTTTACTCTTAGCTAGCGAATTGGAATCTTATGTTCTTCTTCGCTTTGGCCGGCTAGTTTAGGTACCACGACAGTCAAAACACCGTCGGCAAAATCAGCGCAAATTTCTTCGACATTGATGTTGTTACCGAGCGTAAAACTGCGAGACATCTTGCCACTGTAGCGTTCACTGTGGACTACTTTACCTTCTTTTTCTGTCTCTTTTTTAGTTTCGATACTTGCTTCGATGGATAACACACCTTGCTGGCAGCTAAGTTTAATATCTTCTTTTTTCACTCCCGGCAAATCGGCAGTGACTTCGAAGGCTTGGTCTTTCTCTACGATATCAACTCGTGGCGAAAAAGATCCTTCTTCGAATCGTGTCCTCAATGCAGGGAATGAATTGTCAAAAAACCGGGAGAAGTCAGCCCAGCTATCACGAGGAACTAAGCTCATAAGTACCTCCTCATTCACTCTTTCCTAACATCACTATAAGTGTAATTCGAGTGCGCGAAATTTCAGGAAAAATTACTGCTCTGTTTGATAAAAATCAATTCTTCAGCGGGCGATTTTTAGGTTCTCAAAAGAGACTTTATTATTTAATCTCAGACCATCTTGAAGTTTGATTTCGTCCCTTCCTTTTGGATGCATACAATGCTTCATCAGCCCTGTCTACAATGCTATCTATATTCTTATCGCTTGGGTGTAATTCTGCAACACCCAGACTGATTGTAAGTGGCTGGCCTGGAGTGAATAGGAATGACTCCGTTTCTTTTCGTATCGACTCAGCTACTTTTAACCCATTAGCTTCCGATGTATTGGGCAGTAAAATGATGAATTCTTCGCCCCCCCATCGTGCCAAAAGATCACTCTTTCTGATTCGACGCGACACGAGTTCACTTAACTCTTTGAGGTAGACATCACCGACATTATGCCCAAACTGGTCATTGATGGATTTAAAATGGTCGACATCAAACAGGATGATGCTAAACGTTGAGGTAAGGTTTTTGCCTTGTGCAAACTCGTATTGTAAGAGCTTGGTGAACTTGTTGCGGTTAAATACCTGAGTGAGAAAATCGGTATTTGAAGCTGTAGTGAGTCTTTGGTTAAGTCTATGACTCGCGAATATGCTCCAAGCGGTAACGGCAGACACCAACAATATTAGTAATATGTATATCACGTAGTTATTGAAAAGCTCTGTGAGCCTCGCATCTTGTGTACTGGAGATTAAGTAAGCGACATGTTCGCCCTTGATGTTTTTAATCGATAAAAAACTGAGTACGTATGTTTTTCCTCCAATAGTAATGTCATGGGAGAAGCTATGTTCGTATAGGGTTAGTGAACTCAGAGACTTTTTAAGGATGTCTGCGTTATCTAACAAGGCTTTGTACTTTATTTTTGGTAAGTGCTTTTCAAATACGGCTTTATCAAAATAGTAGTTATCGGATAAAAAGCTGGATAGATAATTGCCCACCATGTCATCAAAGAGCTTTGACTCTACCGTCGATTTGTTGATGATAAAATGAAAATCGTCATCGGGGTACAATTCAAACAGTAAGTCTACGATACTACCCATGGAAAGAGACACTTCTATTGTTCCAACTTGTTTATCGTGATCAACAACTGGGTACACGAATCGGTAGCCATTAAAGATACGGCCTTCTTCAAAGCCTTCGACAAAGCGTTCTTCGACATTCGCTAATCTGACGGATTCTCTTATTGAGAATAGGTTATCGCCAAACTTTTCTGGTTTATGGACTCTTAAGAAACTATCGCCATTTTTGAAATGAAAATGCAGTTGCCTGAAATTGTATTCTTTTAACAAGGCGTAGTCTTTTTTCAACTGCTGATAGATCTTTTGCCTGTTCTTGCTACGCACTTCTTCACCAGAATCAGCTGCAGCTGCGAATAAAGGGACGATTTCTTGTTCTCTCTCGATCTGTTTAAACACATAATGAGAAAACTTGCGATATACCCCAATACTCGACTGCACTTTGGATTCAAACGTCGCGGAGTAATTGTTCAGAATACTTAACTTCTGTTCGTGGTAGCTATTGAAGAGCAAAACGAATAAGGAAACCAAAATAAAGCTAAGTGCAGCATAGCGTGTGGTCAGCTTATGGAGCTTTGAGCGAAAAAATTTAGGGGTACTTCGTGGCGACAAACGATAGCCTCTAAAATTATAAAAATGGATTATGATAATAGGGGCATAGTACAAACATGTTGGAAAATTTGATAGGTTTTTTAGTATGTTGTCAGCAAATTTAACTTCTATGCAATCTAGTACATTTATGAAATGGTCGCCGAAGGCTGTTCATGGGGGTGTTTGAGACTTTTACGGCGCACTTTTATCTGCGAGAGAATCACACCGGAAATAACAAATAAGCCGCCAATAATATGGTAGATATGGATCGCTTCTCCCAGTAGTGAGGATGCCAACGCCACAGCAACGACAGGCAACAAATTCATAAACATGGCACTGGAATCGGCGCCAATTAAATCTATCGCCTTTACCCACATTAGTGGTGCAAAAATTGAAGCAGCAATGCCCGCATAAGCAATCAGTGGTATTGATTCTTGGCTAGGTAATAGTTGGTTACTCGTCAACCACAGAGGTGCCAGCATGGTTACAGAGAAGAAACCTTGCATGTAAACCAAGGTTAGGCTGTTAAATGGCATCTTCCAGCGTTTTAGTAGCACGCAGTAAGCTGCGTATACGAAGGCGGCAAGTAACATCAAACCATCACCCTGAGTAATATCCTGACGCAAGAAATAAGTCATGTCTCCATGGCCAAGCATAAAGGCTAACCCCAATAATGAAATTAAGCCGCCCACGATACTCAATTTAGAAATCGACTTACCTAATAAAGGCACGCTAAGAAAGACGCTGATTAATGGGACCAATGAGGTAATCAGTGCCATATTAGAAGCCGTGGTGGTTAAACCAGCGTAATAGCCAAGAGATTGGTTTAACACCATACCTAACAGAGCAAGACAAGCCAGTTTGGTGAGATAAGGGCGAATAACGTGACGCTGTTTGATCACGGCTGGTAGGCAGAACGGTGTTAGGATCAGCAGAGCAACAAACCAGCGGTAGAAACTCATCGCACTTGGTTCTATCGTGCTAGCTGCCACTTTGTTGACGATAGTATTCCCGCCCCAAATCATGACGGTAAAAAACGGAAGCAAGTAAACCATGAAAACCCTATCGCACAATAATTAATGACGATAGTCTGGCAGGTCTTTATAATGAAAAGTATCTCCTAAAAGACATAGTGAGCGATAGGAAGACAATTTTGAAAAAGAGTTCGCGAAACCTGCATCCTTCATTATCAATCGATCGGGCTCCATCCGATGTGTTTATGAATTTCGAAGCGTTTTTGTCAAATACAGAGACACGAATGCATAGCCACCCGTGGGGGCAGGTACAATTGATCAGCGGTGGTATTTTAGAAATAGATGCGGAAGACACACGTTTTTTAGCCCCACCTCATTTAGCTATCTGGGTGCCTGCGGGTATTCGTCATACCAGTTATAACCGTAAACCGCTCGAGTACTGCTCGTTAAACATCTCTCCGGAATTAACCGCGCATTTCCCGACCAAAACCAGTTTAATTAAGGTCACGCCAGTTATAGCTGCGATTATTGAGGATTTTCGTCAACGTGACATCAATGTTGCTGATAGTGATGAAGACAAACGCCTAGTACAGGTGCTGCTCGATCAATTGGCTAAGCAAGAAGTGGAACACCATTTTTTACCGACCACGGATAATAAGTATCTGGAACCGATCCTTAAAGCGGTGGAAGAATCACCCACGGATGACATCAGTTTGGCGGAGTGGGCGGCAAAAGTGCATACAACCGAGCGAACGTTAGCGCGTCACTGTCAGAGTGAGTTGGGAATGAGCTTTACTGAATGGCGATTACGTGTCCGGTATCTGCACTCTATGGAGTTGCTGCGTAAGGGACAAACGGTAAAAGAAGTCGCATTGACGTTGGGTTACAACCAGGCGAGCCCTTTTATCGCCATGTTTAAGAAATATTCCGGCATGACACCGGAGCAATATAAGAATCGCTTGTTATAGCTGATGGGGCTTTAATCATAAGTGTGGTACTTATGACAAAATCGTGCATAGGTTTTGTTGTCGATAGTACAGCCTCAAAATGTCTATAAAACTCTATTTAGTGATATGACCTTCTAAAGGTCACCAACTATCAATTGATTTCATATGCTCTCTTGCCTTACAATTAATGGTAATGATACTTATTTTCAATTGTGTTTAACATTAGAATTAGGATGCAGATGCTCGTGAATTTAATGTGACAAATCTCAATAAGGATAGTTAGATGGCCATTCCTAAGATCGCCCCATACCAAGTACTTCAACCAGAGTCATTTCCCATAAATAAAGTTGACTGGGTGATAGCTCCTAAGAAGTCAGTTGTTTTAGTCCATGATTTGCAAACTTATTTCCTCAACTTTTTTGATAAAACTTTGTCACCTATTCCTGAACTTCTACAAAATGTTAAAAAAGTTACAGAGAATGCTAGAGCGGCAGGCATACCAGTCGTTTATACGGCTCAACCTGCCAATCAAGATCCAAAAGAAAGGGCGCTCCTGACTGATTTTTGGGGCTCAGGCCTAACTCAAGGTACGGAGATAGTGCCAGAAGTACCACCGCAATCTGGTGATATTCAATACACTAAGTGGCGCTATAGTGCGTTTAAGAAAACGCCTTTGCTTGAATGGATGAAAGAGGAGCAAAGGGACCAACTCATCATCGTTGGTGTCTATGGCCATATCGGAATTCTTTCAACAGCACTTGACGCTTTTATGCTAGATATCAAGCCGTTTGTTATTGGCGACGCTATTGCAGATTTTTCTAGAGAAGATCATGTGTACACGCTTAAATACATTTCTAGTCGAAGTGGTTGTGTTAAATCTGTTGATGACTTTGTCACAAGCGTCAGTTCCGATGCCTCTTTATCCACTAGTAATCTCAGTCTAGAAGCGATGAGGAAGGATGTTGCGGATATTCTTGAAGTTGATTTAGATGAAGTAGATGTAGACGAAAATCTTATCTTTCTCGGGTTAGATTCCATTCGTGTAATGACATTACATAGCCGTTGGAAAATGCTAGGTTTAGATATAGAACTTGCTGAAATGGTAGCAAAAAATACTATTAAAGATTGGTGGGAAGCCGCTCAAGTACTAGCTTAAGGCACAACACGATTAATGAACTCCCCCTGTAGTAATACAGGGGAAAGCACCTAAGCGCTGTATTTTGCTCTTAAAGCCTTTTTATTGATTTTACCAACAGGGGTTTTCGGTAATTGCTGGCAAAACTTGATGTGATCAGGGATTTTATACTCTGCAACTCCTTGCGTGTATAAAAATTTCCTAATCGTAACGGGCTTAAGGTGAGCGTTTGCATTACAGACGATTACGGCGCAACTTTTTTCTCCTAAAAATTCATCAGGAACCGCTATTAAAGCGACATCATGAATACCATCATGTCTAAGTAATATATTCTCAATTTCTTCAGTGGCGATCTTTTCTCCACCTCTGTTAATTTGATCTTTTTCTCTTCCTGTCACAATGATATTGCCCTCGGCGGTTTGGCGGACAAGATCTCCTGTCGCATAAAAACCATTTGGGTTAAACGCGCGTTGGTTGTGCTCTGGAGCTTTATAGTAACCTCTTATTGTGTATGGACCTCGAGTCATCAATTGCCCTTCTTCTCCAAGGGCAACAGGTAAACCCGCTTCGTCTACGATTAGTATTTCATCATGTTTCGAAATAGGACGGCCTTGTGTTTTTGTTATGACGTCGATAGGGTCGTCTAGGCGAGTATAGTTAACTAGCCC
Source organism: Vibrio sp. STUT-A11 (assembly GCF_026000435.1). Classification (NCBI taxonomy): domain Bacteria; kingdom Pseudomonadati; phylum Pseudomonadota; class Gammaproteobacteria; order Vibrionales; family Vibrionaceae; genus Vibrio; species Vibrio sp. STUT-A11. The sequence continues at coordinate 182,115 of NZ_AP026764.1, read as the reverse complement.
TTCTGCCATTCCAAATACTTGCTGCAATTTACATCCAAGAACAGATGGAAGTTCCCGAGCTGCACTTTCGCTAAACTTTGCGCCACCTACTTGAATAAGATCTAAACTCGAAAAATCTTGCGTAGCGCTTCGCGCGTATTGCATCCAAAGTAAGGCTAGGGGAGGGACGAGTGCACATGTATTGACTCTGTGCTTTTCAATCAATGAAAAGTTGAGTTCAGGTGAGCCATCTAGACTGAGTACTACGCAACCTCCAGCGAATAGTGTCCCTAAAGTGCCTGGAGAGCTTAAGGGAAAGTTATGAGCGGCTGGTAACGTGCATAAATAGCGAGTGTCTTGATTAAATTGACAGATACTGTTGCTTCCCAAAATACTGTAAGCGTAGTCATTATGAGTTCTTGGGATTAGCTTTGGTGTACCTGTCGTCCCCCCTGACAGTTGAAAAAAGGCAATGTTATCGGCGGTAGTACTTTGACTTGTAGAGGGCTCGATAAACAAATTTTTCAGTGAGTGAACACGGCCTTCCCTTGTTTCACCTGTCGTAATGGCGAAGTCTAAAGTTGCACAGTTCTCAAGTAATTGAGAGGCGATGTTCTGTGTTGCTTTTCCTGAGGTATACTCGGAAAAAATGTAGGCTCTCGCTCCAGCGTGTTCGCAAAAATAGCGCAGATCTAAATAGCGATGTGCGGGCAGAGCGAGAACGGGCTTAATCCCTTTTAGGGTGAGAGCGAAAAACGAGAAATAGAATTCAGCCGTATTATTGATTTGTAAAACGACATTATCACCAGGTCGCAAACCTAACTTTATGAATCCTCCTGCGAGTTGGTGGATTCGCTCCAGTAACTCGTCGTAGCTATAGGTGTTTTCTCCACAGCAGATCGCGGGCGCGTCGGGTGAAGACGTTGCAATCATATGGAGATGGTCGTATAACGTTTTATCTTGCCAATATCCTAAGTTTCGATATTTACGGCTGACGTCCTCTGGCCAAGGTGTAAAATCATAGTTCGTCATTTTCGCCTCTTATGCTGTCAGTAGATCATCAATTTGTAGTCCTGCGGCGTGTAAAATGGTGTTCATCTTGGCGCCAGTTTCATCAAGCTCACTCTGCGGAGAGGATTCATGAACGATTCCTGCACCCGCGTAAAGCGACATAGCTCGTTGACTTACTTCAGCACATCGAATAGTTACTACCCATTCACCGTTACCTCTTGCGTCGCACCAGCCGACCATTCCAGTGAAATAGCCACGCTCGAACTTTTCAATTTCTTTGATAGCAGCATAAGCCGTTTGTCTAGGGAATCCGCACACCGCCGGAGTTGGATGAAGGTCTGCGGCGATTTTTAACGAACTGATATTAGGGTCGTCAGCTTGTCCCTGTAGTAGAGTAGATAAGTGCAGCATGGTTTCTGTTTCTATGACAGAGGGAACCATAGGGGTGTATAGGTTGTGACAATACTGGCCAAGTACCTTTTCTACTTCTTCAACGACGAAGCTATGTTCATTGAGATCTTTCTGCGTATCTAACAAAGAAGCATAGGCCGTTTTGTTTTCGATCTCACAAGACGATTTAGGCCGCGATCCCGCTAGCGGATTGGATGCCACGTGACTCCCTTTTTTAGAGAGAAGTAACTCAGGGCTCGCGCCCATCAGTTTAGAAGCTTCTGATATTTGAGAGCAAAACGTATAGCCGTTGGTGTTTATGGAAAGCAAGTTGCGTAGAAGCGAACATGGGTTAATGTTTTCATTGGTAGTGATTTTAACCGAGCGAGAGAGCACGACTTTTGATAGTTCAGTGGTGTTAAATAGCTCAAGTAAATGTGAAACGCCATTTTTATACTCATCACCAGTTGGTGGTGAGACGACTTTTGCTGTTTGTGGTACACCTTTATCATTGTTATGCCCGCGGGTACTGCTTGAAACATACAGCGTTTCAGGAATACAAAACTGAGTAGGTGTATTTTCATCGAATGGAACGGTAGCAAATAACACCGGATTATCATTTTCCGGTGTTTTAGCGCTTTCTAGTAATCCTTCAGCGATGCTTGCCAATTGCGAGAAAGGAATGGAGCGAGTTAATCTTATTTTGACGCCGACACAAAGCATAGAGTTTTGTGGAGATGAGAAAAAGAACGGGGAATCTTGGAGCTCTTTATCGAACATCTCGTTGGCCATTTTGGAAAAGCCGACAACCTCTCGTTTCATAAATTGTCCTTACTAATGGTTAACTGAATTCAGACGTGTTCAGTGTGGGATAAATGAGAACTTGTATGCTTTAGTGCTGCTGGGTCGTGTATTGAGCATGGCCCAATGATAACGAGCAGCCTAGTATCGTCTTAGCTTTGCTTTTTAAGGAAGTAGCACAGTTCTCTTTAACCTTGACTCTTCCGTCTTCAATTGTGAGTTCCAATGTCGGAGACCATATATTCTGATCGCGATGCGTGACAATAATCGCTGTCGAGTTCAAGGTTTTAATATGTTGAGCAATGCTTTTTTCGGTTGCTTCATCCAATGCTGACGTCGCTTCGTCGAAAACGAGGATTGGTGCTTTTTTAATGAGTGCTCGGGCAATGGCGACTCTTTGCCTTTCTCCTCCTGACAGCCCAGAGCCTCTTTGGCCGACTGTTTGATGTATTCCTCCAGTCGATGAGTCAATAAGCTCGCCTAATTGTGCGTGTCTTGCGTAACTTTCAACTTCGCGATCACTTGCGTTTGGATTACCTAATCGAATGTTTTCCGCCATTGTGCCTGTATAAATGATCGGATCTTGAGCAACATAAGCGATATGCTGGGCGAGCACGTTATAAGGGATATTTTTTAGGTCTACCCCCCCAAGTGAAATAAGACCTTGGTTAGGATCATCAAACCTTAGAAACAGGCCCAGTAAAGTGCTTTTTCCACTACCACTGACTCCATTGATGACGACGGTTTCGCCTTGCTCTATTTCCACGCTAGCATCTTCAAAGAGATCTAAGTGGCTCACAAGGTTCAGTTCGAACTTATGGTTTTTGGGGGAGGTTGCATATTGAGAGTTAGGCTCAGGTAGAACAGGGACATTCGTTAACTGAGCGTAACTTCTTATTGAGGATTTTACGTCGTTAATCGCGAAGCCTGCCAATGCTAATTCACCCAAAGGTGCAGCTGCACGGGTAATCAATATCAATAAAGCTAAGATTAATAAGGGTTGAGTTACTTGCGCTAAAACGAGATAAGTCGCGATACCTGCAAGAGGTAAAATGGTTGCCAATGCCGAGACTAAGGTTGCGACAGAAGCAGTACAATTGATGGTTGAATACACTTTTTCTTGTTCGTGCCAACTTTGGTCAATACGCTCTAATGCGCGCTCTGGACCCGCTATTGAGCGAAGCAGCTCAAGATGATCGATGAGTTCAAGTGTTGATTTTGTAGCTTGAACGTCTGCGTCATGTCGGTCTCTATCTGAGCGACTTAAGTAGTTCTGTGCCTTGTATTGAACTAGCAGCGCAACTACCAACAGTACGGCGCTAAGTAGTGCAATTTCGCCACCTCCAACGACCCCGATACCAACAACTAAAAATATTGGTAACAACGGGGCATGTAAAAACGTTTGTAACTGATGAGCAGGAATGGCCATAAAGCCAGGTATGCCTCGTTCTGCTAGTTGGGTGAGCTGAGTTCTATGTTGATCATCAAACCAGGCTAGCTTTGCTTTACTGAGTGAATGACCCACTGCAGAGTACAAATCCCCAGCCAGTTTCGCGCCAGAAAGAAATCCAGAACGAGTTACAAGAACGGTAACTATTACCGTTAGCGCTGCAGCCATGATGGTGTTCAAGGGTGAAGCTTGTTCGACGATCGATATCGCAAGAAGTGTGTACGCCGTTGCCTCAAATAGTGCAACTAGTCCCCAACCTACAGCGACGTGGTATAAACGATGTTTAGCGCTTTGCGGAATCGCTGAATTGGAAGAGAGGGTATTATGAGATGTCATACTTCTTCATCCTATTGTTGAGCATTTCTGTTTAGTATCAATGTAGAGTCTGCTAGTTTCGCGAGTTCTGAATCATGAGTAATCATGATGAATACTTTGTCATGAGTTTTCGCAAAATCGGCGAGATTTTTAATCACAGTGAAAGCTGTATTTTTATCGAGAGCGCTGGTTGGTTCATCCAGCAATAAAACATTGGCTTGAGTCAAAAATACGTTTGCTAATACGACACACTGCTGCTGGCCTCCAGAAAGTACGTTTGCATCTGAATTAAGGTCAATCTCTAATTGAGCTTGTTGTAATGCTTGGCGAAGCTTTTCGTCATTGGCATTTGGAGCTGATAATTGCAAGTTCTGCCTAATGGTAGTGTTGAGTACACCCATATCTTGAGGTACATAGCGTATGGCTGAGTAGCGTGATATCTCAGAGAGTTCAGAAAGTTCATTGTCTCCCAAGGCAACGAGGCCGGAAAAGGGCTTTTCTTGAACAGCTAAAATACGCAGTAACGTGCTTTTACCCGCACCGCTAGGCCCCATGATGGCCGTGAACGACCCCACTGAGAAGTTGTGGGTAAAGTTATCAATAATATTAACTGTTCCATTAGTAACTACGATTTTTAATGCTTGCAGTGGTTGAGGCTCTTCTCCAACACTCAAATTGCCACTTTCTATCTGTGGTTGCTGTAAAAAGTCACTGATGCTCTTTGCAGCATTCTTCCCTGCGCGAACGTAGTCTAACCCATGTCCAAGCTTAAGTACTGGTGATACGACGGCCAAACCAAAAAAGAATACCGAAGCCATCGCCGCAGGGCTCAATTGATAGCCAACGGTATAAGCTATCGCGAAAGTCGAAACAGCTTGAAGTAATGCGATAGCCACTGCGGCTGGAAGGGCTACGCTACCAACCCACTTTACTATGCCGAGGGTAAAGCGTCTTGTGGCGTCGTTGTAGCTGGCGAGTGCTCCTGTCTGTGTACCGTAAATTCGATTAACTCGGATGCCTCTTGTGTAGTCGTTTACGGCAGTAACGATGTCGCTCATTATTGTCATGCGCTCTGTGCCATGTTTAGCGGCGAACCTAGGTAAAAAGAGCAAATAATACAATGATGCAATCAGACCAGGGAGGAGAGTAAACATGGCTACCGGACCTGTAAGATTCAACATGATTACAATGGAAGTAACGGGGACGACAATGAATGTCACGAGTTCTGAAGGCAAATGTGCAACCATGTGGTGAAGTGTGTTGATGTCTTCGGAAATCAAGCGACGCAGTTGATTATCACCATATTGAGAGATGGTCTTGCTTGGCAAGCGCGTCAAATGCTGAGCAACTTGGCGACGTAATCGAGTGGAAAACTGCGACTCGGCATCATGGACTAACCAAGAGCCTACTGATGAGACAAGCGCGCTAGCAGCCCATAGGCCGATGGCACCATAAACCCATTGGCCTGTAAGGTCGTCGATGAGCTGTATTAAGCATAGCAGTGCGCCAACGTTTCCCAAAGCGGCGAGTACTTCACAAAGCGTCCCCAAAGCAAGCTTCTTAAGCGATGGTTGTAAGGCTGGCATTAAGCTAGGCGTGACGTAATATTGACTGATCTTACTTATCATTTTCTCACCTTATTTAGTCTATCCGGTGAAAATATGGCGAATGTGGTAGAGCAAATAGAGCTCGATAGAGTTTTCATATAAAGCCTTTGGATCTAACGTTGGTTGATTATATTTTTGCTTAATTCTGGCCGCTGGCGTTGCGAATGCCGTAATCAGGGTTCAAGTCGAAAATGACGTCTTCGATCAACGAATCCAATTTTTCGGTGCTATCTAGGTGCGGCATTGTGACAATATGGGCGACATCACCAGAATTGGCTAAAGAGTATTTTCGCCAAACTGGCTCTGATGGGCATGGTAAAACGACTGTATTGGAATTTTTATTACGCCAAGCATTGATCCCTGCTGCTTGGAAGCGTTGAACAGTATATTCAGCCATATCCAAACAAAGGTGTACTTTGTCTTGCCAGTCTGAAAACGAATGGCTTTTGATTGCTGTCCACATGAATAGGGCACTATGACCGTTTCTTGAACCGCTGATGGTTTGATCGCGCGAAGAAATGTAATCAACCTCGACAGAAATCTGGTCAACCATATATCGCTTGGCAAGTACGATCCCACACGGAATCGGGGAGCCTATCATCTTGTGACCTGATACACTGATTGAGTCAATGCCATCTTCAAAGGAGTAGGGATGTGGTTGATCAACAAATGGCATGATCATTCCACTTAACGCTGCATCCGCATGAATGTAGTAGTTTTTTTTCTCTAATCCTATTGTTGCGAGATCAAGCTGAATTCGCTCAATATTATCTATTGCACCACGCATTGTGGTTCCTATATTGGCAAAGATAATAGGGTTGTTCTGTTTGTCTTTTTTAATTTGTTTGACAAGTCGCTGATAATCTATTTCCCCATTTGTCAATGAAGGGATTTTTCTTGCCGTAATATTGAGTAATCTAGCGATTTTATCGACGGAGTAATGTGTTTCTTCAGAATAATAGATGTAGCTGGTTGGAAACAGCTCTCGAGCTAAATAACATGAAAATAAGTTACCTTCAGTGCCTCCATTAGAGATATACCCCCAACTTTCTTGGTGAGATATCTTAAATAGTTGGGAGAAAAAACTAATCACATCTTTCTCAAATTCAAATGAATTGAGTTTGTAATTACTCTCTTCTCTCCAATCACCACAGTTGTTAATGGAGAACTGCATGAACTTGTCTAGTATCGAGTAATTAAAATCAGCAGATTCAGGGTATCCTACATTAAAGTATTGATTTTCCTTGCAGTAAAGCCAAAATTCATTAAGCCTACCTAGATCCTCATCGGATAGTTTCATAACGTTTCCTGTTGAGTCATTTTGAATGAGTTAAGGTACAGGTCACAACCATGTACACTTACACTTTGTTAGTAATTAATGCCCTGAGTAGAATCGTTCCCTATTTTTTTATAAAACTATCTACCGGGTAATACTTGGAACTTAGGTTTTGATATTACTTTCTGTTGTTAGTGGCTTTGATAGAAATGTTAACAATCTTCAAAGCAGTATTATTTTTGTCGAGTTTCTATTTTTTAATTTTAATACTCTTTATCTTTCTTCTCTTCAGGCTAATCCTCGTATGTAATCGTACGTCGTTTCATATTACTTGGTCAGCGTGTGAGAACCTCAGCAAACGCGACTTTTATTTCAAAAACCATTTATAAATGATGCCAATAATAGAATTACTATCAGTCTAGTACGGCACGTTTGGCGTATTTCAAGATGATCAACAACAGTTTCGCCGTATGATCAAAAAAATAGCTCGGCGAATAGAGTATGGTTGACGTCACGGATATAAATTGGCGCTCTTACCTTCCAATAATTTCAATGTCAATGCATTTCTATGAGTATTGTTTCTTATGTCACATTGACTTGATTGTTATTGTTTCAGCTTTACTTGAGAGTCTGTCTTAAGTGACGTATTTCTCTTATCTAATTAATAATAAAAAGTTTTTTGTTGCAAATGATTATCGTTTGCAAAATAATGGCGCCTAACCGATGAATTGTCAACAAAGTGAAAGCAGATGAGTGATTTAACACCAATGCAGGCCGCATGTTGGTTTGGAAGAGAAGCTAATGCCAAACTTGGCGGTGTTGCATCTCACCTTTACACCGAGTTCGATGGTGAAAACATCAACTTAGAAAAGCTCAATTCAGCACTAGTAAGTTTGTACCACAGGCATGAAATGCTACGACTTAAAGTTGATGAGTTAGGCGTTTGTTCTATCGTAGATGTGCCCAACCATAGCCTGTTAGAAGTCGATGATTTTAGCTTGCTATCTAAAGATGAGCGGAATCAAGCATTGAGTAGTAAGAGAAAGAAGTGGGCCCATCAGATGCTTGATTTGACTCAAGGTCAAGCGGCAAAGTTCTCCGTGAGTTTACTACCAGGTGGCGCATTTCGATTACATATCGATACTGATATGATTGCTATAGACCCAGGTAGCTGTCGTATTTTAATTGAAGATCTTGCGAAGCTTTACGAGGAAGTTCCCTTAGAATCCAGCGATCAGTTGACCTTTTTCACTTGGCATGACTTAGCAAAAACAGATCCAGACCTAAAGTTACAACGAAAGGCTGACAGGAAGTGGTGGAAATCTCAGTTAGCAAGTATCGCTCCAGCGCCTTCATTGCCATTGCCAGACTCCAATCCTAGTCAGGTTGACAGCCATCATTATTCAGCTTGGTTGGAACCTGAGCAGCGAAAAGTTCTGTTATCTGTTGCCCGACAACACATGATTACACCCGCAAATCTGATGCTGGGTTTGTTTGCAAGAGCATTAGGTAAAGCGACTGGAGACGCCGCATTTAGAATTAACGTCCCGACATTTTGGCGTCCTCCTATTGTTGATGGCACAGAAGATTTAGTAGGGGACTTCGTTAACTTTGTCATTCTCAGTGTAGAAATGAATGGTTCTGAAACCCTCATTGATTTTTGCCACTCCATCGCTACTAAAATGGCGTCGCTACTTGGGCATAGTCGTTATGATGGTGTAAACGTAATGCGAGACCTTTCGGTACATCATGGCAGCTCGCAGCTCACACCGATTGTTTTTACCTCGGCAATTGATTTACCTAGTGGGGACCTATTCTCACGTCGAGTCCACAAGCATTTTGGTAGCATGAACTGGACTATTTCTCAAGGCTCTCAAGTCGCGCTTGACTCACAGGTTGTGAGTATTGATGGCGGTATCATGATCAATTGGGATGTTCGGCAAGAAGCCTTACCGAAGGACTGGACGTCGGCAATGTTCGAGCATTATGTTGCTTTGACGAAAAGTGTTATTTCTGACCCGAGCTTATTGGATGCCCCGCTGGAAAGCTTACAAACTAAACTGATTTGTCGAACGGGTTCAACGGCTGAGCTGACTCCGATGCAGAGAGCCTATTTGTTAGGAAGGACGACACAGATGCCTCTTGGAGGCGTTGCAATGCAAGAGATGTTGGAATATCGAGGAGTGCTTTCCGCTGCGTGTATTCGTCGTCGATTATCGAAAATGGTGGTCAACTATACGAGCTTGAGGAGGTTTGTTGATAGTCAGTCACTTAAGTTACATGTAAGTCAATGTCCTCAAGTGAACTTCAATCATGTGGATTTAAGTCAGCTGGAAACAGATAGGGTAGAGGAGGAACTAGGACGTTTTAGATATACATATAGCCATGCAATCTTTGAGCTAGAACAGCCGCTATGGAATATCACGACTTTTACTCTCCCTGACACTAAAACACACGTTTTTACTCGCTTTGATGCATTGATTCTTGATGCTCGCTCTATCGCCTCTTTGTTGGTGGAACTCTTTGAGGGAGAGGCACCATACATCCCCCTGATTGAAAATGAACCTAACGCTGAAGACGCACAAACGCAACGCAACAAAGACGAAAAATATTGGATTAATAAACTGTCCAGTGTTGAAAAGTCGATGCGCTTCCCTTGGCGTAAATCGCTCGAGTCGATCTCGCTGTCTCGATACAAGAGACAAAGTCTTGAAATTAGCAAAGATACAGTGAAAAAACTGGTTCGAGTAGGCGGGAAGCAAGGGTTATACAAAAACACCATAATGATGTCAGCTGTGATGGAAGCACTGTCTTCTCATGTCAGTGACGGCAAGTTGTGCGTGGCCGTTCCTGTATTACCGATGATCAGCACATCTTATTCAAGTGAATCGAGTTTTATTGCCGTACAGTGGGACGCGAATCAAAACGAATTTCTTCAACGAGCAAAGGCATTGCAAGCAGATACGTTAGAAGGCATAGAACACCTCGCATTCTCTGGTGTGGATTTAGCTCGTACGTTATTTGATAGATGCGGACCCGGGCCGACGCTTCCTATCGTTATCACTAATGGTTTGTCTTGGCCGGCACTAAGTGAAAACGCACCAATGACACTTCAACGTGGTTTAACACAAACTCCCCAAGTAGCTATCGATGTACGCTTTGTCGCACAGGCAGGGGGCTCAATCATGTTTAGCGTCGACTATGCCAGTGAAGCGTTTGCAGATGAGTTAGTGAAAGTGATGTTGGATCGTATTGACATGATTTTCAATTACATGATTACAACGTCTAAATTTGAAGTCGTATTGCAACAACGATTGTCACCTGATAAGTCAAGAGTCATAGAGCTATTTGAGATGCCTCCAAAAGAAGCCAGCACTGCTGACTCAACAAAACAGATTATCTTTGATATCTACTGCAAAGTTCTTGGTAGGAGAACAGACGAAGATACCAATGAAAACATGCTTTTCGCTCAGTTGGGACTTCGACCTAATCATCTTAAACAGATCAGTATCGAACTACACAAAGCTTTGCTGGTGGAGTTGCCAGTGATGCAGCTCATACGCTGCAAAGACGCTAACGATGTAAAGGCACTCGCTCTGCAGCAAGGGTTGGAGTATTAACTCCAATAGGCTTGTTCAATTATAGACCTGAAATGAGTTTCCCAAAGAAAGATGATGGCTTATCAGGGGCTATTTATTCCAGCGGCTTAGGTCATCAGAACGTTAGGCTATTTTCATCTCACATCAAGGAGAAAAAGTGTATATAACAATAAAAGATATCGTCGGTGTTGGCATTGGGCCATTTAATCTAGGGCTTGCCGCTTTGGCCTCTCACCATCCTGAGCTAGACGTTGAGTTTATTGATCGCAGGCAAGAGTTTAATTGGCATAGTGGTATGTTGCTTCCAGGAGCAACCTTGCAAGTCCCTTTTTTGGCCGACCTTGTTACCATGGCTGATCCCACTCACCCTCTTAGCTACTTAAACTATCTTAAGCAACATGATCGCTTGTACCAGTTTTACTATTATGAAACTTTTCTTGTTCCACGAAGCGAGTACAACCATTATTGCCAATGGGCGGCAGGGCTGCTAGAAAACTGCTCATATGGTGAAAATGTGGTTGATGTAAAATACTCAGAAAAACACGAATGCTTTACAATTCAAAGCCAATTGAACAGCGGAGAAATTAAGACAAGGTATAGTAGAGATTTAGCGATAGGTGTTGGAACTACGCCTTGGTTGCCCGATTGGGCCAAAAATGCAAATCATGCTTTGATTCAACACTCTGCGGAGTTTGCTCATATGCGTGAGCAACTGGCAAAGTGTAACAGTGTTACGGTAATAGGATCTGGGCAAAGTGCCGCTGAATGTGTACTTAACTTATATCGTGATCTAAGCCCTGAAAAAATTGATGCCGGAGCAAGGGTTAGCTGGGTTACTCGTTCTGCTGGTTTCCATCCCATGGAAGCGTCTAAGCTGGGACAAGAGTGCTTTACACCGGCATATATGGATTACTTCCACACTCTTTCTCGGGAAAAACGTCGTCACATCGTAGAAGCGCAGGGGCTGCTCTATAAGGGAATAAGCGGATACACTATCGCAGAGATCTTCGATCTGCTTTATGAGCGATCTATTGGGGGTCGTGAGCCTGGGTTAAGCTTGTACTCTAATAGCCAAGTAAATGAGGTCGAAGCACCCGATCACTCGCAGGCGATTAAAGTGTGGTGTTATCAATCACAACAAGATCGAGCGTTCTCTCTTGATACTAACGCAGTTATTTGTGCAACTGGGTATGCGCATCAGTGGCCTAAATGGTTAGATGAGCTAAAAGGCTCTGTACTTGCAACTGATGAACACGATGATTTGATAGTTGAGCCTAACTTTGTTGCTCAGCGTTGTGACCAAGGTATTGGACGCGTCTTTGTTCAAAACCCAGAGATTTTCCAACATGGTGTTGGTGGACCAGATTTAGGTATTGGCGCATACAGAAATGCTTCAATCATAAACCAAGCTTTAGGTAAGGACGTTTATCGACTGCCAGAAAAATCTGCTTTCCAGACTTATGGTGCTCCAGAAGCAACCTAGCATCTTGAGGTTATTTGGGTATATAGCCTTATTTCTTATCGGCCATCATCAAGATGGCCAGTTGGTGAAGTAAATTATTGCTCTGCAACCTCACTCGATAAGGCTCTTACGCATTCAAGCATCATTTCTGGGTGCTCAGTAACATAGAAATGTCCTCCTTTAACAACAAGATGTTCAATCACGTCATTGCACCAAAACTTCCATTCCTCCACTTCTGAATAGTAGGCTTCTTGATCTTTATCTCCTGAAACCAGAATAGTAGGGACTGAAAGGCGAGCATCTCTATTTGGTGGTGATGCGAAAAAATATTGCTCTGTGGCGGTAAAGTCTGCGCGTAGAGCCGGAAGAAATATTGACCACCATTGCGGATTATCAGCAAGACTTTGATCGCATCCCCCCATTTCGATTAGGTTGGCAATGAAGGTTGTATCATCACACTTACTGAGCAATCTTCGACCTTTAATGTGAGGTGCCTGGCAACCAGAGATGACGAGACCTTTAGGCGTATGACCTTGGTGCAGGAGCTTCCTACTTGCCTCATAAGCGACTTGTGCTCCCATACTGTGACCAACAATGATCGTCTTTTCTATGGGGATACGGCTTGCAAGCAGGGCTTGAATCATTTCCTCTGCTAATGACTCGATATTTTCAATAGTCGCGTCATCAATTCTGGTTTCTCTGCCTGGGTAAAGCATGACTGATACTGATTCTTTGACTAGGTTCAGGTTCCGCCAAGCTCTAAGGCTGCCGCTGCCACCGCCTGCAAAAGGACAAAAAATATAGTGAACTCCCTGATCCATACCAGAAGAAGCAATCGTGATTAGTGGACTCATTATGAAGCTCCTTGAGTCATCACTAACTTGCATCTATCCATAATGAGAGCGAGAGCTTCGAGCGAAGGATAGCGATACAATACAGATAATTTGATTGGATAACCCGCTTGGTGACAATGTTTAAGTACCTCAATCGCTGCGTAGGCGTCTCCTCCCAATTGGAAAAAATGGCTAGACTTATAAAACTCTTGCGTGCCGAGTACCTCACTCCAAATCTCAGCTAACTTATGTTCACTGGATGTGACAAGTGGTTGGTCTGCAGTAGACGATTTGTTCTTTCTGCAGCTTGTCATTTGAGTTAGAGCTTTATAGTCGACTTTGCCGTTTGCAGTTAGCGGCAATGTGTCGAGGAATACTATTCGCTGAGGAACCATATAGCTAGGTAGTTGATTGTTTAGTAGGTTTTGTACTTCATCTGTATCTAGTCGCTTGGTGTTTGCTTGTTCTGGATCAAGGACGATAAACGCCGCGAGAGTCTTAGCTTTGTTACCTACAGCGATGGCGATCGCACGTTGTACTTGAGGGATGTTGTTGAGTGCAACTTCGATCTCCCCCAGTTCAATTCGATATCCACCTATTTTTACCTGTTTATCTCTGCGCCCCAAGAACTCAAGGGTGCCATCAGGCCAGTAACAACCCATGTCCCCAGTTCGATACCAAGCACAGTCATCAATATGTAAAAACTGCGCTTGAGTTTTGAGCTCATCGTTAAAATAGCCAAGAGCGACACCATCTCCACCAATCCAGAGTTCTCCAGCTACCCAATCTGGGCAATCGCGCCCAAAGTCATCAACTACTCGATATTGTTGTCGAGGAAGAGGATAGCCATATGGGATGGACCGCCACTCCGACGCTACCTGATCGACATCAAAGACATTCGACCATATTGATGCTTCTGTGGCTCCCCCCATCGCGACAAATTTTCCGTTAGGTCGATATTGACGATAGCGTTCTGGTAAGTCTAATCCGATCCAGTCTCCAGAAAGCATTGTTAAACGTAGTTCGGAAGGCGCAGAGGAACTAAAGCAAGACGCGTAAGTCAATAACATATCGAAAAGGGCAGGTACGCTATTCCACATGGTGACGTTATTCTTTTTAATCGCGTGGCACCAAGCACTTGGGTCTCTTCTTTCAGACTCATTGACTAGTACTATTGCGCCTCCAGCCGAGAGTAAACCAAAAATGTCATAGACAGAGAGATCAAAGTGAAGAGCAGACAGTGCTAATACTCGATCATTGCTATTGATTTGGTAGCGTTGATTGAGGGCGATACAAGTATTGAGTGCTCCTTGGTGAGATATTACTACTCCTTTGGGGGTGCCTGTTGAGCCTGAGGTGTAGATAATATAAGCAGGCTTACTTGGTTCTATTTCGGGTGATGCTACCATTGGCATGCTCTTTATAGCTGTTTGCCAATCTAAATACAAAAATTGGCTAGATGGCATTGAATCCTTTGTATCAGATTCGTCTGTAAGAACTACGTTTATACCAGCGCCTTGGTAAATACCTTCGCGTCTTTCTTGTGGCTGATCGAGTGACACTGGCACATAAACAGCGCCAGCGTACAATATGCCTAATACAGCAACGATCTGGCCGATTCCTTTATTCATACTTACAGCCACACGATCCCCGGGTACCACTCCAACCTTCGTTAGCGCACCTGCGCAGTGTTGCGCATAGTCTGCTAAAGTTTGGTAGCTGATAGACTTTGGGCCATGAATGACTGCCGTTGCATTCGGGAAAGCCTCAACATTTTTCCAAAAACCTTGATGAAGTAAGCCTTCTGGCAATTTGTGGCTTTCAGGTGTGTTGATTGCGTCACGGGTAGAAATTTGATTCGCTGGTAGCAGGATTGGTAAGGGTTGTGTCCAATCACTATCTCTTTGGCTGAGAGAATCAAGGAGGCCAGTGTAGCTAATTAACATCTCTTGGATCATGTCTTTTGGGAACAGTGTATCATGGCTGTCCCAGTGCAGAATAAGTTCGTTTTTCTTTAACTCTGCATGTAACGATAGCCAAGTATTGGCTGACTGGTGGCATCCCCAAACCGCTTTTTGCTTGGTCTCTGTAAGTTGGCTAGAGAAAGCGATATTGGCAGGATAGCGATGAGCGTCTGAAAGCCGAGATAATTGCTGAACAAGTGAGAAAATAGGTGTCGGATGATGCTTGTGCGTTTGTTCGAAGTGTTTTTGGTTTTCTCGAACAATGGAAAGAAAGCTCTGACCGAAACCAGATAAGTTTACAAGTAGAGGCTGAGTAAACTGGCCTACAATCCCTTTTTCTCTATTTTTGGGGCTATTATCAAACCTCAACATGAGAGTCTCTTGATGCCCCCATAGAGATAGAACTGAAGCAAAAATGGTCGCCAGCACTAGCTCCGGTGTTACGTTATGATTTTTACTTCTTACGACCAATTGTTGCCATTTTTCAGACGAAAAACTCACTGTTCGTCTGGTTATCCCTGTTTCAGGCACTTTGTCGGGTTCACATACTGTTGGGAGGTTGGCTGACCCAGGTAGCTTCAATATATGTTCTTCCCATTCGGAACAACCAACTGTCATATTGGTTAACTCGTTAGTCACCATATTGTGATGTGCAGTGAGAACGTCTTTTGGACTGAAAAATGTGGGTAGGTTTCCTTCTAACATTTGATCTAGTTGTTCAAAAAATAATGAAACACTTTGCGTATCAACAGCGACGGAGTTGAATCGGGTATGAAGCCTGATTCTATTTAGTGGTAATAGACTAATAGAAATGGAGAGGATCGCTTGTGAATGATTTTTTGTTAGTTCGGTACGAGTAAGTGTCAGTTGTTTTTCTATTTCTTCTTCCGACGCTTGGCTTAGCTCGTTTACATCGAAGGCTTCAAGGTGGTTTTTATGAGTAAGATGCAAGTAAAAATCAGCACTGATTCTGGTATTGAGCATTGGGTGATGGTTTATAAGTGTCACGAGACAACTTTCTAGCCGATCCCTTGGTGTGTCATTGTATTCCGCTTCTTGATAGATAAAGTTGGCAATGGCTTGCTGTTCACTACGCTGCCTTTGAGTCGATAGTTGCCAGGTTTGATAAGAAGTTAAGGGTAGGACTGTGTTATTGAGAGGAGGTAAGTGTTCGCTTTGGGTCATAGTGAGTTCTCATAAATAGCCAAGTGGGAGGAAGAAATACCCTTAGCCAACAGACTAAGGGCATAGGTGCGCTAGATTAGAAATCCGCTGTAGCAGACAGCATCACTGTGCGCGGTGCACCCAGAGCAAGGTCGGCATAGTGAGTGGTCGTCCAGTAATCCTCATCCAATACGTTGTTGACGGTAAGGCGCCAAATCACGCTTGTATCAGCAATTCTTGAATTGTAACGAGCGCCAAGATCAAAAATAGTCTGGGCAGATAGTGATTGAGTGTTTTGTGCATCAATAAATTGTTCTGACATATAGTTTGCTTGACCAATTAGCGTTAGCTCACGCATAGCTGGAAGGTTCCACTCTAATGCCAGTTTAGCTTGCAGGTCAGGTAACTTAGTTGCTTTTTTCCCTTCTTCTGTCACATCTGTTGCTTTTGTAATTTCAGCATCTGTATAGGCTATCCCCCCGATAAGCGTGTAGTCCTGTGATAGTGTGCCGTAGAATCCCCATTCAATACCGCGATTGCGCTGCTCACCACCGAAAGAAAAAATATTGCTATCCGGGTCTTGGTACCCATTTGGCTTTTTGATTTCAAATAAACTAAACGTATGCGCAAAGCCGTCCATGTCAAGCTTCAGGCCAGCTTCAGCCTGTTTGGTTTTTTGTGGTTCAAAAGCCTCACCAGCGTTCGCTGCACTTGAGCCCGCTGTCTGACCATTCGTCAAGCCTTCGGTGTAATTACCATAAAGCGATACTGAACTCGAAACCTTGTATAACGCAGCAAATGCGGGAGTGTAAGTACTTTCCTTGAGCTTAGTGGTAGGAAGAGACATCCCATTCATTTCTATTCCAGATTCGTAATCGATGCTTTGGTGACGTAAGCCAAGCGTGATTTGATATTTTCCATTAGCAAAAGACAATGTATCGGCAACACCATAGCTGACCTGAGTGGAGTCGACGGGTAAACCATAGTAGTTGTCATAAACTGAATTTTCAGGTCCCCAAACAGGATCATAGATATTAGAATTCCAAGGTGCAGGGCTATTATTTCCTGTCGGAGAATCGTTTTTATCTTCTCTAAAGTAAGTACTATTCAGTACTAAGTGGTGCTCTACCGGACCTGTGTCAAAGCGACTACGAACGCCAATTTCACCTGAAGTACGTTTACTCTCAAGCTTAACCGATCCTAGAGACACCTCGAGGTTGCCTGCGTTATCAATTATTTTGACTCTTTGCGGCACATTGGAATCAAAGTCCGTACGGCTAGCACCTAATGCGGCGTATGCTGTTATTGAGTCATTAACGTCGATTTCCCCGCGAATCATCATTCCTTTGTCTTCGCTGTCATTGTAGGCCCAATCTGGCGTCAATAATGTATCAGATGACGGTGGAGGTGGGACTTTGACACCAGAAGCGATGCTCAACCCTCGGTTTGCCCCCTCAACTCGCTCGGTACTGTAGTACAAATCTGCTTCAACGAAGGCAACATCATTGCGCCAATCCAGGCTTAGCGATGTAAGTTGCGTCTTGCTGCTTTGATTGTTTACTGCTGTGTCTCCATCTTTAAACACGCCATTGAAACGGATACCAAATTGATCATTTGAGCCGAAACGACGACCAATATCGAAATGTCCTCCAAACTGGGAATCAGACATGTAGGTGCCAGTGAAAGATGTTATTGGTGTTTCTTGAGCTCGTTTTGACACTAAGTTGATAGCACCACCCACAGAACCATTAGGAGCCATGCCATTAAGTAAAGATGATGGACCTTTCAGTACGTCGACACGTTGGAACATCTCGGGACTAATACGGTAGTAAGGAGCGATGCCATACAAGCCATTAAACATTGCGTCGCCAATGTCTAAATTAAATCCTCGTATTTTTAAACTTTCTTTGTTTAAACCAGTTTCACCACTGGTGAAAACGGAAGGATCAGAAGCTGAGATGACATCAGAGATATCTTTGGCGTGCTGGTCTTGGATTTGTTTTTCAGTGTATCCAATCGCATTGAAAGGAGTCTCCATGAAGTCTTTGTCTCCAAGCATCCCTATACTACTCGCTTTGGAAATTTTGCCAGCGGCATAAGCTTTGTTTGCTTCACCGTAAACGGTTATGGATTCGTCTACGACTTCTTCTGCTTGAGCAATGCTGATTGGCAATGTAAAAGAGCTGAGTTGAAGCGCAATGAAGAGGGCGATGCGGCTTGGGCTTGGTTTACCTTTTAGTGATTGTTTTGAAGAGTTCGCCGCTATCTGATGATAGTCATGAGTCATTAATGTTTCCTTTTTTTATTTTGGGCTGGCTCACATCCGTACTGATGTCAGTTACGGGATTGTTTGGTTGGACTACTTAAGGTCCAACTTATTGTTATTTAGTTTATTTTTGATAACCTTTGCGGATGTCTTCGATTATGATTTGCAAGGATGTAATACTGGCAGAGGTGATGTACCAGGCGTCGGCATCAACAAAAACGATGTTGTCGTTTTTCCATGCTGTAGTTTGACGAAGAAGTGGATTTGCCAAGTGTTCCGCATCAATTGCCGGCTTTCCTTCCATTACCGCTGTTCGGTCGATGATGTACAGAATGTCTGGATCGGCTTGGCTAATGAATTCACTAGATATTGGCTGACCATGTAAACTCGTCTCCACTTTCTTACTAGCAGGCTTTACTCCGAGCACATCGAAAACAAAACCATAACGAGACTCGACGCCAAATGAGCTGAAAGCGCCATCGTTATGCATGACAACCAAAGCTTTTTCTGGACGCTCTGTTGTGACTGCACGCACTTCCGCGACTTTTGCTTCGATTTCAGCAACTTTTTGCTGCGCTAGCTCTTGCTTTTCAAAGATCTCACCGAGAGCAATTAGGTGGTGCTTAATGATATCGACGTGATTGTGACGGCTATTACGGTAGTCGATGTCAAAATGCAACGTCGGAGCTAGCTGAGAAAGGTCCTCATATTGATTTGCATGTAGTGGGGTCATCAATACTAGATCTGGCTTTAGGGCATAGATTTTTTCCATATTAGGCTGCACTATCGCGCCTAGGTCAGCGATTTCAGGAGTGTCTTTGTACTTTGCTAGGAAGTGAGGAATAAAGTCTTTCACCATGCCTGCGATTGGGACATTTAGCTGATCTAAAAAGTCTACTTCGTTCATATCTAGTGCAGCCACTCGTTGAGGTCGACTAGAAATAGTCGTTGTCCCGAGGTTATGTTCAATCACGATGGGCGTTTCTAATGGCTGAGTAACTTGAGTTTTAGCTACTTCTGGTTCGCAACCCGTTAAGGTTACTAGAGAGCTGCAAGCGAGCGCGATGCTCAAACTTAGGGTGCTCTTAAACATGGTACATTTCCTTCTGTTGTCATTGAATTGCCTTTACACAGGCGAGTAACAGCCTTTAAATTTGGCTTCTTGTTCTCATCGTGATGGCCAGAAAATAGCCTCCACAAAGGACATTCACCAAAATAGAGACGGTAGTTTTATAGTTAAATAGGTGCTCGACTAAGATCTGACCTGCCAAGAACATCGCAATCGCAATAGCACAAGCGACTAGCAATATGTGCCTGTAGTTCGGTGTGCCAGTAACCGAATAGGCAATGTTGGCAATAAAAATACCCATGAAAGCCGTTGGACCAATCAAGCTAGTAGAAATAGCCACCAAAATTGCGATTACAGCAAAGTACTTTGGTATGTAATGTTTGTCATTTAGTCCTAATGACATCGCTTGGTCCCGGCCTAGCCCAATCACATCCAGCTCGCGTGACCACCTGTTCGCAAAGAGTGCTAAAACGCCCAACACTATACTGGCAAAGAGTAGGGTCGAAGGTTTCGCTCGTTCAAACGAGGTATAGCTGAGTCCTTGAAGGATTGAGAACTCTCCAGGACTTATTCTCAGTTGGATAAACTGCGCGAGTGTTGTCATTACCATCGTCAGAACAAACCCAATGAGCAACACTTGATGCATGTCACGTCGAAACCTCTTGAGTATCCAAGATTGAATGGCAAAGGAGTACAAGAGGATGAGTATTGTGGAGGCGGCGAAATTGCCTACAATACCTAACGTAGCAATGCCAGCGGAGCCTGCTAGTAATAAGAGTAGGGCTTGCCAAACCAGATAAACCGACTCATACCCCATAATGGATGGTGTAAGAATGCGATTAACAGCCAAGGCTTGGAAAACAACAGCAGAGACGGCCACGCAACTGCCTCCAACAAATATGGCTCCAAGTTTAATCAACCTCTTAGGGATAATGTAGTCAAAATCCCATCCGGAGCTAGTAAAGACAAAGGCGATGGAAAGTATGCCAAGGAGTATGATGCTAACTAGCATGGTGGAGTGGTGTGATCTCATGCTCGTGCTCCTTTCAAAAGAAAGGCAAGAAACATGATTCCCCCGACAGCACTGGCTGTTAATCCAATCGGGACTTCAAAAGGAAAGACAACGACTCTGCTTATAATGTCGCAGAAAATCAGTAATGAAGCGCCGCCTAGTGCAACGATTGGCAGTGTATTTTTAAGATGGTCGCCGTATTTGAGTGCGACGAGGTTAGGTATGACCAAACCGACAAAATGAATTGCACCTACTGTCACCACGGTTATAGCAGCGGTGATGGAAACCAGTACGAGGCCCAAGGCTGCAGTGACCGCAAAATTAACTCCTAAGTTGGATGCAACATCTTCCCCCATTCCCATAACTGTAAATCTATGTGCATATAAGTAAGTCAGCAGGGTGATGGGTAAAATTAAGAAAATTATCTCATAGTGTTCTTGAACAACCTTGGAGAAATCTCCCATTAGCCAACCGGACATGCTCTGCAAGATGTTGTTTTGATATGCATAAAACTCTGCGATGGCACTTAGCACACTACCAAACATAAGCCCAATCACAGGTACTAACGCAGAGTTACTGAATTTAATTCTTCGTACTATGGTGATGTATATCAGGCCGGCGGCGAAGCAAAATAGTACGGCGAAGAGCATACGTTCAAGCTTGTCAGAGGACGGAAGTAGGATGATTGATACCAAAATACCAAGTTTTGCCGCATCAATACCGCCAGTTGTACCTGGCTCAACAAATCGATTCCTAACAATATGTTGAAGAATGACCCCACACATGGCGAGACCAGCTCCGGTCAGAATCAGTGCGATTAGCCTTGGAAATCTACTGGCAGTAATTGGTAGCCAACCTTTGTCATCCATGGTCAGCAACAATGACCAATCTAGTGGAGTTGCACCGATGAAAATTGAAGTAAAGCACAACATAGAAAATGTGCATATTACGCGAACACTCATACAAAACATGCTCCGAAATGAAAAGGCAGTGAGCTTCTATTCGCTTTTTGTCGGAATACTAGGAGGCTGAAATACGCATAATGAATATCTTTCACTGAGCGGAGGTTACGTTCCAAAAAGCCATAACCAAGTTTGTTTTTAATAGATAATAAGATCACAACTCAACTCTCAAAACGTCACTAGAGCCAATTGATAATAAAAAAATCAACGGATTCATTCGTCAGTTAGTTTGGCTTAACTGACAAAAATGCAGTTTTCAATTCAAATTGATTATTGACTTGACGGTAAATGTAAATCTAAATGATAATCAATCCTATCATTGTTATTGTCGATGCGTAAGCAATTTGACGCATAATCTTAAAAAATAATATCGCTTACATACTGAGTGAAAAAATAAGAGTTAGAATTCATATGAACAACGTTACGAAAGCGCGTAAAACCCTACTTCCAATCGGCGAACATGAAGAGCAAGTCTGGTTGCAACAGCTTCAAGAGCCCCAGAGTGTTGAGTGGCGGGTTTTGGGGTATGCTATTGATAAAAATAGCAAAAATCATTTAATCGAACACGCTGTTCAAAAGCTAATTTTAGTCGATATGCGATTAAACCTTCGATACGGATTTTCTGAAGATTTTGAGTTAGAGAAGTGGCACCTATCTGAAGAAAGCCAGTTCACTGACACTTTAGATGCAACCAGTAAACAGATTCCAGATTTGATTAAAGCAATGAAAACGCGCGGGTGGGACCCCGAGTCTCAATCACCATTTAGAGTAGCCATTTTACAAACTGAGCAAGAGAAGTATTTGTTTATTATTATCCACCCGATACTAGAACCACATATTAACGATACAACTATCATTAATTTTTTAGGCGCTAATTACGAAGCGTTGAATAACCATTCTTCTTGTGAAAGTTTAAATCCGGAATACATAGATATCACCCAATTTTATTACCATGATGGATCTAACCGTAATATTGAAGAAAAAATATTAGCTGAATTTAGGGCTAGTCTCGATGACCCTGACGTTGAATTGGATGACAACTTTTTTGAAATTGGCGGACACTCACTGTTAGCAACCCGAATTATCGGGAACCTAATGAAGAATCATGGTATCGAAGTTAGCTTCAATGACTTTTTTAAATCCCCAAGTGCGAAAGCCCTTGCTCAGTGTGCTTCGGTAATTCATCAGTCAGCTGGTTTAACGTCTTCAGGAGAACTCGTAACGCACGAGACAACGGCATCATGTGGCTATCCTCTGTCATTCGCGCAACAGTTTTTATGGGATGCACATGTGGCTACAGGTAAGTGCGCGATTTTCAACTTGCCATTCGCAATGCGATTTGATGGCGAAGTCAATGAGGAGTCATTTAAGCTCGCATTTTCAGATCTATTGATTCGTCATACTGGCCTTAGGAGTTTGTTCGTTGATGATGGGAGTGGCGTCGTGCAGCGTATAATTGATGAGAAAGAATTGCCAAATTACGCTTGGTTTTGGGGAAGTTCAGAGCCTGGCAACGCGAGCTTGGCTTCTGAAGCTGCCTATGTGTTTGATTTATCTGAAGAGCTCCCCTTACGTATACGATTTTTTAGGGATGAGCAAACCGGAAAGCAGGTATTGTCTTTCCTCATTCATCATATGATCATCGATGAGTGGTCACTAAATAGTTTGATGTCTGAGCTTTCAAACGCATACATGGCGAGAGTTCAAGGTTTAGAGCCTGTTTGGGCGAAGCCTGCGCTTAGCATCCATGATTATGCTGTCGAACAGAAAAGTCGCGGCCCAAGCCAAGAAGATTTTCGTTACTGGGTGGAACATTTACAAGACGCAGCTCAAGGCCTTAAGCTGACCAAGCATGAACCTGAACAAAAGGCGTCTGTGATTAACCCAATTGAAGCAAATTGGATAGAAATCGATTTAGGTTCACGAGCACATCAGGCTGTCTCCGCCTTAGCTAGAGAGCATAATTCGTCCATTTTCAGTGTTGTTTATTCTGCCATTGCGCATGCTCTGCAAGACGCTGGAGATTTAAAAGACTTGGTGATTGGTACATCAGCATCAGGACGTGATGATGCAAAATACTTCGACTCAGTAGGCTATTACACCACTATGGTCGCTCACCGAGTGCTATTTTACCCTGAGCAATCTTTTGGAAAGCTGATTGAAGATGTGACCGAAACTATCAATGACTCCATGTCCCACGCAACAGTACCGATTGATATGGTTCAACGTGAGCTTGGTTTTGATCCTAACAACGGATTATTATTCGATGTATATGCACAGATTCACTCGGATAATGCGTTGTATGGCTCACTACAAAAGGCTCAGGGTGAATCAGTTTCATACCAGCAAATCCTCCCTAATAAAACTGAGTCATTGTTTGGTTTACACTTTGAAATTATGGAAAACGTGGACAACGAAGAACGCAGTTTGCGTTTAATAGTTACGTATCAGACTGCCCGTTACAATGCTGAACAAGTTTCTAGCATTGGGCAGAAAATGAAAAAAGTCCTCACCAGTCAGAACTAGCCTAAAACGTGTATAGCCAATTTGGTCACAACAACGGCCAGTACAATGTCACTGGCCAATTACGCAATTTTTGCGCCCCCCAATTTAAAGAGAGTTTACTTTCTCAAAAGTAGATTCATTGTTTCTAGTGGAAATCACGATGTCATTAGATAATCAAAGAGTATTACTTGTCGGAGCGGCAACTGGCATTGGTCTGTCAACTTTAGAGCACTTACTTAGTGCAGGTGCACGAGTGATTGTTGCAGACAAGCAAATAGACCTCTTGAAGAAGAATACGCAATCTCTAGCACAAAGATACCCAATGCAGTTTGATTGCTGCTGGTTAGATTTAAGCGATCAAAGCCGATTAGTTGAGATGTTAGCCTCTTGGCAGCAACAAGCCGCGTTTGACCATCTAGTTTGTTGCGCTGGAGTTTTACACGTTGGTGCGCTTCATGAGTTACCCATCGATGTGGTAAAGCAGACTTTCGAAATAAATACTTTTGGTGTGCTTGTACTAATGCAAACCCTTGCTAAGGGGATGAAATCTCATGGCTCGGGAAGTATGGTTATTGTTGGATCTAATGCAGCAAATACACCGAGGAATGCTATAGGTGCGTATGGAGCCTCAAAAGCAGCACTTCATATGATGGTGATCACAGCACGCTTTCAAAGCTCTTGACATCATTTTTCCCCTTTTCGTGTTAGCTCTCATGAACGAGGAATATTTAGCCCACATTGTTTTGCCATACATGATCTAATGGATAGGCAAAAGACAAGACTGCCCCAATTGTCGTCATAAGTGTTTTCAACATAGAAGTTCTTGAATGTTAATGTTTACGTCTGCAAAACTTCCCCATAAATTTATACTCGAAATAGACTAGTGATTTGATCAGTCAATGTCGGGCCTCGAACATTGCTGTGAACAAGGTTCGGCGTATTTGCTTTATCTTTACTCAGTTGTCCTTCACGATTGTTCTTGAGTAGATTGTTGATGAAGGTGTAATTGGGTTTTGTCAGCATCAGTGCATCTTTACAGGCTTGCTCTAAGCGTGGTTCGCTATGCGCTTTACTCAGATTGAGCAGCCCAAGGCAGGAGCGATATGACTGCTCTGGATGAGGCTTGGAGTTAAGCATCTTATTGACGACTTCTCGTGTGGCTGGGCCGATATTGGCTCCCCCAGTTGAGCAAGCGTCCAGGCGACCACCTCTGATGTTGATGATTACTCGGCATGTGCTCTGGTTGGGTGCTGTTTCCGCGCTCTCTTTCGCTGCGTGGATGCCGGGCGACCAAGTCACCTTGATGGTAGATCTGCACCAGACGGTTGGAGGCTTCCAGTTCAACATGGTGGCCAACAAGCTGATGGGGAACCGAGTAGTAGTGACGGCGATATTCGATGTGATAATCAGGCCCCACTTTGGCTCGTTTGGTTTCGGTATATAGGTATCGCTGCATAGGCAGCGACTTCAATGCAGGTTTATCGAGTTTGTCGAACAGCGCTTTACGACTTGCACCATACTGTTTCATCTCACGTTGGTTTAAGTCATTCATAAGCTCACGGATAGCGAGGTTCAGCTCTTTGAAGGTATGGAAGGTTTGGTGTCGTAGCCGCATCATGATCCAGCGTTCCACTAGGAGCACGGCATTCTCTGCCTTGGCTTTGTCCTTCGGTTTATAGGGGCGAGCAGGCACCACTGCGGTTTGATAGTGATTTGCCAGTTTTTGATAGCTGTCATTAAGTCTCGGCTCATAGCGATTGGCTTTGGTGACCGCGCTACGCAGGTTATCGGGGACCAAGAGCTGTGGTACACCGCCGAAGTGTTCGAACGCATTAGCATGCGCCTCTAACCAGTAAGACTTACCTTGACTAGGGAAGGCTTCAACATAGGTGTAATTAGACGCGCCTAAGGTCGCTACGAACACTTCGGCTTCGCGCACTTCACCTGTATCAGGGTTGACCACTTGAAGCCGAGGCCCACAGTAATCGATAAACAGCTTGTCACCTGTAACATGGAGCTGACGCATGCTGCGCTTTTGGGTTTTGAACCAGCGGGTGAAGTGCTCGCAGAACTGAGTGTACGCATAAGCTTGCTCTTGATATTGCTCATGATATTCCTGCCACAGCAACATCTTTGTCATGCCCTTACGTCTCAGCTCGACAGCATATTGCGTGAAGTCTGGCATGACTTTATCGCGCCTGGCTTTCCGTTCAAAAAACGCTCACGAAAGATCAACAAGCTTTCATGTTATGTTAATGATTTGTGCGATAAGTGAGATTTTTGTTGTTCTTTTACTAATGTCTAATATTCCTACCGATAGCAATACATGCTTAATAAGCTCAAGTCAAAGTTGGCCCCATACCTCTTTCTCAGTATGGCCTCAATGTTTGATGTGGATGTTTGGCAAGATACCTATTCAGCTTTCTTGTTTTCACTAGCGAAGTAAATCCAAGTTTTCTTCATTTATGAAATCAATAAAGGTGCTCTGTAGCGCTAAGGATGTTGTCTCGTATTGGTCGAAGGTCAGTACACCAAGCGAAACTCTGGTTGGCATAGTTCAACTTCGAAACATAACAAAGGATAACTCAATGTCTGACACAAGTAAGACCTTTTACAGGGATGTGCGCAAAAAACCGCATGAATTTGAAAACCGAGAAGACTTCCTAAACCATGATTTAACCATCATGAGCTTTCGTCGCTGGGGTATTCATTTGCCATCACGTGACTACAGTATTGAAATCGAAGACTGGGTACCAGCGTTAGCCGCCACCATTGGTAAAGTGGTTATGGTAACCGCCATGGTTGCCGCCTTTGCTGCTCAGTTCGGTTTATCTCCGGAGTTCGTTGCAGAAAACGTGCGTTACGAACTGCTTATCGCGGGCGCTCTGTTCGTTATCCTGTTTTCTGCCATTCTAAACCCGAACGCAAACTTGGCCGGTACCCATGGCCCAATGATACCGCTGATTCCTATGATTGCTGCAGCAGGGGGGCATCCACTTGCTCTTGGCTTGATGGTATGTGCTTTTGGCTTAATTCTCGCTTTTACTAAAGGTGGTTCTAAACTCATGACCCTCACTGGCATTGGGGTTCGAGGTGGGTTGCTGATCTACCTCGGCGCAGTGGGGTTGATCGGACAGATTAATAAGACTGAAGCGTGGGCTGCAAGTACGGACCAAAGTTACATCTCGTTTGTGGTTATTGGTCTAACGGTGTTGGTTTATGCCTACTTAGCCAAGATCAACAAACGTTGGTTGGCCATCCCGCTGTGTTCAGCACTAGCGGGCATTGTCGCTTATGCGATGGGCGCTGAGTTTGCTTTTACCACGGAACCAGGCCTACCTAATTTCAGTCCATTCTACTGGTGGGGTGAAGATACCGGCTGGCAACTAGGCTGGCCAACCCTGGAGCACTTTATTGCCGTTACTCCATTTGCTCTACTAGCCGTTGCTATGTGGTCTCCTGACTACCTCGGTCATCGTGTTTTTCAAGAACTTAACTACCCAAAAGAAGCAAAAGGCGTACTAATGGATGTCGACGACACTATGGTCGGAGCGTCTGTTCGCCAGGGGGTTGGCTCACTATTAGGTGGCGGTAACCTAGCGTCTTCTTGGGGTACGTACATGATTCCTGCGGCAATTGCCAAACGTCCTATTCCAGGCGGCGCGCTGTTAACGGGTTTAATGTGTATTGCCGCGGCAGTCATTGGTTACCCGATGGATCTAGCAATGTGGGAACCTGTTCTTCGTGTCGCGCTGATTGTCGGTGTATTCTTACCACTTCTTGAAGCGGGTATGCAGATGATACATAAGCATAAAGATTCACTCAGTGCAGGTATCTGTATTTTTGCTTGTGCATTCGTTAACCCAGTCTTCGGCTGGGCAATAACTATGCTGCTGGATAACCTCGGACTTATTGGCGACCATGAGCGCGCTAACGAGCTATCGGGTAAAGATAAATACCTGATTCCTGGCGTTGCCTTTATCGTTTGTGCTGGTTCCCTTGCTGTCGTTGGTCAGCTTCCGGGTATTCCCGCCCTGATCGGTTAGCAGAGTCTCGCTCTAAAGGCATAGGTGGTTACTATCTATGCCTTCTCTCATTCCCGCTCTACGCTTGTCCAATGTTCATTGGATACAGGTAAGACGCTGTATTTATTCCAAGTGCTGAATGAAACCTCGAGAATACTCAGCCCCCTTTTGGGATAGTTTCTTAGAACCTATCAATTTACAATTCAATTACCTGTTTGAATTTTTACCTGCTCAGTTGTGATATCGAATCACGACACAAATAGATGTATTGTATGGCGTCATTTTATCAAGGCGCTGTCTAGTTCATTAATTGCATCAAACTGACTGAGAAAGATTTTGCCTTTAAAATGTTCGATGAAATCTGAGCGGTCAATTTGATCCATGACCGGACCTTTTACTTCAGATAAATGCATTTGTATATTCGTTTCTTTGAGACGGTCATGAATCAAAGCTAAGCTCTCTAACGCACTGGCATCAACCATATTCACCCCGGATAACATGAGTACCAGATGTTGGGTCTGAGGATATTGCTCCAGATATTCTGGTATTTTATCTTCTAAATAGCGGGCATTCGCGAAATACAGGCTCTCATCGAATCTCAAATTCAGTACCGTTTTGCTTTGTAGTACATTGAAACGGCGAATATTTCTAAAATGATGGGTTCCCTCGATTAAACCGACAATCGCGATATGAGGCCGGCTGGTGCGCCATAAAAACAGCGCCAACGATGAGAACAATCCAGCCAACACGCCAATTTCAACGTTGAAGGCCAATACACCAACAATAGTGAGGAGCATAGCGATGGCATCACTTCTCGCACTCTTCCAGGTATGGATGATGGCTTTAATATCAATCAGAGATGAAACCGCAACAATAATCGTGGCTGCCAGCACCGCATTCGGCAGATAGGTAAATAGTGGCGTAAAGTAGAGCACGGTAATGCCAATACCAATCGCAGTAAAGGTTCCGGCAAGCGGTGTTTCGGCGCCAGCATCATAGTTGACCACGGAACGTGACAGACCACCTGTGACTGGAAATCCTCCGTTAAGAGAAGAAACGATATTGGCACCGCTGAGGGCTATCAACTCCTGATTAGGCTCTATTCTCTGCCGTCGTTTGGCTGCCAATGTTTGTCCGACAGATGCTGATTCAACAAAGCCGATAATACTGATTAAAATGGCGTAAGGACGTAATTCTCTGATTAATTCTAGGTCCAGTAGTGGTAGGGAAAAACCAGGTAAACCACTCGGGATTTGTCCGACAACACTTACCCCTTTTTTATCAAGACCAAACCAAGCGACGAGCCCAATGCTTAGTATCATAAAGAATACCGGGGCCAGTTTGGTAATATGGCCTGCTAGTATCGGTGACAGGCCAGATTTGATTAAACCGGGCTTTAGGCTACGCCGTGAGTAAATCAGAGCGATAAGGCAGGATACCCCAATAAGTGTGGTAGGCAGGTTAGCCTGGGGGATCGCTAGAATCAGTTCAATTAAACGCTGTATGACATTTTCACCGTGCAGAGGTACGCCGAGAATATGCTTTACCTGACCGATAGTAATGAGTATACCGGATGCAGTCATAAAGCCGGAAAGTACCGGGTGACTTAAAAAAGTGGTTAAAAAACCCAGTCGCAGCACTGACATTAAAAGCAATACGACCCCAGAAAGAAAGGCCAGAGTTGTTGCGGCGCTGATGTAACCTTGACTACCTATTTCAAATAAAGGCGACATGGATTCCGCCGTCATCAGAGAGACTACGGCAACAGGTCCCACTGCCAGCGTTTTACTGGTTCCAAGTATGGTGTAAGCAATTAGGGGCAAGATACTGGCGTACAACCCTGTCACTGGTGGTAACCCCGCCACCATTGCATAAGCGAGACTTTGCGGGATCAGCATTAGGGTGACAATAACTGCCGCTAAACTGTCTTTAGTTGCGTCGTGGCGTGTGTAGCCAGGTAACCAAGTGGATATTGGTAACCATTTAAACCAGAAATTTTTCATACTGAGATGACCCTAAATGTATGCATAAATGAATTTAGTCGGGCTTGCAGACCCAGCTCAGGTTGAATCCCAGTTCAGTCGCTCGCGAAATGCGATTGTTATATGATTCAAGTTCATTTGTCCCCATTGACCATAATGCGCTGCACCTGGTGCCAGTTCGGCAAAACGCAAAAATGGGTTTGGTGGCTTTTTCAAAAAGATCACCAAACTGCTTTCCCTGGTCTTGAGGGATATTTCCCGAAATAACAGGTAGATAGAAATATTCTAGTCCAAGCTTATTAGCAACCTCTTCAATCTCACTGTTAAGAGGTTGCTCTTGTTCTTCTCCGTCCGGACGATTATTGATGATGGATTTGAATCCCATCTCGGCCAGTTGGGCGACGTCGCTGGGCAGAATTTGCGGAGAAACAGTAATCGAGTCGGTTAAATGAATCGGTGTCAGCATAATGGCAACTCCGTTTTATACTTTATTTAAGGGAATTTTTAAGTAACGCACACCATTATCTTCTGCTGGTGGAAGTTCTCCGGCTCGCATATTGACCTGTACTGAAGGCAGAATGAGTGTCGGCATATTCAATGTGGCATCTCGCTTTTCTCTCATTTCGACAAACTGGTGTTCAGCGATCTCTTGATTGACATGAATATTGTGTAACCGCTCTTCACCTATCGTCGTTTCAAATAGATACTCTTCCCGATTAGGTGCTTTGTAGTCGTGGCACATAAAAACGCGAGTTTCATCAGGCAAGGTAAAGAGTTTTTGAATTGACTGGTAAAGTGTTGCGGCATCTCCGCCAGGAAAATCACAGCGGGCCGTGCCGTAATCGGGCATAAATAGCGTATCACCAACAAAAACACAGTTGCTAATAATGTACGCCATGCAGGCTGGGGTATGACCGGGAGTATGAATGGCCTTAGCCTCAAGATTGCCAAGAGTAAACGTTTCCTGATCGGAGAATAGATGATCAAATTGACTGCCATCCATCGCAAAGTCGCTACCAGCATTAAATAACTTACCAAAGGTGTTTTGCACCGAGGTAATTTTGTCGCCGATACTGACTTTCCCACCTAACTTTTGCTTGATATAAGGTGCGGCACTTAAATGATCGGCATGGACGTGAGTTTCAAGAATCCACTCGACTTCCAATCTACTTTCCCGGACGAATTCGATAAGTTTATCCGCCGATTCATATGACGTTCTTCCTGAAGCAGGGTCATAATCCAGCACAGAATCAATAACAGCGCATTGCTGACTTGATGAATCAGTAACGACATAGCTGTAGGTGGAGGTTTTTGGGTCAAAAAATTCGTAAACATTGGGAGTCATGGTTCCTCCTGTGTTTCAGAAATAGGGGGGTGATGTTATTAGTAATGCGGGTGCTGATGGCGCCCGCATATATCAAACAAATTACAGCGCTTTTTTACTAAAGTACCAGTCAACGTAGTTATAGCCCTGATCTTGACGTACTTCTGCCTCTTGAGTAGTCGCAGGTGGTGGAACAATAACTTCATCACCAGGAGCCCAGTTTTCAGGTGTTGCACATGCGTTTGTATCGGTTGTTTGCAGTGCTTTAACTAAGCGCAAAATTTCAGCCACTGAACGGCCATTACTCATTGGGTAATAAAGCATTGCGCGTAACACACCTTCAGGGTCGATGACAAATGTGGCACGAACAGCCGATGTGTCGCTTGCGCCTGGCTGAACCATGCCGTAGGCGCTAGCCACTTTCATGTTCAGATCGGCAATAATTGGGAAGTTGATTTCAACGCCAAAGTTATCTTTAATACTACGAGCCCAAGCTATGTGAGCATGAACACCATCGATAGACAGACCCATCAATTCACAATTGAGTGCTTTAAAGTCCTGACTTGCTTTCGCAAATGCCATAAATTCAGTTGTGCATACTGGAGTAAAATCTGCCGGATGTGAGAAAAGAACTAACCATTTCCCTTTGTAATCTTCAAGACTAAGTGTGCCGTGAGTGGTTTGGGCAGTGAAAGCCGGAGCCGCTTCTTTTAAACGTGGCATTGCAACGACAGTAGTTTGTTCAGTCATATATTGCTCCTTTCCGTTAAGTTAGGTGTTTCTATACTAGTAATTACTAGCTATTGGTGATTGTATTGCCATGCAAGAGTTTTATGGTTAAACCTCCGGTGTTTGGTATTTTTGTTAGTTGATTAAAGTTCATTCATTTGTAAAAGTAGAAGATAACAGCGTGTAATATGGTGATTTTAATTCTTTACCACTTAGGGTTCTCAGGTTGTTTACAGATTCTGATGACTGTTACATAAAAGGGTGAGAGTGTTCCTATAACTGGCATATGATAAAAATTGTTCTTGCTGACAATTTGATAGACAAAAAGAACGGAAAAGGCGAGCAAGTACTTTTTATCTATATGTTGTAAACAAAAAGCAATACTCAATGGTGATGGCCTTATTCCAATGGTTTAACACGCTTTACTGCTGTAAATAATAGGTTCTGCTTAGGTATGACCATTATTTAAAGCTAATTTACTCTTGTTTGACGGACGTTATAAGTGGGTAATATGCCAAATTGTGTTTCTAATACGACAAGTGTTTTTTAATAAAACGAACTGTTTTAGAGTAATTGTATGTAGCAAGATTAAGTAAACTGTTATGGAAAAATAAATAAGACATTTCTACTTACACTCACCACCGATATTCTTGAGAGTATTTCAGACGGAGTATTCACGGTTGATGATAAGTGGCAAATAAGCTTTTTCAACAGAGCTTCGGAAACGATAACTGGTATGCCCAGAGTAGAAGCCATAGGCAAATGGTATTCTGAAGTCTTCAAATTCAGTATGTGTGAATCCGATTGCGCGTTTTACAGGAACAAGTCTATGAACCTTTAGGCGCTATTCGGCCAGCGAGAATCATTGCTGCTACCCACCGGGATTTGCACCAAATGGTCGTTGATGGTTAATTAGACCCACGTTTTGGCTGGGCCCCTGGATTCCCGGAGGTCATTACCATCAAGTGAGTAATGAAACAGCACCGCAGACCTTAAATTATAGCGAGTTCACCTTTTTTAACCTTCTCTTGTGTCCACTTTCCTCTAGTAAACTACAGTTAACTTATTACCAGATATAATTTTTTCGGAGAAAAGTTGTGGAAGAACGACAGAATAAAATACATGGAGTGCTTTTAGATCTGGAAGGGGTTTTATTTGTTGGGGAACAGGTAATTGAAGGTGCAATTGAAGTCGTTGAGTATTTGCAAACACAGCGAATACCATTTCGATTTATGACGAATACAACAACAAAATCAAGAAATAGTATTGCAGAAAAAATGCAAAAATGGGATTCAAGGTTCAGGCTGAAAATATCTTAACTGCAGCGTATGCAGCAAAACACTATCTGGAGCAAAAAGAAAATGTTTCCTGCTATTTATTAGTCGCAGATGAAGTTAAAAATGAGTTTGCTGGATTTCAACAGTCTGAGCAACATCCGGATGTTATTGTCATTGGTGATATCGGGCCGGCTTGGAATTACGAGCTTATTAATAGAGTGTTTCAAATGGTGATGTCTGGCTCTGAATTAATTGCATTGCATAAAGGTAAGTACTGGCAAACCGCGCTAGGCTTGCAGGTGGATATTGGTGCTTTTGTTGCAGGGATTGAATATGTAACTAATAAACAAGCTGTTGTTATTGGTAAACCGTCATCTGCTTTTTTTGATGCAGGGGTTGATGCGTTGGGGTGTGAAAGAAAACGTATTGTGATGATTGGCGATGATATTGAGTCGGATGTTGGTGGTGCTCAACGGGCTGGGATCATGGGTGCATTGGTAAAGACTGGTAAGTATAGAAAAGAAACGTGTTTATCTTCAACCGTGACTTCTGACTTCATATTAAATTCGATTTCAGACTTTAAACAGCTCTTACTATAATTGTGATGGAGCGTGAAAATGGAAAGAGCAAAAGATGCGGTCCTCTGTTACATCGATACTCACTTTTCCTGTGATGGGTCATAGAAGGAGATAGAAAAGTCACTAGCAAGTTTTTGTCCGTGTCCGCTTCAGCCAGTTTTGGCTGAGAGATTTCTGCCCCTTTCCTAGCTAGGGATGCCAATTCGCCGATTTCAACTTACTGAATATTTTTCAGTCCATTCGGGTAATAAAGGTTTGCTCGTCATCCACAAAAGCTACAAAGCCGCCGTGATAGATAAACACCCGACCACGCCCCTCAACTAGACAGGCAAGCTGTGGGTTCAAATCTTCTTCGTTGTCCTGGCTTTGAAAAGTGCCGGTATCTGTGATCACGCCGGTGAGTGTAGGCAAATATCCATAAGCACGCTTGGCTTGATCGATCAGGTTCAATTCGCTGTCGATAGAGAAGCAAGAGGGGATTGCACCAGCGTCTTCGATGAATATAGGTTTCAGTTCTTCAAAAGCTGTAATCACCAGCCAGTCGATGCCGTTAACATGATGGATAAACATAGAGTTGCTCGATAATTTTGATGTGGAGATTCTATCATTATCAGGTGCAGAGCGTAGTAGAAATTTAGTTGCTAAAGGCGGTAATTCTATGCCATTTCCGGACGTTCACTAGGCCACTCGATACACGTTTTTGTCCAGAGGTGTGCTGACGGGCATGTAACACAGAAATGCCCCAAAACAATTCAGAGCAAAGTTCTTGCTCAATACAACGGCTTTGTTGCGTAATTCGACGCAACTAAATGCTTCGATGGATTCTCGAAGTTGGCCGTGCAATTGCCATGCAAGAAATTGAGAACCAAATTAAAGATCCACATGATGTTCTGAATCCTACGCTAACTTACCTAGCAAATCAGTCATATCAAAGCCCGCTCACAACAGCATATATCTTTGGTTAACAAACTAGGAAAAAGGTTGGTGTGTTAACACCAACCTTTTTTAACATTTAACAGGCCTCATTCAAAAGTACCTTGTAGTATTTCGGTAAGAACAACTCACCTTTTTGCCATTCTAATTGAACGTGTTGGCATCGGCCTTGGTAAAGATAGTTACCGTCGACGTAGATTGATTTGCCTTTATCAATCAGCTGATTAAGGAACACAGCTTCTTCGATTTTATCGTCCATTCTGATTTTTGTTTGCAAGTCTCTATCATCATCTATTGCTATCGTCAGAATCCGATTTTTGGCGCTGAACTCTACAGATCTAAGATTATTAATTTTGGCTTCATCGCCACTGGTGTAAAAGTAGAACGCTACTGCAATTAAACCCAGAATAACAAATATTTTCATTTCATCCCCATAAAAAACTCGTTGCATAATCAGCTATTTTAACACGATGTTTTAGAGAGAAAAATTAATTGAAACGGCAGTTTTGTTGGAGTATTCAATAAAGAAAGATGTTTCAATGGTCTTAGTAGAGCAGAGACGTTTCTTCACGTTAGGGCGTCTGACTCTAACGATCGTAAAGAGGCTGAGGACGGGGCTGCTGAAGAGTACATGAAGGCAAACCAAATGGAGCCAGTAGAAGTTGCGGTATACGAGTGATTTTTCCTCTACCTACAGACAGCACAACACCACCAACAATGCTACGAATTAGTTCAAGTTATAAGGTACTAAATAACAAGTGGGCTGCATTAAATTAGCACATAACAAAGTATTTAGAGTGATTCGCAACGCGTGGCATTAATTTCACATATGTCAGCTAATCCGTTATATCCTAATTTAGTAATACAGCTGAGAAAGTTTTGTCCAAAGCCGAGTTATTACACCCTGTGATGACACTAAAAACATAAAATGTCTAAATAAATTTCATGGATTGATAGTCGTCAAGGTGCTTGACTCTGTGAGCAACACTCAGTTGATAAACATTGAGCCTGCTATTGATAACGAGCTTACGTATGTGTTTATTCCAAGTGCTTAAATTGCAACGCCACCAGTCGTTGATACAGCTCGCAGCTTTGCATCAATGAATGGTGGTTGCCAATATCGACCAGTGCGCCATCGTCTAATACCGCTATCTTATCTGCATGTTGGATGGTTGATAAGCGATGAGCAATGATCAGTGTGGTACGGCCTTTCATTAACGCCTCAAGTGCTTGCTGAACATGATGTTCACTTTCGCTATCCAGTGCACTGGTAGCTTCATCAAGCAGTAGGATTTTCGGATCTTTCAGAATGGCACGAGCAATCGCAATTCGCTGTTTTTGTCCTCCTGATAGCCTTACTCCGCGCTCGCCTAAAAAGCTGCGATAGCCTTCAGGTAGCTTCTCAATAAACTCATGTGCATGTGCTTTTTTCGCAGCTTCGATAACTTGCTCGTCTGTCGCTTCTGGGTTGCCGTAGCGAATGTTGTGGAACACGTCGTGGCTGAATAAAGCGGGCTGTTGTGGTACCAGTGCCATCTGTTGGCGAAGATCATTCGGGTCGAACTGGCGAATATCAACGCCTCCATACATAACCTGGCCTTGCTGTGGGTCGTAAAAACGTTGCAGTAGTTCGAATAGTGTCGTTTTACCCGCACCCGACGTACCAACCAGCGCCAATACTTTACCTTGTTCAGCAGTGAGGTATAGTTCCTTAATAGCAGGTTGGTCAGGGCGAGAAGGGTAGTTGAAATTAACCGAGTTAAAAGTAACTTCCGCCGGCATTGTTGCGCTTATCGGTAAAGCATGGTTTGGCGCACTAATATCGCTTTCAACTTGCAGAATCTCAATCAGTCTTTCGGTGGCACCTGCAGCTCTTTGCAGCTCACCAAGCACTTCAGAAATGGTTGCCGTAGAGGACGCGACCATAATGGCATAAAACACAAATGCGGCTAGATCACCGGCTGACATTTTTCCGTGGATGACATCACTGCCGCCGACCCAAAGCATGCCAGCAATCGCGCTAAACACGATCACAATGACCCCAGATATTAAAATCGCGCGTTGTTTTACACGCTGTCTTCCGACCTCAAATGCTTTTTCCACCTCAACGGCAAAGGCGGCTTTTTCATGTTGCTCTGAGCTAAAACTTTGTACCGTTTTAATATGCTCTATCGCTTCACCTGCGTAGCTACCCACATCGGCCATTGAGTCTTGGCTTTGGCGGGATAGTGCACGCACTCGCCGTCCATAGAACAAAATCGGTACCAAAACGAGTGGCACAGACGCAAGTACAATCAGCGTGAGCTTAAAATTGGTGGCAAACAGCATAATGATGGCTCCAATGCACATTAAGGCACTGCGCATGGCCATCGAAAATGACGAGCCAATAATGCTCTGCAACAAAGTGGTGTCAGTGGTGAGGCGCGACATAATATCGCCACTGCTGTTGGTCTCAAAATAACTAGGGTGCAGCGAAATAACATGGTTAAACACCGCGAGACGAATATCAGCGCTAACGCGTTCACCCACTGATGAAACAAGATAGAAGCGAAAGAAAGTACCGATGGCAATACACAGAGTGACACCGACAATAAACTGAATCGCATTCGTTAGATCTTGTAATGACTGTTGAGCAAACCCTTGGTCGATCAGCATGCGTACCCCGTAGCCAACCGATAACGTCAGGCTTGCGGTCGCGACTAGTGCAACCAAGGCTGCGATAACTCGCCACTTATAGGGAGAAATAAAGGCATTTAGTTTAAGAAGGATGCCGAGGTTTTTGTTATTTTTACTGCTCATGAGTGGTCCACAAACCTTTGTTACTGCTAAATGAGCCGATAACCACCTCGATCTTGACTCAAAAATCATGCTGACACAGGCACTACCCAATTATCGTGGTGGTTTCATTCTAGTTAGTCATGTTCATGACTTTGCCTGTGAATCGGGAGTTTTCAGCGACAAATTACTTTGTAACTGTTTTAGAGTACCGGGATCTGTGCATATCATCATACTCGGTAGGTCAGTTATTTACAGCGTTTGAGATAATGTTTGTAAGACATGGTTTCTGGCTTCGAAACAATGCGCGTATATTCAAACACACGTCCATCTTTAAGAATACCAACGGATGAGATACACAATAAGGGCTTGTTCTCATTTACGCCTAGTATCTCACACATGTGTTGAGTGGGCATTATGGCCTCAAAGTCTTGAAATGCGCCATCAATTTCAAAACCGAGTTCGTTTTCTAGGTAGGCGTATTTAGAGCCTTCTAGAGACATTACCTTCATTTTGGGATACATCGCCATTGGCATGTATGAGTCTTCGTAAACAGAAGGCACGCCGTTAATTAGCTTGAAACGACGGATAAAGTAGACCTTTTCACCACTTTCAATGTGTAAGATCTTTGCCAGATCTTCGTCGGCATCAATAAAAGCAAACTCAGCAATTTTGTATTCAAGACTGCTGCTGGCATCCGTAAAGTATTCACTTGTACTTTTCAATTCCAGCATAGAGCCGACCATGGTTTTTCCAATTATGGTCGTTCCGGCCCCTTGACGCTTTTCCACCAAACCAAGCTGTACTAACTCTTGAATTGCTTTTCGGATGGTAATGCGACTGACAGAGTATTGATCAACCAATGCCTTTTCAGTTGGAAGCGTGTCACCAATCGCGAATTCATCGGAATCAATTCGGTTTTTTAGCTCCTGCATGACTTGTTTATACAGCATAAGTTACCTCTCTAATTTCTGATGAAATTATCACATCGCAAATAATACAAATCAATAACCTTTATTGAGTTGTATCGCAATTATTCGGTTTTAAAGCACACAGTATACGTATAAAGATTATCTATAGGTCATGTTTTGTGAGCTTTTTCTCAAAGCATATCTTTTATTTGTATTTGATCACGTTTTGCTTGTATTTAATTTGTCTCTTTTTGTGTCTGGGAGTAATTTGAATGTGTCGAAAGACGGAACACTGTGAAGATGAATAAATAACAAATTAAGGATCCTGCCATGTTGAGTGCGATACAACGTTTAGGCGGAGCGATGTTTACCCCAGTTTTACTATTTCCGTTTGTCGGGATCTTAGTAGGGCTAACCATTGTTCTTAAAAACCCGGTTTTTGTTGGTGATTTAGCCGATAAAAGCGGCCTTTATTATCAAGTGTTACAAGTTATTGAAGAAGGTGGCTGGACCATCTTCCGAAATATGGCGCTATTGTTTGCCGTTGGATTACCAATTGGTTTAGCTAAAACCGCTCATGCCAGAGCTGCCATGGTTGTGATGGTTTCGTACTTATCCTTCAACTACTTTATTGGCGCGATGGGAGGTTTCTGGGGAGAGTTTTTTGGTGTCGACTTTTCTCAACCTATCGGTGGAACTTCAGGATTGACCGAAATTGCGGGCATTAAAACCATCGATACTGGTATTTTTGGTGCCATTATAATCTCCGCTTTGGTTACCTGGATTCATAACCGTACCTTCGAAAAACAGCTACCCGCATATTTAGGCATTTTCCAAGGTGCTTCTTTTGTAGCGATGCTTTCGTTCTTCGCTATGCTTCCTTCTGCTTGGTTAACATTGTATGTGTGGCCTTCAATTCAACATGGGATTTTAAATTTACAGAACTTTATGGTTGATTCGGGTTCCTTTGGTGTGTGGTTATATACTTTTCTGGAGCGCATCTTAATCCCAACAGGTTTACATCACTTTGTGTATGCCCCATTTGTGTTCGGTAATGTGGCAACGCCAAATGGAATTGCTGTGGACTGGTTTACCAATCTAGAAGTGTTCACTCAATCTAGCCAATCTATGCAAGACCTTTTCCCTGCTGGTGGATTTGCATTACACGGTAACTCCAAGATTTTTGGCTGCACAGGTATCGCACTCGCGATGTACCACACGGCTAAACCAGAAAACCGTAAAAAGGTTGCTGCCTTACTCATCCCTGCGACATTAACTGCCGTGATGGTTGGAATTACAGAGCCGCTTGAATTCACTTTCCTCTTTATTGCTCCATGGCTATTCGCCATTCACGCAGTGCTCGCAGGCACTATGGCAATGGTGATGTATAGCTTTGGTGTGGTAGGCAACATGGGCGGCGGCTTAATTGAATTTGCAACGGGTACCTGGATCCCACTGCTAGGTAACCATACCAGTATGGTGGTGACGCAAATCGCGATTGGCTTGTGTTTTACCGTTCTCTACTACTTCGTATTTAAATACCTAATCGTTAAGTTCGATGTACCAATTGCAGGTCGAGGTGAAGCCGAGATGAAACTGCATTCCAAAGAAGACTTTAATAAAAAATACGGAATTACGGGCAAAGGTAATCAAGGTGCCAGCCCACTGCAAATCCAAGCATTTGAGACCATTCATGGCTTAGGCGGTGTCAAAAACATAGCCGACTTAAGTAATTGTGCGACTCGTTTACGCGTGACAGTGAAAGACGCAGAGCAAGTCGAATCCGCTGAATATTTCATGAGTACTGGCGCGGTGAACTTAGTTAAAAGTGGCAATGCCGTGCAAGTCATCATCGGTTTGAATGTGCCCCAGTTACGTGAGGAGTGCGAAAAGATTGTTAATGAGTATGAGCCAGAACTACAAGCATCGGAACTAACGCTTAGCCCGGCTCGTTAAGACCAGACGATTAATCAAAGAATTTTAAACCAGTATTGTAGGGGCGGCGGAAGCGTCGCCCGAAAAAAGAGAGGCATATTATGAAAAAAGAATTCTCAGTTGTTATTGCAGGCGGCGGTTCAACATTTACTCCTGGCATCGTCATGATGCTGCTAGAAAACCAGGAGCGTTTTCCTATCCGTCAACTGAAGTTCTACGATAACTTTGCGTCGCGTCAGGAAACCGTGGCGGAAGCGTG
Organism: Vibrio sp. STUT-A11; assembly: GCF_026000435.1. Classification (NCBI taxonomy): domain Bacteria; kingdom Pseudomonadati; phylum Pseudomonadota; class Gammaproteobacteria; order Vibrionales; family Vibrionaceae; genus Vibrio; species Vibrio sp. STUT-A11. Next base: position 141,722 of record NZ_AP026764.1, on the reverse strand, counting down.
TAAAATTTTACTGAAAGAACGTGCACCGCATATCGAATTTTCTTACACAACGGATCCAGAAGAAGCGTTTACCGATATTGATTTCTGTATGGCTCACATTAGAGCAGGTCTATATGCAATGCGTGAGCAAGATGAGAAAATCCCACTGCGTCACGGCTGTGTAGGGCAAGAAACATGTGGTGCTGGTGGTATGGCTTATGGTCTGCGATCTATTCCTGCAGTCATCGAATTGATTGATTACATGGAGAAATACTCGCCAAATGCTTGGATGTTGAACTACTCAAACCCAGCCGCAATTGTTGCAGAAGCGTGCCGTGTAATGCGTCCTAACTCAAAAGTACTGAATATCTGTGACATGCCTATCGGTATTGAGACTCGTATTGCAGAGATCCTCGGTTACGATGATCGTAAACAGTTCGACATTATGTACTACGGCCTTAACCATTTTGGTTGGTGGAAAGAATTCAAAGACGCAGCAACAGGTGAAGATCTTATGCCGCGTATCAAAGAATACATCACAGAGTATGGTTATTTGCCACCAAGTGCGATGAATGGCACTCAGCATACCGATGAATCCTGGAAGGAGACTTTTATTAAAGTTCGCGATGTGTATGCGCTTGACCCAGAAACCATTCCAAACACGTACCTGAAATACTATATGTACCCTGATTACGTCGTAGAACACTCGAACAAAGAGCACACCCGTGCAAACGAAGTTATGGAAGGTCGTGAGAAGGAAGTGTTTACCGAGTGTCACCGCATTATCGCTAATGGCACTGCGACAGATACGACCATCGAAGTGGAAGAGCACGCTTCATACATTGTTGACTTAGCGACAGCCATCGCGTTTAACACCAAGGAGCGTATGTTGCTTATTGTGCCGAACAATGGTGCGATTAGTAACTTTGATCCAACGGCGATGGTTGAGATCCCATGTATTGTCGATAATACGGGGGCAAAACCTCTACAAATTGGTGAAATCCCAGAGTTCCAAAAAGGCATGATGAACCAACAAGTGTCGGTAGAAAAATTGGTGGTTCAAGCACACGTAGAAGGCTCTAAACAAAAATTGTGGCAAGCGTTGACACTGTCCGCGACTATTCCAAGTGCAAAAGTCGCGAAAGATATCTTAGAAGATTTACTTGAAGCGAATAAAGAGTACTGGGTGGAAATGAAATAATCACTAGTAACCAAAAATGCCCTGCCAGTACAGGGCATTTTTTGTGGTTGTAAAAATATCAAAATACTCGCAGATCTGACATAGAATACATTCCCAGCCATGAAAATTAACCTGTCGAGGCGATGAACACAGAAAACAATACTTTGATTAATACCAAGTCAGAGAGATTGGGAAGTGCTTTGCTCATTCATGTACAACTGCTAGTCAGGGACGTATTAGCCGACACGTATGAAGCGTTGAGTAAGAGTTAGCTAAACACGACTTCTAGCGAGTAACAGGTCCACTTTACCTTTTGCTGTCTTACTAACGGTTTGCATAAACTGAAAGCTGGGCTTGGCGATTCCTGATTGCTCTACCTCCACGACCATTTGAAGCCAAAGTTTGGCCGTCATTTGTGCATCTGCTAACGCACGGTGAAAAACACCGTCGTTTTCGATGTTTTTATAGCGAACGAGCTCGCCTAGTTTGTGTGACGGCGCATCTTGAATCAGTCGTCTTGCCACCAGTAAAGAACAAGCGAACTCTCCTGAATAGCCTTTGTTGACTCTCTCAAGCTCTGCGTCGAGAAATCGTTTATCGAACGAGGCGTTGTGAGCGATGAGGTTTTCATCGGCAATGAACTCACTAAACGATGCCATCACCTCATCGCAGCTTGGTGCAGTGCGTAACATGTTATTGGTGATGCCAGTATAACTTTCAATGAATGAGCTTACTCTGAAGCCAGGATTCATGAGTTGCTGAAAACTATCGACAACCTCACCATCAACTAATTTAACCGCTCCAATTTCAATTGCGCGATCACCAAGGTTAGGAGAGAGGCCAGTGGTTTCAAAGTCGAGCACAACCACGGAATTTGCTTGAGGCATGAAGTTTTCCAACTAAAAAATAATGTGCAGAGTATCCTAGAAAGCGCTAGAAAAATAAAGGTGATGCGCTGCCATGAACACAAGTTGAGTGTGTTTCTGGCATTGAATAATGCGTTGTCGTCTTAGCCTGATAAAAGGAAAGCTTCCACTTTCATAGTAGGGCACTGTATGAAAGTGAAAGCTGTAACTTATTGGAATGAAATTAAGATATGAGCAGCTTACACTGTGGGCTTGAGCTGTGACAGAACGTAATCCAGTCCGCCTACAACCGCTGCAACCTGAGCATCATTACATTCTTCGTCAGTGACTTTTGCGCTATCTGGGTAGACTTCAGTTGTCGTACCATATTGGCAGTTTGTCACACCGCCACATAATCCCAGTTTCACCATCGGGTAGTTGATCACGCCAAATTGAACAACAGGTGAGCCGATGATTTCGCCTTGATCGTCCGCAGGGGCGATGTGCGTCACTTTCGCTACCGATTCAATCACCGCTTTTTGGAACTCTGGTTGTGGATTTTCAGTGTCTCCGACGGTGTAAAAGCCGTCTGGAATCAAACCTTCGATGTATTCAATACCATCGCGAGCGGCTAAAGCAGGGCGGAACTCTGTTTCATCCGAGTCAGTCGTTTCGTGAAGATCAATGTGCATTAACACATCGCCCAGTGTCGCAACAAGCTGGCTAAGGTTCGCGGATTCTTCCGCAGGGCTGTTTGCATAGAAAGAGCGGTTCGGGTCAATCGCGTTTGGGTTCCAACGGTTAATCACCTCATAACCCCAAGGACTCACGCATGGCGCAACAACGATATTGAAGTGCTCTGCGTAACGCTCAGCTTCAGTGTCCACGAATTTTAATGCTCCATGTACACCACTGGTTTCGTAGCCGTGCACGCCACCAGTGACAAGAACAACAGGTTTTGCTGAATCCCAGTTGCGTGTTTTGATGCAAAACAGTGGGAAACGATCTTCGTCATATGAGAGCGCTCCGTATTGCTCGACATCAAAACGGTCGCGAAGTGCGTCGATTTTACTGACAACTTCTTCCTGATAGCTGCGTTTTACATCGCGTTCGGCTAACCAGGCTTTACGTTCAGCTTCGCCCCAAGGTTGTCCTGGGGTACCAATTGGGTAAGTGTATCCGCTTTTCATCTATACTTTTTCTTTTGTTTACTCAAAGGTAAGACAAGACTAGACGTGTCTTATCTCGACAGCAATATAAAATACCGTCCATTATCATAATCTTTGCCAGATAATCACTTTGCTGAGCATATTTGTGGTGATACATTTTAATTTTTACTAGATTTAATGTAACTAATTGCATTTAAAGAGATAAAAAATGGCTGGAGCAAGTTTACTCACACTGTTAGATGACATTGCCACGGTACTCGATGACATCGCGGTGATGTCAAAAGTGGCGGCAAAAAAGACAGCAGGTGTGTTAGGAGATGATTTAGCATTGAACGCCCAGCAGGTACAAGGTGTTGCCTCTGAACGTGAAATACCTGTGGTTTGGGCTGTTGCCAAGGGATCGTTTAAGAACAAATTGATTTTGGTACCCTCTGCATTACTTATTAGTGCCATTATTCCTTGGTTGATCATGCCATTGCTTCTGCTTGGTGGTCTCTTCCTCTGCTTTGAAGGCACAGAGAAAGTACTAGAGAAACTCTTTCCCCATGCTCACTCACATGAAGACAAAGAAGAAGTGCTGGATACTGGGGAGTCGGTTGAAGCGTTCGAGAAGCGGAAAGTGAATGGGGCGATTCGTACCGATTTTATTCTCTCAGCTGAAATTATCGTGATCGCTTTAGGGACGGTTTCAGAAGCCAGTTTTGTCACTCAGGTTATTGTGGTGAGCCTGATTGCGATAGTGATGACTATTGGTGTTTATGGCTTAGTCGCTGGGATAGTTAAGCTGGATGACTTGGGCTTGTACCTTGAGGTTCGCGCGAAAGGAAAAGGCTTCATGGCAAAAGTCGGCAACGCACTGGTAACTTTTGCACCCAAGTTGATGAGATTGCTAACCATAGTGGGCACAGCAGCGATGTTTTTGGTTGGTGGCGGCATTATTGTTCACAATGTGCCAGCCATTCATCACTTTGTAGAGCCAATTCTGATGGACTTTAGTGGCCACTCTTTTGCCACCGCAGTATTACCGATCTTACTCAACGGTCTTATCGGATTTGTTGCCGGTTTGCTTGTCGTTGGTGCCTGGACATTGATAGAAAAGGTGCGTGGGAATTAAGCTCACCAAAAACAACAAGGGTCATGACTTCTTTTATTGATAGAAAGCCATGACCCTTTTTAATTTGTGAGCGTTATCTAAGTGAAGCGCTTATTTAACTTGCCATTCAATCTGTTCGTTCGCGCGGATAGGCACAACGATGTCATTGCCAAACGGCATTGTTTCTGGCACATCCCAAGAGGCTTTTTCTAAGGTAATTGTGTCGGTGTTACGAGCAATACCGTAGAAATCTGGGCCATTGAAGCTTGCAAATGCTTCCAGGTTTTCCAGTTTACCTTCTTTGTCAAATACCTCAGCATAAAGCTCAACGGCTGCGTGTGCTGTGTATGAACCCGCACAGCCACAAGCCGATTCTTTCGCGCCTTTTGCGTGTGGCGCTGAATCTGTACCCAGGAAGAACTTCTTACTACCGCTTGTTGCCGCTTCAATCAGCGCTTGCTGGTGGGTATTGCGCTTCAGGATTGGCAGACAGTAGAAGTGAGGCTTAATGCCACCGACAAGCATGTGGTTGCGGTTGAAAAGTAGGTGGTGAGCAGTGATTGTCGCCGCAACGTTATCAGACGCGTTTTTAACGAAGTTAGCTGCGTCAGCGGTGGTGATGTGTTCCAGAACAATTTTTAGATTTGGGAAATCACTAACGATAGGAGCAAGAACCGTATCAAGGAACTCTTTTTCACGGTCGAAGATATCAACATCGTGATGTGTGACTTCGCCATGAACCAACAGTAGCATGCCGACTTCTTCCATTGCTTCCAGAACGTGGTAGATGTTCTTTGCATTGGTCACGCCAGAGTCTGAGTTGGTGGTTGCGCCTGCTGGGTAAAGTTTTGCTGCAACAATTTTGCCAGTTGCTTTGGCGGCACGAATTTCGTCTGGAGTGGTGTTATCGGTTAGGTACAGCGACATTAATGGTTCAAATTGCTCGCCGTGTTGTTCTTTAAGGATTCTATCTCGGTAGGCTAGCGCCATTTCAGTGTTGGTAACAGGTGGGACGGTGTTTGGCATGATCAGTGCGCGACCGTTGTAGCGGCTGATATCGCGAACGGTGTCTTTAAGGACTTCCCCATCGCGTAAGTGAACGTGCCAGTCGTCAGGACGAGTAATAGTCAGTGTTGTCATTAATTGCTCCCACCATTGAAAAAGTTGTCTGATTGGAGCCTAAACGAAGCAGTTACGCTTTTAGCAAACGCTTGCGCTTAGGCGACAGGATGATAGAGGAATTGACTCCACATTTCACCCCATTTTTCACTTTTCTACGACTGGGGAAGCCCTACGCGTTATTTCATGGTTAACCAAAGCGCATGAATTGTACCTGGCAGGAAGAAGAAAAAGGTTAGGATCAAGTTGATGAAGAAGTCTTTATTGAACCCTCTTTCCATGTACACCGCGACAGGTGGAAGAAAGATACACAGTAAAATTAGAACGAGTTTTCTAGTATCCATGATAAGCCTCTAGTCAATTTATCGTTGATGTCAAAAGAGTGGCGAATTATGTGTCTTGTGTCACATTGTATCAATTGGTGTTTAGTCAGCGTATTGTAAAAAATGCAATGTTTAGATTTAGTTAAGTTGACTCCTTACATTAGTCAAGACTTCTCCTTACAATAGAGCAATAAATAAAATGCACCTCAGGAAGAAGGCCATGTCACAACCCACTTTATCGCAAATAAATGTCTTTCCGGTTAAATCAGTTGGAGGGGTAGCTCTCTCGTCTGCATGGGTAGAAAAGCAAGGCTTAAGCTTTGATCGCCGTTTTATGCTTGCCAAAGCAGATGGCTCGATGATCACCGCAAGGAAATACCCACAAATGGTCACCGTGAAATCAGCGATACTCGCCGATGGTGTGGTGTTTAGCGCCCTAGGTATGGAGCCGCTTAAAATCCGCTACCAAGATTTCAAAATGCAGGAAACGTCGGCAACAGTTTGGAATGACACGTTTACCGCCTACACCACAACCGATGAAGCCGATGACTGGTTTACCAGTGTATTGGGGCAGCGAGTCGAGTTGCTTTTTTGTGGTGAGCAATCGAACCGCGTGCGCGAAAAGTTTGGTCATAATGTGAGCTTTGCTGATGGGTATCCGGTTTTGGTCATTAGTCAGGCTTCGCTTGATGAACTGAACAAAAGAAGTTCCGAGCAGCACTCTATGGATCAGTTCCGTACCAATCTGGTCGTTGCAGATACAAAACCATTTGAAGAGGATTCTTGGAAGCGAATTCGCATCGGCGAGGTGGAATTCGAGTCACTCAAGCCTTGTGAGCGTTGCATTCTTACGACGGTCAATACGCAAAGAGGTACGTTCCGCGAGAGCAAAGAGCCGCTGAAGACGCTACAACAGTTCCGTGCCAATGAGCGAGGCGGGGTCTTTTTCGGGCAAAATCTTGTGGCGCGTAATGAAGGCATTATTCGTCAAGGCGATAAAGTTGAAGTGCTGGAATACAAAGAACCTGAGTTTTATGAGGACAACTCACCGATGTGTTTGTCGTTAACTTGCGTCGAACGTGAAGAAATAGCACAAGATTTTGTGACGTTTTGGCTCGAACCGAGTAAAGGTCAGTTACCTAATTACTTGCCGGGTCAGCATTTGCCGATTGACATTGAAGTCGATGGTAAAAAGATTGGCAGACGTTATACGCTCTCCTCTAGTCCTTCTCGCCTTGGACGCTATGCGATTTCAGTGAAAAGAATTTCTGGCGGACGCGTGTCTAACGCATTGTTGGATAATCTTCAGGTTGGCGACGTACTAGAAGCGGAAAACCCAGATGGCGAGTTTCATCTTAAACCGCATCATACTCAACGTCTGTTATTGCTTTCTGCGGGAAGCGGTGTTACGCCGATGTTGTCGATGGTGCGTTATTTAGCCGATCACAAGCAATTAGATGACGTGGTGTTCTACCATCAGTGTCGCACAGAAAAAGACATTCCTTGCCGAGCTGAACTGGAACAACTGAAGCGCGAGCATCCGGGACTAGAGGTAAAATTCTGCCTGACTCAGCCTGCGATCGATTGGTTTGGATTGAAAGGTCGCCTCAGCCTTTCGCACATCAAACAGATTAAAGATGCGGAGCAGCGTCAGGTGTTTGTTTGTGGCCCTGATGGCTTTATGCAAAAAGCGAAGAACCTATTGTTGAAAAAGGGGCTACCAGAAGACAGTTACCATCAGGAAGCATTTGGCGTGATTCCTGTGAAGACAAAAGCAGAGAAAAGCATTGAAATCGAATTCAACGGTTCTACATTCACGGGGAACAATCAGAGAACCCTTCTTGATCAGTTAGAAGACGCAGGCAAGGAGATCAGCAATAGTTGCCGCGCTGGATTGTGTGGTTCGTGTAAAGTGCAATTAAAGTCAGGAAAAGTAGACCACCCGCATGTTCCAGCGTTAAGCGATGAAGAACGAGCAATGGGGACGGTATTAGCGTGCTGCGCGGTTCCTGAAAGCGATGTTACGGTGACGGACTAGCTTGTTAGAATATGCAATAAAAACGCTGCCCTTGAGCAGCGTTTTTTTATATGAGTCGTGTCAGTGAAGCAATGATGATTTAATCGTAAATCGTCGGGATAGGCTGACGTTTGTGCTGTGTTGCGCTGTAAATCGCAACCAGACGATCACTCACTTGCTGTGAAACTGGCTTGCCTTCCAGGAAGTCATCGATTTGATCGTAAGTCAGATTCAACGCATCTTCGTCCGCTTTTTGCGGTGCAAGCTCTTCCAAATCTGCCGTTGGCGTCTTTTTCACCAGTAGTTCTGGTGCGCCTAATGTTGCTGCCACTTCACGTACTTGACGCTTGCTCAAACCAAACAGGGGAGCAAGGTCACATGCACCATCACCAAACTTCGTGTAGAAGCCAGTTATGTTTTCTGCCGAGTGATCCGTGCCGATGACTAGGCCACCCACATAACCCGCGATCTCGTATTGTGCGACCATTCGAGCGCGCGCTTTTACATTACCTTTCACAAAATCTACTTTCGCTGCGTCAGTTGGTAGCAGACCAGTCCCCTCAAGCGCAAAGTTAGAAGCGGCGTGCATACCGTCAACACCTTGCTTGATATTTACTGATACCGAATGTGTCGGTTGAATAAACGATAATGCAAGTTGCGCTTCATCTTCATCTTTTTGCTCACCGTAAGGCAGACGAACCGCGATGAATTGGTAGTCTTTACTGCCGCTGGCTTCATTGAGTTCATTGACTGCAAGTTGGGCAAGGCGACCGCACGTGGTCGAGTCAACACCGCCACTGATGCCAAGCACGAGAGACTTACAACCAGCTTCTTGTAGTTTACGTTTTATGAAAGCAACACGGCGTTCAATTTCGAAATGCGGATCAATAGAAGGGAGTACACGCATTTCATCACGGATGGATTGTTCCATTTAGGGTTCCTTTTCCTGCAAATATATCAGACACAAACAGCGTTGATATTGACCAAAACTAGTTAGAGCAATGGGTTGATTACGCACAAATGGTGACAAACTGTCCAATTGAGGTGCACAAACAACGCTTTAGTGTCAAAAAGCTTTAAAGATTAGTAGTATCATACCGAAATCATTAAATTAGAAAACTCTCTTAAACCAGGTAATCGCCGGATATGAAAAAAATTGCCATTTTTGGTAGCGCATTTAATCCACCTAGCTTAGGCCACAAAAGTGTTATTGAGTCTCTGAGCCATTTTGATCTTGTGCTTCTTGAGCCCAGCATCGCACACGCATGGGGCAAGGAAATGTTGGATTACCCAACGCGGTGCAAGTTGGTTGATGCGTTTATCAAAGATATCGGGCTTTCAAATGTTCAACGCTCGAACGTAGAGCAAGCTTTATACCAACCTGGGCAAAGTGTGACGACATATGCGTTATTAGACAAAATTCAAGAAATTCATTCGACGGACGATTTAACTTTTGTCATTGGCCCTGACAATTTTTTCAAATTTGCTAAATTTTATAAAGCTCAAGAGATTACCGAGCGTTGGACCGTCATGGCGTGCCCTGAAAAAATAAAAATTAGAAGTACAGATATTCGAAATGCGTTGATGGAAGGAAAAGACATCAGTGCCTTCACTACGTTAACAGTCAGTGAACTCTTGCTCAACCAAGGTTTATATAGAGAAACATTATCTGGTAACTGAGAGGTCAAATGTTCATGGTCAGATTAGCCGTATTTGGTACGTGCATACTGCTTGTAAATCCGCAAGCCTGTTTAGCATGTAACTATTTTTCTGATCGATCGGTGGTTTTTGCTGACAACACCATGCTTATTTGTGAAGAACTGTTTGATAGCACTGGTGTATTCGGTGCTAACACTTTGAGTTGGTATGTGCCAGAAGTCGAACTGGATGGACCCACACAAAATTATTGGGAAGAGTGGGCTTTTACACAATACGAAACACCAATTCTCACTCAGAATCTAGAGAAGAACTACTTCGGCCTTGGTATCTGGATGCCTGAAGAGCTCTTAGAAGAAGAAAGTAAGATGACGACGGAAGAGTGGATTCGTAATCATGGTCTGATGTTTAGCATCGGTTTTGGCGATAAGAGAGATGGTGAGCCTAGAATGCGATTGGACTACCGTTGGCACGATTACTATGACGCCGACTGGATGATGCAGATAGAGTTACCATTCTGAAAATATGAATAAAAGCGCACCTCAACGGATGTACGCTTTTTTGTTTTCATCGACGGGGATTGTTTGGTGTATAAATTACTTAAATAAGTAGTTATAAAGGCTCGCCAAAAACCAAGAAACAAAGTTGCTCATACTCTTCGCTATTTCCTGCAAAAAGCACTTCTACAATATCTGCATCTTTTTTCCCTGATAACTTCATCTTTCTTGCTTCACGCAATGTGAGTACTAGGCACAACTCTCTTGATATACGTACTTCACCCCCAGGTTGCCACTGATTGATCGCTTTGCTTAATTCTGAGCTGGAAAGAGTGGGAGAAATCGTACCAACTTCGTGCTTTATTACTGCGAGTAAGTCTAGCTGGATATCCGAACGTGATTCGACGGTCGCCAACTTGTCGAGTAAAGCTTTTAGTAAGGCGGATGGCTTAATGAAACCTGCTTGCTGAGTAAAGTCATCGCTCAACCGCACAGAAAAATCACAGCGATGCACACGAGTATTAGGCAAAAAGGTGAGGGAGCTCAAACATCCCTGAGGAATCCAAAAAAACTGACCTGGTTCAATGGCATACTCATGCTTACCCAATTTAATGATCACTAACCCTTCAATCACAGATAACAAACTGTGCTTTAGTGCTTTTTTGCGCGCAGTAACATTAAGAAAAGGGTAATTAGTGTCGTGAAATTCAATTGCGTAGTTCATTATGATTACCAGTGATTTTTGGGCGCTAAGCGTAACGCTAAACCTACAGGATTCCAACCGGTTAAAAAATTTTTTTAGCCACACTATTTTTAAGTGAACTGGTATGACCATGAGAAAAGTATCAGCTGAAATGCTGCTATACACTAAAACTATGCGTAAAATGTGCCAGCTTTTTTAGATATGTAATGAATAATGACTGCCAATACCGACCCTTATATTGAAATTCGTCCTTATAATGACGAAGAAATCCCAGCAGCGCTGGACCGTCTAATCCAAGATGACGAATTTATCACCGCGATTCTTGATCACCGTTTTGCCAACAAAGCAGGGTGGTTTAAAACGCTTATGAGCCCGCTTGTTCGCCTTTACCTTAAAGCTAAGTGGAGCAAGCTTGATTCTGTCGAAGCGATTCAGATCGAAGTGAAAAAGTATCTTGAAGATATGTTGAAAAAGACAACGGATGGCGTCACTTTTTCTGGTTTAGACAAGCTAGATAAAAACACCTCGTACTTATTCGTTTCTAACCACCGTGATATCGCGATGGATCCAGCATTGGTTAACTACGGTTTACACCAAACTGACCATCGTACCGTTCGTATTGCAATTGGTGATAACCTTCTCAAAAAGCCGTGTACGACAGAACTGATGCGATTGAACAAGAGCTTTATTGTAAAGCGTTCAGCGAAAGCACCGCGAGAAATGATGAAAGCGTTAGGACAACTGTCAAGTTACATCAAACACTCTCTAGATACGGGTAACTCGATTTGGATCGCGCAAAAGGAAGGCCGAGCAAAAGACGGTAATGATTTCACCGATCCTGCCATTCTAAAAATGTTTCATGTCGAAGGTCGCAAACAAAAAGTCAGTTTTGGAGAGTACACACGCTCTTTAAAAATCGTGCCTGTCTCTATCTCTTACGAGAACGACCCTTGTGACCTTGCTAAGGCGAAAGAGTTGTTCGCTAAAGCAACAAGTGGCCGTTACGAGAAAGGCGAATTTGAAGATATTGAAAGTATCATTCAAGGCATTATTGGTTACAAAGGCCGTATTCATGTCGCTTTCGGTGATGTGATTGAACAAGAGTTTGAAACGCCAGAATCTCTTGCAGCTGAGATCGACCGTCAGATTCACAACAACTACCGACTCTACCCAATGAATTTGCTTGCCGCTGGCCGCTATGATTCTGAAGTACCTGAAAAGGTAAAACGCCAATTGGCCGAAAAGCTTGAAGAGTTGCCAGATGGTGCTCGTCCTTTTCTTGTGGCAAGTTATGCTAATCCGGTAAACAATCAAGAGTAGCATTGGTTGACTTATTTCTGAATCAAAATACCTCGGGCTCTGCCCCGAGGTTTTTTCTTTTAAGGTGCGACAGCGCCGCCTAAGGTCAGGTTACTTGGCCATTTAGTGATTTGATTCCCACCCAGAAATATATTTCCTTTCACGGTCAGTTTGTCTGGAAATGTCTTGATCTCCGAGCCACCAATGTAAAGATTGCCATCGATGATTAAGCCATCAGGCAAAGACCTTAATGGTGTGCGAATAACACTTAAATCTCCATAGACACGAAGTCTTGCAGGAAGCTTTTTTAGTGGAGTGTCAGTAAGGTTTAAATATCCGCCGAGTTTGACGCCTTTTGGCCAGTTTTCGATTTGGCTGCCTAGTAAATTTGCATAGCCTTTTATGCTGGTACCAGGCCTGACGGTTTTAAGTGCGCTGTTTGTTGCTTCTAAACTGCCACCGACATTGAGACCATTCGGTAGCTGCATGATAGGTGTCTGGGAAATATCCAGATTGCCTTTGATAGACAAACCCGCTGGTAATTGAGTAAAGGATTTGTGTCGCAGGTCAAGGTTACCGTAATTGTCCAAGTAAACTAACTTAGTGTAGTAATCCAGCTCGTATGCGGCAGCAGAAGGAGAGTTGAGTGTGGCTAGTGTAACAATAAGTAGAATGAAACGCATGGTAATGACTTTACTCGAGATAAAACCTCAAAAGCATATCTCAAAGTGTGGATTGCGGCTATCCCAAGTATTCACGCTCGGAGGAAAGTAACAACCTAAACAGAATTAAGTAGAAAGCGAGCAGAGTGCTCGCTTTGAAATAGGATTAACGCGCTAATGAACGAGTTTTTAATTCAAAGATCAGCTTTTCTGCACTAACTTCGAACTTGAAGCGGGCTGACGCTTGTTTAGACTCTTCTGTGATTTCACTGACATTATATTCAACGTTGGCACATACGGATTTTGCCAATTCAATGTAGTCTGCTAATCCTGATTCTAGGGCCGCTTTGGACTCTGCGAAAATCGTTACGTCGGCAACCTCGTCGCCTTCCTTAATAACAAAGCCAATTTCACCCGCACAACCACATGCTTCGCAGACTTGGTTTCCTTCTAATTCGATGCTCATAACGAATCCTCTTGTAAAAACTAAGGTTATTCTAGCAGGTATTTGATCTCTATCTACAAAAATGAATGAATTTGCATAAAAAAGCGCAAAGAGTGATGTTGTGCTTTGGCTGAATACGGAATATCTAATCTACCTAATGTGATATGTATCAATATTTAAGAGCAATTACACTAGGTAAGAGCGAGTTTTCTGTCTGGTCAGTTGAACTGGGGAACAATTTATAAGAGTATTTATGGATTGAATAATACTACATGATTATCATTCTTAACTCCTGAGTGGTTTCGATGGTTGGCCTGACGCAACATGCTGATGCCGTTAACTTTTCACCTGAGATAAAACGGTAGATGTAGATTAAAAACCGAATGTTAGTTATTGCGCAGTACTTTATCGCTATGACAGAGGTCCGAGTTTAGACCAGGAAACACAGTCATAAACTGAGGATGATTTCACTCTGGCTTCGTTGAGTTGTGAGTTAGATGGATTTAAAAGAGAAGAGCTTAAAATATGCCAAAGCGTAGTAAAGAAGATACTGAAATTACCGTTCAGAAGATCATGGATGCGGTCGTTGATCAATTGCTTAGACTCGGTTATGACAAAATGTCGTACACAACGCTGAGTCAGCAGACGGGTGTATCGCGTACCGGTATTAGTCATCACTTCCCTAAGAAAACGGATTTTACCGCAGCGCTCGATGCACGCATCTTTAAAATGTTTGTTGAGCACTTGAGTTTTGATAAAGGACTGGATGCGTTTTCAGCTAGCTGGATGACAGCGTTGGAAGATGCAGAGTTTGTCGCTATTTTAAAACTACTGTTCCATCACATCGTGACGCCTGAAAACGCACATGAGTTTGCAACAAATGGCATTGACCGCCTGTATAAGATGGTAGACAGCCAATTTGGTGCTGGCGGTGATAAAGAGCTTGAATGGTTGATCGGCCGTTCTTTGATTCAAATGAGCAAATAACCGGAACAGAATTAAGCTAGCCCTGCTATAAACTAGCAGGGCTTTCTGTTTTTGGCTCTAGCCCTGCTTTAGATTCTATCTCCTTCGCACCTCTCAGCATAGCTTCAATTAACTCACCAGCGTTAAACTTTACCAGAGCTTCGTGTGCGCCAACTTGATGGGCGCGATCAACACAGATTTCACTTGAAAGAGAAGTGTGCAAAATACGATACGAGTGGTTGAGTGTCGAGTCGTTTTGTACTTCGAACGCCAGCTCGTATCCATCCAGTCCCGGCATTTCAATATCACTGACCAATAAATCTATCGGGTTACGTTGCGCGGCTTGATTTCTCATCAATTGCAATGCATCTGCACCATTTTTACTGATCTGATACGGGATGTTAATGCTGTCTAATGCATCACTAAGTTGCTTTCGTGCAATCGAAGAGTCGTCAACGAGTAAGATATTAAGTGCTTTTAAACGCTCGCGCTCGATATCGGTCAGCATTGGAATTTTTGAATGCTCATATTGCGGATAGATCTTGGACAATAGCAATTCGACATCCAGCATTTGAACCATTTTGTTTTCATACTGAGTAATGCCCGTGACAAAAATATTTTGACCAGCACTCTCGGGTGGTGACTCTATGGTTTTCCAGTCACAATCAATGATTTTTTCAATGCTTCGAACCATAAAGGCAACTACGGTTCGCAGGCAGTCGGTCACAATCAAGTAACAGCTTTGGTACTCTTCTTCCTGAATCGGCCGGAACCCGACGGCTGCGGACATATCAATCACAGGCACGGTTAGGTTGCGAATCGTCACAGTGCCGATTACGTGCTGGTGGGAGTATGGGATCTTCGTGGTCGGCATGTACGGAACAATTTCACGGACTTTCAGAGTCCCTATTGCGAAGTATTGTTGCAGGGTAAGTTTGAATACCAACATCCCCTGAGATTGGTTCGCTTTGCTAACGACTTTTGCCATGAAATAACCTTATAAATACCAACTGATTCCCCTTAATCTAATCGGATAAACCAGCGGCATCAACAGCCCTACACCGAAAAGTTAAGTTTTCATTCAATCTATTAGCTTTGCAGATGTCAGAATGCTCAAATTCCGCTCAGGTCATGTGAACAAAACACAAATAGAGCTTCCCTTGTAGGCGTGGTGAGAGAAATGTTTGGCGTGATTGGGTGTATTCGGTAAACTTGCGCTAACAGAACAGCGAGAGACAA
Source organism: Vibrio sp. STUT-A11 (assembly GCF_026000435.1). Taxonomy (NCBI): domain Bacteria; kingdom Pseudomonadati; phylum Pseudomonadota; class Gammaproteobacteria; order Vibrionales; family Vibrionaceae; genus Vibrio; species Vibrio sp. STUT-A11. The sequence continues at coordinate 126,530 of NZ_AP026764.1, read as the reverse complement.
ACAGATGGCAAATACAGCAGCCGCATTGCACATTCTTGTTAAGCACAAAGAACAAGCAGAAGACATCATCAAGCAACTTAAAAAGGGGGCTAAGTTCCAGACTCTGGCCAAGAAATACTCGACCTGCCCGTCTGGTAAACGAGGTGGTGATCTTGGCGAGTTTCGTCGTGGGCAAATGGTACCTCAGTTCGACAAAGTTTGCTTTTCAGGTGAAGTGCTAACCCCACATTTGGTGAAAACTAAATTTGGCTGGCATGTAGTAAAAGTATTATATAGAACATGATATTTAGCACGAGCGCAGGAACTTTGTGCTCGTGCGAGCATCTTATTTTAAATCACACGTGAGGTTATACGTATGGCATCAGATTATTACGGAACCAGTGCCAGTTATGCGCGTAAAGAAGCCGGTTATCGCGAAAAAGCACTGAAGCTCTACCCTTGGGTATGCGGAAGGTGTGCTCGAGAGTTTGTCTATTCAAATCTGCGTGAACTAACGGTTCATCACAAGGATCATGACCACACGAATAACCCGGAAGATGGCAGCAACTGGGAGTTGTTATGTCTCTATTGCCACGATCATGAGCATAGTAAGTATCTAGAGCATGAGCGTTACGGCAGTGAAATAAAACCTGGTGAAGACGAACACCAAGGTGCGACATACAATCCATTTGCTGATTTAGCAAAACTGATGAAGAAGTGATGCTTGAGGGCTAAAGCGCTTTGAGGTTGTACCCCAAACTTTACTTCAGCCCTCACTGCACAATACTGGTTTTGTATCGTGTTACCTAATAAAAAGGCGATAGGGTGCAGTTTAAGTTACTTGTTGAAACGCGCTTGTAGCGCTGACAATGTAAGACTTACACTTTGATAACCACCCGTCGCGAGATACCAATTGGTTGGATTTACGTAGTACGTCTGGCCGGATTTCCATGCCGAGGTTTGCGCAATCGCTTTACGTGCTGCTAGCGTCTGCTCAGCCTGCCCCTCTCCACCTGTCGCTGCGCCGCGATCAAGGACAATGAGCCATTCAGGATTATTGTCTAACGCCTGTTTCAGCTTCTGTTCTCTTACTAACTTGGCCGCTTTCGCTTCCTCAGAGCCCGGTTTTGGTCTTACTTTAGGTTTTTGTTCTGATGAAGGTTCAACAACGGAAGATAGACCAGTCAAGCCATACAACATCCCGAATCGATCGCCTGGAGCGTGGAGCATAATGTTATCTTTGATCGTAAAGAGCACTAAGCCACTGCCTTGCTTAGATCCCAGTGATTGGACTGATGCAATTGATTGATTTAATTCTGTTAACAATTTATTCGCTTGCTGCTCTTTGTTAAAGATAGCGCCTAACGTCGTTAGATTGTGACTGATTCCTGCCTCAAAACTCGATGGATCAATACTCAAATCAATCGTTGGTGCTAGCTCAGCGAGTTCCGGGTATGCAGAACGTGAGCGTCCAGCAATAATAATAAGATCAGGATTGAGGGCTTTGATTGCATCGAAGTCTGGTTTAAACAGTGTTCCAACTTTGGCAACTTTTTCATCAGTATAGTGATTCAGATAAGCTGGTAGTAACACATCAGGAACTCCAACTGCGGACTCTCCTAATGCATCCATGGTATCTAAAGATGCGAGGTCAAAAACGACGACTCGCGAAGGCTGTTTTTCAATTGTCGTGACGCCTTGCCCGTGATCAATATCGAGCGGATATGCCCATGCCAATGTTGCTTGAGACATACTGGCGATGAGTGTCATAAGTGTTATTTTGATTTTCTTCATAATTTCTCTCTCGCTGAAGTTAGCATCCGAAACTTCAGCACTGTAATTTGTTAGGGAACTGTCTTCCTCAGGGGAAGTAGTAATAGGGAAGTCATCATGGGAGCCTGTGCTCCCATAAATGGACATTCCCAATTAGAAGTTGTATGCCACAGACACGTGATATTTACGCCCGTCCAGGATGTAACGATAATCCGCATCTTCTTCTGGATTCACTTCCTCGTTAAAGACGTTGTATACCCCAGCCTTTAGGCTAAGCTCACGTTTTGGCTTGAACACAAGACCTAAATCGTAGAAGGTGTAATCAGGAATGGTCAGGCCATTGGTCGAACTGCCGCTGGTACCGGTTTGCCAGCGACCCGAGGTCTCGCCTCGGTAATTACCTTGCGTCCACAGCAACAGTTGCTCAGTTGCTTGCCACTCTAACGAGGCGTTGAACATGTGCTTGGCGACGTCGTTTAGTGGCTCACCCGCGTATTCTCCGGTTTTTTGCTCAGTTTTGGTGTAAGTGTAAGAATGTCGGTACATCAGGTCTTGAGTAAATTGGTAGTCAAGGGTGAACTCAATCCCAGACATTTCTGCTTCTGCGATGTTTTCATACGCGGTGTAGCCGTACTGATGCGCAGGGTAGTAGGTGCCGTTGTAGTAACACTCTACGTCCGCTTCACATACACGGCCGGTACGATTGATCTTGTCTTTAAACTCAGAGATGTAGGCCGTCAGCGTTGTTGACACACCAGAACCGTACAGGTCGTCATAACCAATACCAATCTCATAGTTCAAGCTCGTTTCAGGTTTTAAATCTGGGTTACCAATGATTACACCGCCACGAGAAGTGGCACCAAAATCGCTGGCACTTTGACGTAAACTCGGCGCCTTATAGCCAGATGTAACCCCACCTTTGATGACAACTTCGTCGGTTACGCCATACACACCGTAAACTTTTGGGCTAAAGTGGCTGCCGAAATCTTGGTTGTCGTCAAATCGACCACTAAGAACAATGGAAAGGTCATCAATCGGTGCCCATTCGTTTTCTGCAAATAGCGAATACTGGTAGCGCTCCATTTTATTCACGGCATTGGCGACGGGAATGATGGGGGGTTGTAAACCATTGGTCGCACCATCTTCCAAACGCTCATTTTTATAGGTTGCACCCACGGTCAACGTGTTGTGATCCCAGAACCAGTTCATCTGGGAGTTGATAGTCAGCACGTCAAACTGGATGCCATTACCTGTCTCTTCATTGGTGCGAGTTGAGTTATCAGAGTCATCATAATTGACATACGATTTCCAGCGCATATCGTCATAATGGCCTTCATGTTCGATGAAGTAAGTATCACGAACCGATTTGTTATAACTCAATTCCGCATCGCTGATACTACCGTCACGGTTAGTTACTGTTTCAGAAATACTAATGCCAGGAGTATGAGTCCGCTCTTGTACATATCGGCTGTAACCGGCGGCAATATTGTTTTGATCATCAATCACCCAGTTAAGTTTGGATGAAAAGTTTTTACGTTTATATTCCGGATCAGAGGCATAGCTATCATCACCACCAATAAAGTGGCTTTCGTCTTGGTTCAAGAAAGAGCCGCTCAGTTGAAGCGCGAGTTTGTCATCCACCAAAGGCGCATTAAGGACAAAGTTGGTTTGCATCGCATCTTCGTTCACTTTGTTGGCGCTGTCTGCTTTGGTGTACTCTGTAGAAACGCTTCCTCCCCACTCATTGCGAACTTTTTTGGTGATAACGTTAATAACGCCGCCCATCGCATCCGAACCATAAAGTGCTGAAGCAGGGCCACGAATCACTTCGATACGTTGTATTTCGGAAACAGGCGGTAAAAAGTTAATCGGAGTACCTGCTTGAGTGCCATTCAAACCAAATGCATCATTGCCTTGAACTGGACGGCCATCAATCAGGAATAAAGTGTAGCTAGAGGCCATGCCGCGAATCATGATAGATTGCTCGACTCCGCCCCCCATGACTTGAACACCTGACATATTTTTTAATACATCGGTGATGTCGGTATACGCTCTTTTCTCAATGTCTTCAGCAGAAATCACCGACATGGTAGCAGGTGCTCGCTGTAAAGTTTGTTCGAAGCCTGATGCAGTAACGACTACGGTTTCATCAGCCTGATTTTGTGTTTGTTCCGCCCAAGCACTACTTTGGCTGATTAGCCCGAGTGAAACGGCTAACGCGACTTGAGAGGGGGGCCAACTGAACATTTACAACTCCTTAATGTGAATGGTTATCAATATCAATTTTGTATTGGCATTATTCATAAAATTTATTTTTGAAATAGATCAATTTGTGGGACACTTTGGCCCATTAGTGGAACAGTTCTCATTATCAGCTTTATGTGTGAGATGAATAAGGAGTTGTATATGCAAGATCTTAGAGCTGTGCGTGCGTTCTCCGCGCTTTGCCAGCACAAGAGTTTAACCGCTGCGGCGAAATCTTTGGGGCAACCTAAATCCACACTCAGTAGAAGGCTCACGCAACTTGAAGAAGATCTTGGACAAGCACTGGTTGTAAAACAAGGGAATCGACTCGCTCTGACCAAAGCCGGTGAAGTATTTTCAGTTTACTCTGAGCAGTTATTAGAACTTGCAGGTAAAGGAAAAGAAGCGCTACATGAGCTGAATAATCACGTAACCGGGGAAATCACTCTAATCGTACACCCTAGCTTAACACGTCGATGGATGAGTCAATCACTGGATATATTCATGAAAAAACACCCTGAAATTAAAATCCGAATATATAGTCAATTCCACCATGGTGACCACGCTATTGATGCAGACCTTATTATTTGGATGGGGGACATTACTCCAATGGGCTACCGCAAGGAACAGCTCGGACTTTGGCACTATGCGGCGTACGCTTCACCTGAGTATTTGTCCCAGCACAACAGGCTCAGTCATCCTAAAGAGTTAGTTAATCATCCTTGGATTGACTTTATTGCTGCTCGACAAGAAGCAATGACACTACATCATCCCAAGTATGGAGACCACGAACTTCCCGCAATGGAAAGTCGCTTGCAGAGCGATAACTTAACGATGCAAGTAGATGCGATAGCAAAGGGCAGAGGTGTTGGCTTATTGCCGACTTGGCTCGCGAATGGATTTGAGAAATCACATCCCGGCAGTTTAGTGCCTTGTCTGGAAGATTGGCTATCCGACCCTGCTACGGTAAGTTGTTTTTACCCAATTGGTCGACACCCATTAAGATTAAAATTGTTTATTGATGTCTTACGTGAAACTCGTCCAGCAGAGTGGAAGTGAAGACTAGAATGATAACTTGGATTCGGTAAGCGGTAAGAGAGAGTTTCGTTATTATGCAGCAAAATATAGAAACGGACAGGCTTGTACTAAGGTCCTTTGTTTTACTTGATGCTCCGCGTGTCGCACTTCTGGCTGGTGACAAGGTTATTGCGGACATGACAGCGAACATCCCTCATCCTTATTCGCTTGCCGATGCGGAGTTGTGGATTAATACTCATGAGCCACTCTTTGATAGTGGTAAAGGTATCGTCTATGCCATTACTTTAAAAGAGAGCGGTGAGCTGATTGGCGCGGTGAGTTTTCTAGGAATAGATAATGGTGTGGGCACCTTAGGTTATTGGCTGGGAGTTCCTTATTGGGGGCGTGGTTATGCGACTGAAGCATCGAAAGCAATAATCACCTTTGGCAAATCGAACCTTGGGTTGAGCAAGTTACACGTTATGCACCTTTTGGGTAATGAACGTTCCAAGTCAGTGATCAAAAAACTCGGCGTTACCTATATTGAAAATCGCATCAATCGTATGCAGGGAAAGGCGCGAGAAGTTTGTGTTTATACTTCAGATCTTTAATTTATGTATTCGAATAAACAGTGGAAATGACAACTGTGCGGTTGTCACAGTTTAGTTAGGACTCGTTTGCGAACACTCATCGACGAGCCCGGTTTTTGATGCCTGTTTTAATTTAGATAAAGCGGCTACTTTTCCGCTGCTTCACTAGTGCCACTTGGTGCAAGAAGGTTTGCCAGTACTTGATTGTCGACAATAAACAGCCACCTGCCACGGTAGGGGGTCATGTAAATGGCATTGGTTTCCAAAGGCTGTGTTTTCTTACGTTGAACCCAGATGGTATAGCCCGGCTGCGTGGTTAAAAATGCGTTTCTCTCTGGTTGTGATGACGGAATTAAATTTAGCGGTTTTTTCAGTTTTCCGGCGAAACCAAAGGTATTGTGATACTTGCCAACGTACGAAACGCTGTGTCCTTGAGATTGCAACTGATGGATTTGACGACCTGTCTCTGTTACATCATAAACGTTGTTGAGTACTGGTGACAGACTGGCCATTAAGGCGGATAAGCTCAGCAGTAGTGCCCCGATATTAAGCGCAAGACGATCAATAGGCAGCTTTCTTTTCCAAAATAGCAACACGATCAACAGAGCAGGCAACAGGCTCCAACTTAAGTGAACATCCGTGACTTCCGTGCTGCGAAATGCTCTTTCTACCCATAGCGGAGCACTTAAGATGGCTAGCGTAATAAGCACGATGGCTCCCACTATCGCGGGCTCGGTTTTTACCTTTGCGAGATCCATTCGCTTGGCGATCCAAATGGCGATAAAAGGAAAAATCGGAAGTAAATAGTGAATCTGTTTTCCGCTGAAGCAACTGAATATTCCCACCACAAACACAAACAAAGAGAAACAGAAGGTATCTCTTCGTCCGACCCAAATCCATGGACGATTTCGCCAGAAACTAATGAGGAAAAGCCAAGGAAAAAGTAAGGCTGGCAAGAGTGACACATACCAGTAAAAAGGTCGGGCATGGGCAAAAGAGTCTTGTACCCTCCCGGCAGATTGCACCCATAAAATGGCCTTCGTGTACTCTTCTCCACCGACTATCGCCGCAGGTAGTGCCCAAAGCAGGATGACTATAACCGCGATACCCACTGTTTTGAGAATCGCTTTGAAAAAGGCTTTGTTGATGGAAGCGGGTGAAGGGTGCCAAAGATGGGCTAACAGAAGGAAAGGGATAAAATAGACGAACACCACGGGTCCCTTAGTCAGCATTCCAAGCCCAAGGCACACACCACTTAAATATGACCATGAATCACGTTCTGTTTCGGTGTATCGCCAAAAACTCAATACCGCAAGTTGGAGGAATACGGCGAGTATTAAATCGAACATGATCATACTGGAATACAAAAACCAGCCAAGAAAACTGATAAGAATGAGGGGAGATAACCACTTCGCTTGTGCTGAGTCGGGGTAAATTTTCTCCGCCAGTTTTCCTACAAGATATAGGTTTACCAAAGCGAAGCCTGGTACTACTAAACGCGTCACGGTATCGGATGTACCAAACAAGGACCAAACGGCGCTGAATAACCAGAACATTAACGGTGGTTTATGATCGTACGGTAGCCCATTGATTTGCGGTACCAGCCAGTCATTGTTGAGCCACATTTCCCACGCGACAGAGACATAACGGGTTTCATCGATGGGAAAGATAGGTCGGAACCAGAGATTCACGGCTATGAAGAATAACGCGGCAAAAAGTGCCAGTGCAGTGTACTGAACATGTGGATATAAAGGTGAGGTTGCCTTCTTAGATGTCATTGTTGTTCCTGCTATCTAACGTTACTCGTAGTTCATGAGTTCAATCCATCATTCTTATGAGTGAATAGTTGGCCAGTCTCATTCTCTACTTAGTACTTTATTTGCATTTTGTTACATTTAGTTAGCATAGCAATCTTCTCTGATAGAACAACATGTCAATGTTTAACCAGGCTGGAACCCCAGCAGCATCAATTTATTTTTCAATTAGTGTTAACTTTCAATAGCAAAGCACCTAACTCAGAATGCTGTTGGGTTATAAGAGGTGAAATTAGACCCAAGGGTAAGTGTCTGTCTTTTGATCCCAATCATAATGCCAAGTCAGTTTTCGGGTGTAATCTACACATCCAGTAGCACTAGCCATACGGTTTATTAGTGCCATTTTGCCCATAGTGAAATTCTGAAACCTCCCTTTATCTTCCCAGTCCAAACATGAATAATAAACCCAACAAAACGAGATAGGTTCCTATCAACATTAATTAATACATTAAAGGGTTTTATTATGAAAAAGTTATTCGTACTAACTTCTGGTCTACTTATGGCTTCATCAGTATTTGCTTCAAATATTACTATTACAGAACATACAAATATGGATGCAGGTACTTATCAAAGCAGAGAGCAAGCACTCAATGCAGGTTTTGATTTGTCAGATTCATTAAAGTCAATGTCTAAATCAGAGTTACGACGTGAATTTGGCTTATTTGGCTACACTAATGTAAATAATATCAACATCGATGACAGTAAAGTGATTATTAAAGAAGTGGCTTACGCTCGTGATGACATTCAATATCGAGCCGTTCTAAATGTTGATTACCACTTCAACGCAATGAGACTACATGACTAAGTTATGGCTTATTTAGTCGAACATCCAAATCTAAAATATTATCTTAATTGTATTGGGGGACATAATACTCCCCCAATAATAAATGCCAATAAAGCTGATACTGACGTAAATTGAATATTTATCAAAATATAAATATTGTTTAGTTTACGTCATGTAACTCTCCCATATCGGTGGGCTTCCAATCGTATTTTGTACCGTTTCAATAAACAGTTTGACCAGCGGAGGCTGATTGCGGTGTGGATACAAGGCGTACAAACCACCGGTATAAGAGATTTCATAATCAGGTAATAATCTAACCAGCTGCATCTCTTCGATACTCTGCGTGAGCATCAATTGGCCCACGATGGCATAGCCTAGCCCCGATTGCACACCATCCATTAATAACTCTACCTCATTGACATGGTAGCGACCTTTAGCCGTCACCGTCACGGGATGCGCTTCTTCGTCTTGCATTGACGATAACTGTACTTTATTCATTTGATATGAGCCGTTGGAATAAATGACAGCGGGTAACGCTGCGAGCTCTTGAGGTGTTTCAGGGTAGCCGTATTCAGCGATAAAGTCCTTTGATGCGAGTAATAGCAGCTGATGATTTGCCAATTTTTTCGCCACTAAGTTTGAGTCTACGGGAGAACCGACTCTAAAAACCACATCATAACGTTCCCCTATAAGGTCTACTTTTCTATCATTGAGGACGATATCGACACTGACTTGTGGGTATTTTTTGAGGAAAATTACCGCACTTTCCTTAACGTATTTCCGGCCAAAAAGTGATGTACAAGATATTCTAAGATGACCCTTTGGCGTGTCATTGAACGTGTCTGCAAGCTGGCGAGTCTTGCCTAACGCATCACTTACTTGCTGGGCTTGTTTTACGATTTCTTGGCCAGCAGGAGTAAGCGACAGTGAGCGTGTAGAACGATTAAGTAGCCTGAGGCCAAGCGACTCTTCTAGCTTTCTTATTTGTTTAGATAACACTGAGCGGTCGATACCACGCGCGTCAGCAGCCTGGGCGAAAGAGCCCTGTTTAGAAACCTCGAGTAGTAGTTCGAGTCTACTTGCAAGATCCATGAGAGTACCTAAGTGATGACTTTTTATTTTTGTGGGGATGATAATATCAATATTTGATTTAACGTGACAATAAATCATGCGTCCCCAAACAGGATAATTAGTTATCTCAATGAACCACTAATCTCTTACTTTTAGGCTGTTTCCATATAGGTGTATAAATGGAATTGAGTGGCGGTTGTGTTCATTTTTCTCTCTTCCTGGCAGAAGGCGATTGAGTTTTTGAACATCTTAATACCACTAAAAGTGATAGAGTGAAAAAGTTAGTTTGATAAATCCGCGGGTATAAAAAGGCGGGCTGAAATTCAGCCCGCGCTAGAGGAGTCAAGCCCACCTTAACGATCGCAGTTATTATCGTTTAACTTTGGTTAATTTAATAACCTATCCCCTAAAAATTAAGCATATTGTCTGCGGTATTTTATTAAGAGCTAAACTCGCCGTGTGGATCAATAACAAATTTCTTAGCTGCACCACCATCAAAGTCGGCATAACCTTGAGGTGCATGATCGAGTGAAATCATTTGTACGTTTACGGCGTCAGCAATTTTCACTTTGTCGAACAAAATAGATTGCATCAGACCACGGTGATATTTCATTACCGGACATTGACCAGTATGGAACGAATGCGATTTCGCCCAGCCAAGACCAAAACGCATGCTCAGTGCCCCTTCTTTTGCTGCTTCGTCTTTCGCACCCGGATCGTCTGTAACGTAAAGACCAGGAATACCAATCGAACCACCGGCACGCGTTACTTGCATCGCAGAGTTCAGTACTGTTGCTGGTGCTTCTTGAGTGTGACCACCACAGCCACATCCGTGCGCTTCGAAACCAACACAGTCAACAAAACAATCAACTTCACGCTCATTCAGAATGGCTTCAATTTTGTCTTCCATGCTGCCGTCTTCGCGTAGGTCAATGGTTTCGCAACCAAAACTACGAGCTTGCTCTAGACGATCTGGGATCATGTCTCCAACGATGACACAAGCTGCGCCAAGTAGTTGAGCCGATACCGCCGCTGCCAGACCCACAGGACCTGCACCAGCAATATAAACGGTAGAACCAGGACCAACGCCTGCGGTTACACAGCCATGGAAACCCGTTGGGAAGATATCAGAAAGAAGTGTTAAATCCTTAATTTTCTCTCGTGCCTGATCCGGATCTGGGAACTTAAGTAAGTTGAAGTCAGCGTACGGTATCATTACGTATTCAGATTGGCCGCCAACCCAGCCGCCCATATCAACATAACCGTATGCCGCACCTGGACGAGCAGGGTTCACGTTGAGACAGATACCAGTCATGCCTGATTTACAGTTGCGGCATCGGCCACAAGCAATGTTAAACGGTACTGAAACGATATCGCCAACATCAACGAACTCGACATCGCGGCCTTTTTCTAAAATGATGCCCGTGATTTCGTGACCAAGTACTAAGCCTTCTTCAGCGGTCGTACGTCCACGTACCATATGTTGGTCGCTGCCACAGATATTGGTCGTCAGCACTTTAAGGATTACGCCGTGCTCACACTTACGATTGCCTAGCGCGAGTTCTGGGTATGGAATTGACTCGACAGCAACTTTGCCCGGACCTTTGTAAACAACGGCACGGTTTGATTTTTCGTAGGACATAAGGTCTCCTTGTTGAGGCTTATTATAGTTGTGGTGGTTCCTTTACCAGTGAAATCCGTTAACGATGACAACAGCTTTAAAACTCAGCTTTATCAAACCATTAGGGCGATTTTAGTCCTTGGTGACAACAGCATTTCGGCTCATGTTAGCTAAGATTTATTGGTGCTTTTGTTTGACTTTCGTGGAGGAGAGTAGCACTCGCGGATTGCACCTATTTGCGGCATTGCGCCAGATGTTGGTGCATTTGCGACATGATTGGCATAAGAAAATTGATGCCGAGATCAAGGTCACAAGTGTTTATTAAGAAGTGACATCGCTTATTAAACGGTACATCACGTAAAATGAAGTCAAAAGCTGTCAGAGCAAAGAATCGATTCGACGTTTAAGCACGAGGACAAATTTAAAATGAATATTGAACATCTAAAGCTGTTTGTTCGTTTAGCGTCTAGCCAAAGTATTAGTATGGCGGGGAATAGTTTGGGGTTATCTCCGGCGGTTGCGAGCGCTCATATCAATAAGCTAGAAGAAAGTTTAGGCGTTCGTTTGGTGCATCGAACCACGCGTAAGGTATCCCTCACTGAAGAGGGGAAGGCGTTTTTGCCTTATGCGGAAGATGTTCTAGCCTCGGTAGAAGCGGCCCGAAGTGTTGTTGGAGTGGGGCATGGTAATCCCACTGGCACAATACGCGTGACTGCACCTGCATCATTTGGTCGTATGCATTTAATTCCGGCATTGAAAGGTTTTATGTCTAAATACCCGGACCTTACGGTGGATTTTCGATTTTCCGATTCCATTATAGATATGGTTGAGGGCGGGTTTGATGTTGCGATACGTGTTGCAGAGCTGAAAGATTCGACGCTAGTGGCAAGGAAGTTAGCGTCTGACCGAAGAATTATTGTTGCATCACCAGAATATCTCGCGAAATTTGGAACGCCTGATACGCCACAGGACTTAACGAACCATGAATGTATCAACCTGATGGGGATGGATAGCTGGGCGTTCAACACATCTAATGGTCCATTAAATATTCGAACAACGGGCCGCTTCAGAACGGATAATGGCGATGCTATGCGAGATGCAACGATTGATGGTATTGGTATTTCTATTAACTCGATATGGAGTGTTTATCAGCAGGTTAAGCGTGGTGAGTTAATCGAAATATTACATGAATACCCATTGGCGATGGATGCAAGCATTTGGGCTGTTTATCCAAGCTCACGCCTGATCGCACTTAAGGTCAGAGCGTTTATTGATTACTTCGCGGAGTATTTTGGTCACCCAACCTATTGGGAAACACTTTGTTGCGACTAGCGAAATCCACAATTTCTCTAGTCTTGACACACCCGTTGGCGGTAAGGGAAATCTATTTTCAATAAAATCTATAAAGTGATTCTAAATTTGTGGGTATTATTAATTTTCTTGTAAGGCATTATGATATCGTCACTGGCGAAGTTCTCCTAGCTGATACGCTAAGTACTGCTTCCATCTGTTTGTATTTAAATAGGATATCAAGATGTCTCATCAAGTAATCAAAGATCTCAATCGTCGTTATACTGCAAAGAAATATGATGCAGAGAAACGTATCTCTCAACAAGATATGGAAACGATAAAAGAAGCAATTCGTTTGTCGGCATCATCCATTAACTCTCAACCGTGGAAGTTTATCGTCATTGAGAGTGATGAAGCGAAGCAGCGTTTCCACAATACGTTTGCGAATATGCATCAGTTCAATCAGCCACATGCTAAAGAAGCGTCACACACGATCCTTTTGGCGTATGATCCTAAGTTTACCAAAGAGAAATATGCGAAACGTGTTGATGCGGAAGTGACATCAGGTCATCTACCAGCAGAGATGTACGAAAGATTTATGGGCGCATACGCTTTTGCTGAAGCGAACACCGATAAGGCGGGTTTTAACGGCAACTGGACAAAAGCTCAGGTGTATTTAGCGCTTGGTAATGTATTGCATACGCTTGCTAGGTTAGGCATTGATTCGACCCCGATGGAAGGTGTTGATTCAAAATTGATTGGTGAAGAGTTCAAAGAGGAACTGGAAGGCCACGTATGTGAAGTCGCATTGGCAATGGGCTATCACTTAGATGCGGAAGATTACAACTATGGCCTGCCTAAGGCGCGTTTGAGTTTAGATGATGTGATTACAACGTTGTAATCTTACCTGCCAGTTTTTATGAGCCAGTGTCGTCGACGCTGGCTCAATATTTAGGGTGATCTTTTATCCCCAACCTTTATCTAAACTGTATCGGATTGCTCTGTCTCTAGGGCCGCTTCAATCACTTGAATAACCTGATCATAGCGGCGAGCAAGTGGTAGATTAAGTTTACTTACCAAATAGACAGGCTCTTTGATGTCAGAAAAAATCGCTATTGTTTGCAGATGTGCTTTGTCTGGGAATAAGTCAACACACAATTTGGGGACAACAGTAAATCCAATGCCTTTGGCAATAGGAACTAAAATCTGATGGATTTGGTTAATATAACTTTGTGTAGGAATGTTCTCTAAATCCAATTGATGAAGGTCGTCATTATTTGCCTGATTGACGTAGGATTGGAAATAGTGGTTTAGGTCAGGGTGTCGAACGGCCCCTAACCCGGTCAATAATTCCTTCAACGGCAGAGTTAAATCAGCGGAAGAAGGGACAACAAGAGCAAGAAACTCCGCGCCTACAACTCGGCTCGAGAAATATTTAAGGTTAGGCTTCTTGGTCACTAGCCCGATATCCAATGTGCCTTGCTGTATCTGTTCAAGGATACGATGATTGGGTGAGGCTTCCAGTTCTATGGATAAGCCGGGATAGACCGTTTGTAAAGAGAGCAACTCCGGATAAATCAACCAAGCAAAAGTCCCTGAACAGCCAATGGTACAACGGCCTCGAAAGGGCTCGTCACGGCCTAGATTCTGTAACAGTTCGGACTCTTCTTCAAAATGCTTCACAGAATACTCGTAAACTTTTCTACCATAGGTCGTGAGCTCAAACTTCTTGTTAAATCGCTTTATCAAAGGATAACCACAAGCCGCTTCCAACTTACTGACATGTTGACTTACCCCAGGCTGGGTCATATGAAGCACCTCGGCTGTTTTAGTGAAGTGTCCAACATCAATCAATGTTTTAAAGGTATTGAGCCAGATAGGATTAAGCATTTATAACAACCACGTATTATCAAAATATACATTTTTAATAAGTTAAAATTATACACCTTGAGCGCTAAACTCAAAATTTTTAGTAAATCGTTGAAGCAGCAACGAGTGATATCGGCTCTTTTGACGGCTGGGTTATTTAATCTTGATAACAATAAATTATAAAAATAATAAATTATGATAATTTTTAATTAAAATTTAAGTGCTTTATTGTATACCCATATTCATTTACCACTCAAACCGCCTTTATTAAAGGCCCTGATGGCTACCAAATCGAACTCATTCAAATTAATAAGTAAGAGGCACTGCAATGAAAGATTTAATGTTTCAATCCATTCAACTTGGTGAGTTAACTCTTGCTAACCGTATCGTCATGCCACCAATGACACGTTCGCGTGCAAGCCAGTCTGACAAAGCAGCAAATCAAATGATGGCGCAATATTATGCACAACGTGCGAGCGCTGGTTTGATTGTTGCTGAAGGAACCCAAATTTCACCAATGGGTCAAGGTTATGCGTGGACTCCTGGTATTTACAGCCAAGAACAAATCGAAGGCTGGAAACTGGTTACGGACGCAGTACACGCCAAAGGTGGAGCAATCTTCGCTCAACTCTGGCATGTTGGTCGTGTTACGCACCCAGATAACATCGGCGGTAAACAACCAATTTCATCGTCAGCACTTAAGGCTGAAAACGTGAAAGTGTTTGTCGACAATGGGACTGACGAACCTGGCTTTGTTGATGTTGTAGAGCCACGCGAAATGACCAAAGAAGATATAAAGCAAGTTGTTGCGGAATATCGACAAGCTGCGCTGAATGCGATTGAAGCTGGCTTTGATGGTATAGAACTGCATGCCGCTAACGGCTACCTCGTAAACCAGTTTATTGATTCGGAAGCGAACACCCGAACCGATGAATACGGCGGCAGCATTGAAAATCGTTTACGTTTCTTGGGTGAAGTAGTGAAAGCGATGGCAGACGCTATCGGGGCAGAGCGCATAGGCGTTCGTTTAGCACCATTTACCTCACTAAATGGGACTGTAGACAAAACACCGATTGAAACGTATACCACAGCAGCGGCATTACTCAACAAATTAAACGTGGTGTATATACACATTGCGGAAGTTGACTGGGATGATGCTCCAGATATGCCCGCAGCGTTTAAGCTTGCCATTCGTGACGCATACCAAGGTGTGATTATTTACGCTGGTCGTTACGATGCCGAAAAAGCAGCGAGTGCTTTAGAATCCGGTTTGGCGGATATGATTGGCTTTGGCCGCCCATTTGTTGCTAATCCAGATCTCCCAGCTCGCATTAAAAATGGTTACCCACTTGCGACACATGATCCTGCAACACTGTTTGGTGGTGGTGAAAAAGGATTAATTGATTATCCAACGTATTCTGAGATCTAAAGTCCAATTTAACTATTTTCATATAAAGCCTCTTCATAGAGGCTTTTGTCGTTTTTTAAGAAAGAAGCCTCGCTGCCCCTTCGACCTAGATTATCGATGCTACTCGCTTCAATGGTTGAGTTTCACTTGATCATTTTGTTCTCCACGTTGGTATAAAACGCTTGAATCAATCGCAAAGTATCATCCTTAATCCTCTGCGCCTGTTGAGGATGTACTAAGCTACTTAGACAACTGTTTACATAATACAGAAGGGAATTAGTATGAAAATCAAGCTCATTGGGTTGGCACTTCTTGCTGCGGCTGGCAGCTGCTCTGTTTCTGCTGGTGAGAACGTGGTTTACCAAGTTGGCGATGTTTCTTACGAAGGGTATTGGGCTAAAGTTGACGATAATGCACCGCTAGTATTGTTGGTCCACGACTGGGACGGGCTGACCGAGTACGAAGAAAAGAGAGCGCAAATGCTTAACGATATGGGGTACAACGTATTTGCTGCTGATCTGTTTGGTCAAGGAGTACGTCCAACTAAAGTGGAAGATAAAAGGCAGCATACTGGGGAGCTTTACAAAGACAGAGACAAGCTAAGAAAGTTAATGAGCGCCAGCTTAGCTGAAGCAGGAAAACTAGGCGGAAATTTAGAGAACACGGTTGTGATGGGGTACTGCTTTGGCGGTGCGGCAGTATTGGAGTCTGCGCGATCTGGCATGAGTGCGAAAGGTTTCGTCACTTTCCATGGCGGCCTAAAAACACCAGAAGGTCAAAGCTATGCAGATACCAAAGCTCCAGTACTTATTCTTCATGGCACGGCTGATACTGCAATCCCAATGAGCGAATTTGCTCAGTTGGCTGACGAACTCGAGCAAAACAAAGTTCCACATGAAATGGTGGCTTACGGCGGTGCACCTCATGCCTTCACCGTGTGGGACTCCGATCGTTATCGTAAAGATGCGGATGAGAAATCTTGGCAAGCATTCTCAAGTTTCTTAACCGCGAATACGACTAAATAAAGTTAAGCACCACCTAGCATCTCATCAAATCTAAAAGGCTACCAAGATTCACGGTAGCCTTCTTACTGTCTGTACTTCTTTCCTTTACAATTCAACCCTGATTTACTGAAGCACAATTATAAAAAGGACTTTTTCATGCTTCTTGATGCCACCGTCTGGGTATGGCTACCCCTTTTGACTGCGACAGCTATAGCTTTCACTCGACATAAATTGTTAGCACTACTGCTGTTACTCGTGGCTCTGGTATGTGCTCTTATCGTTAATTGCATTGAGTTTATCGCGTTTATTACGGCATTGCTTGTGCTCGCTACCGCTTACCAATTACCCAGGCTTGCTAAGAACCAACAAGGTAGATGGGTTTACTATTGTGGCTGGGCACTTGTTCTGATTTGGTGTGCGATGCTGTTTACCCACACTATGCCGGGATTTAATAACCTCCAAGTGCTTGATGATGTCAAATCGGGCGCACAAAGTATTCCCTTCTCAATGTATTTGAATTTGGATAAACCACTCGCCTTTTTTGCTCTTCTACTCGCTTACCCGAAGTTATTGGGGGAAACAAAGCGAATCGAATTTAAACAGGTTTTACTGATACTGGTTCCATTGCTCAGCTTACTGCCTATTGCGAGTTTTTTGGGAGCATTGAATGTGGAACTTAGCCTACCAAGCTGGTGGTGGTTATTTGCTGTTAATAACTTAATGATTACCTGTGTTGCGGAAGAAGCATTGTTTCGCGGGTTGATTCAACAATCTCTAGGCCGTCGTTTTAACTGGAAAGCTGGCTTGTTAGTTGCGGGTGTGTTGTTTGGTGTTGCGCATATCGCAGGTGGCGGATTACTTGTTTTATTCGCTATGCTTGCAGGGTTAGGCTACGGGTTGATTTTCTACGTGACTGGCCGATTATGGTGTGCGGTATTGGCGCATTTTCTGTTTAACTTTGCTCATCTGATTTTCTTTACCTATCCGGCAGCCGCACAGTGATTGTTATCAAGCAACTCATCGGTGTTAAAAGAAATTCAACCGTGGCCAATGTTAATTGGCCACAATGCTTGGGTTATATCGTGACGTTAAACTGCTAATTCTTTCGACGTCTTAATGTAAATATCACGCAGCCTTAATGCGATTTCACCAGGTTTGCCACTGCCAATCGGTTTATCATCGATTGCGACGACAGGCCACACGAAGGTTGTTGCTGAGCTGATAAACGCTTCTTTGGCCTGATAAGCTTCTTCGATGGTGAAGAAACGCTCTTCAATGGTTAAGTTCAGCTCTTTAGCAAGAGTCATTAATGATGCACGGGTGATACCGTGCAGAATATCATTGCTTAGCGGACGAGTGACCAGCACATCGTCTTGAGTAACAATATAGGCATTACTTGAGCCACCTTCAGTGACATGGCCATCTTCAATCAGCCAAACATCCTCTGCACCAGCATCGTGTGCGGTTTGTTTCGCTAAGCACGCGGGTAATAAGCTGGTGGTTTTAATATCACGTCTACGCCAGCGAATATCATCAAACGAAATGACTTTAATCCCTGTCTGAGCTTTCGGGCTATCAATCAGATTGCGTGATTGAGTAAACAGCACCAGTGTGGGTTCAATCTTGTCACTGTATGAAAAGTCGCGATCGCCTTCGTTACCACGAGTCAGTTGGAGGTAGATGCCACCCTCCACTAAGCCGTTTTTTTCAATTAGCTGGCGCTGAATATCCATCAACTGTTCACCAGTGACCGGCATCTTAATGCCTAGCTCTTTAGCCGAACGTTCTAAGCGGGCAAGGTGACCTTCATGGTCAATCAGTTTACCATCTAATACTGCCGTTACTTCATAGACGGCATCTGCAAAGAGGAATCCTCTGTCAAATACGGAAACTTTTGCGTCACTTGCAGCGAGAAACTTTCCGTTGAGGTATACAATTCGTTCCATTACTTTCCCCTTATCCCCACAATTTTCTGTCGAAAGGCAGCATAGAGTTGTTTTCGAACTCAAAGCCATGTTCGATATCTTCACTGAGCAGCAGTGGGCCATCTAGATCGACGACTTCCGCTCCTTGGGCGACGACAAATGCTGGCGCCATACTTAATGAAGATGCCACCATGCACCCGACCATAATACGTAGACCTGCCGATTGAGCTTGTTCTTTAAGTGCCAGAGCTTCAGTTAAGCCACCCGTTTTATCGAGTTTTATATTGATCATGTCATAGCGACCAATGATCTTTTGTAGACTCATTCGATCATGACAAGATTCGTCGGCACAAATGGCGATCGGACGTTCAAGATCATCCAATATATGATCGTCTTCGGCATGAAACGGCTGCTCAATCATTGAAACATCCAGCTTTAATAGCTCAGGTATCAGCTGATTATAGGTCTCTAGCGTCCATGCTTCGTTGGCATCCAGAATGATCGCAGAGTTGGGCGCACCGCGGCGTACAGCCTGAACACGCTCAAGATCTTCTGCACCACCTAATTTCAGTTTAAGCAGTGGTCGATGAGAATGTTCAATTGCCTTTTTCTCCATATTTTTTGGGGCATCCAAAGAGAGGGTGTACGCTGTGGTCAGTTCACCTGCTGACAAACCAATTTTTTCCCAGATAGACTGGTTTGCGGTTTTACACTCCAAATCCCACAGAGCGCAGTCGACGGCATTACGCGCTGCGCCTGATGGTAATAGCGGTTGCAACTCTTCTCGGCTTATCCCAGCTTCAATATCAGGGATGATACTTTCTATCTCTGCCAACACATTTTGAATAGATTCACCGTATCGGCCATATGGGACACATTCGCCACGTCCTTTCAAGCCTTGGTGTTCTATTTCAACAATGATGGTTTCTGCGTGGGTTTTACTACCCCTAGAGATAGTAAAACTCCCCAGAATCGGCCAACTTTTCGTTTCAAGACTAACCTTCATTACAGCTCCGCTAATTTATCTACGATACGTGCTACGCCTTGACGGAATGGATCGACAACTGGCAAGCCCACTTCAGACTCAACGCTATCCATGTATTCCATCGCTTCACTTTCTGACAGGCCTGAAGTGTTGATTGAGATACCGACAAATTGGACATTTGGATTGGTGAGTTTTGCGGTGGCAATATTGGCTTCCATACAAGCTTTGATATCCGGCAATGGATAATCAGGCAGGCCACGCATATGGGTGCGAGTCGGCTCATGACACAACACTAAAGCGTCTGCTTGAGAGCCATGGATAAGACCTGTGGTAACACCTGCAAACGAAGCGTGGAATAACGATCCTTGGCCTTCTATGACATCCCAGTGCTGTGGATCATTTTCTGGCGCGATGGTTTCAATAGCACCGGCAATGAAATCGGCGACTACACAGTCTGCGCTGACACCTTCACCAGTGATCAGAATACCCGTCTGACCGGTGGCGCGAAAATCAGCATCAATGCCTCGTTCTTTCATTTCTTTCTCGATCGCCAGCGAGGTATACATTTTGCCTACAGAGCAGTCTGTACCTACCGTTAATAGGCGTTTGCCTGAACGTTGCTTACCGTTTGCGACAGGGTAGGTTTGTGTTGGATAGCGAACATCGAAAAGGCTGCAGCCATTTTTCTTTGCACTCTCTACCAGCTCAGGAATGTCGTTTAATTTATTATGTAAACCTGCTGCGATGTCCATACCCGATTCAAGTGCTTCGATCAGGACCGAAATCCACTCCTCAGAAATCACGCCACCTCGGTTAGCAACGCCAATAACCAATGTTTTGGCACCCGCCTCAACAGCTTGTGCCACACTTAGATCGTCAAGGCCAACATCAGCATTACAACCCTCAAGGCGTAATTGTCCAACACAATGTTCTGGTCGCCACGTTTTGATTCCCTGTGCGACTTTCGCTGCTAAAGCATCTGCAGCATCGCCTAAAAATAATAGATAAGGTTGTTTAAGTTCCATTTTGTGTTAACTCCATGTCGTGAATTGGATTTCTGACCAGCTTTTAATCTTGCTTCTCAATACAAACTACAGTGCAAAATTCGTGACATCAACCTCAGTCGATACATAAGAATATTTAAAGTATAAGCAATGAAACTCAAAAAAATGCACTATTTATTCAAAGTAAATTAATTTAACGCATATTTATTCAATAAGTTTGGTTTTCATAATATTCTGATTTTAACCTTGCCGTCGTGCTTTAAATGTCGTCTATGAGTGTGTCAGTAACAGATTGTGTTAGTACTTAGTGAATTACGCGTCTTATCTATAAAATAAGCCATGACTTATCCATTGGTCATTTATACTAAGTTTAAATTAATATATAGATGATTCTA
Source organism: Vibrio sp. STUT-A11 (assembly GCF_026000435.1). NCBI lineage: Bacteria > Pseudomonadati > Pseudomonadota > Gammaproteobacteria > Vibrionales > Vibrionaceae > Vibrio > Vibrio sp. STUT-A11. The sequence continues at coordinate 105,757 of NZ_AP026764.1, read as the reverse complement.
TTATGTGATGTAATTCAAACTTTACTGGTTGGTTTTATAATTATAGCTCAATGATATTTTTTAATATTCACCGGATTGCACCAAAAGAATACATATTGACCCTAAATGGTGCGTAGTTTGCCATTTTTGTCTGATTTTTATCGTTATAATCCCATATTTATTTTATGGTTTTATTGGTGCTTGCTTTTATATATTAATCTGATATTTTGATTTATATCGAAATAATATACAGGTTTTAGAATTCCAGTTCGGAACTTATACCATGAGTATTTCTTTAGGGTATTTCACTGTAAAAAAGCTTAATAGCTGAGTGTATGTGCTGATTGGAACGATGGTCTGTATATACCCAAATGACTTCAAGATGCAGGATTCAGAGCGTTGTCACTGATACTAGTTCAAGGAAAATAATGAAGCGGAATAGCAAGCTCTTTCCAAGTTGTTTGACGCAGAAATTGTGTCAGTGACACGCTCCCGAAGGGCGAGTTGTCTTGACTCACAGCCTTTGTTAACGATTTTTGATTTAGAACCACTAGATCTTCAAATCGTTGCCGCGTCTGAGAGCCAAGTCATTCTCGCTGAACCAAGCATCTCGAGGTTATTTGGGTATATTGCTTAATTGATATTGAGTATATTTGCGTTGAGTTTATTTGGTGGCTTAGGTAACTCGTATAGAAAGACCGTAAATTATCGCAAAACAAGAGCTATAACCGTTATTAATCGGCTCATCAGATACAATCCAATGAATTGTGTTTGTAGAGCTGACATGGAAGAAATTCAATACCAATTTGAATGAGGAAATAGTCATTTTATTGCGTTGGATAAATCGCGTAGAGCAAGGTATAGATAGCATTAACTTGTTATTTTAATTACCGATCTGTTACCCAACCATCAGCGAATTTAACCTGCAATAATGATGAAAAACTTACTCCGATTGGTATATTACTGGGAATGAGTTAATGATCACTGCTGAAGCTGTTATTAATCTAAAAGCACTTAGCGATAACTACGATGTACTTAAAAATAAATGCGCTGATAAATCTGTTGTCGCTGTGATAAAAGGTGATGCTTACGGGCATAACGCTGTAAAAACTGCAAAAACACTGACGCAAGCCGACATGTTTGCTGTGTCTCGTATCGAAGAAGCGCTAGAGCTAAGAAGCGAAGGTATTAAACAGCCAATACTGCTGCTGGAAGGGTGTTTTTGTAAAGCTGATCTCGAAATGGCTGCACGTGAAGGTTTCCATACGGCGATTCATTGCAAAGAGCAGTTGGAAGATCTTAAACAGGCTGATATCACTACCCCTGTTACGGTCTGGCTCAAACTGGATACCGGGATGCATAGGTTGGGGATCCACCCCTATGAACTCAGCGACTACGTTCGACAAATCGAAGCGACCAACAAACTCGCGGGACCGGTTGGTTTCATGAGTCATTTTAGCTGTGCTGACGATTTATCCTCCCCTGCGACGCAAAAGCAGATCGATCTGTTTCTGTCGCAAACCGGCGACTTCCCAGGACCTAAAACACTAGCTAACTCAGCGGGCATTCTGTATTGGTCTGACTCTCACCTCGATTACATGAGAGCGGGCATTTCTCTTTATGGTATTTGCCCAAATGAAAATGAAACGGGTAAGGAGCATGGGTTACATTGTGTAATGACACTGAACTCAAAGCTTATTGCGATACGCGAGCATAAGGCGAATCAACCTGTGGGTTATGGTGAAAGCTGGACTTCAGAACGTGATACCAACATTGGTGTTATCGCGATGGGGTATGGTGACGGCTATCCTCGAAATGCACCGGTTGGTACTCCTGTCTATATCAACGGACGAATCGTTCCTATCTCTGGTCGCGTTTCTATGGATATGGTTACCGTGGATCTTGGGCCTGATGCACGTGATGCTGTCGGAGATACCGTTGAGTTTTGGGGCGACAATCTACCGATTGAAAAAGTCGCGAAACACATAGGTACCATTCCGTATGAGCTCGTAATCAAACTGACTAAGCGAGTTCGCAAAACGTACGTAGAAGTTTAGTTACAACCAGCCCTGCTTGATCAAATGATTAATATGGTTCAAGCCTTAGAAATATTTGGGTTGGTTTCGCTATTTAGTGTCGTCAGTAGAGTGGGTTGAGTCACGGCCAGTTCGAATGTTATCAACCGAATCCTTATAAAAGGATGAGGTGGTATGCATCAGCTGTTTTACGATCTGCTCTTTGTCCGACTCACTGATCAGACGCTGCCTGACAAACTTCTCAAGGTGCGCTTTTTGAACCGTATTCAGCATATGATGTAGCCATTTTCTATGGGCTGTCGCCGTAATTACGGGATAGGTTTTGTCCAGCTGGCTGACGGTATCTGCGCTTTGCTGGCGCCAGGACGCCCAGACCTGAAGCACTTGTTTTTTCAAAGCGGGTTCAACTGGGTAGTCGTTTAGCAGAGCTTTAAGTTCGATAAGCGTTAAATCGGTAGTAAGTAATCGCGACCAAGCGAGTTCGTACTGAATGGACACATCTGACGTAGGTTTGTGTGTCCACTTATCAAACGTGCGGAAAAGCGATCGCGTGTGAGTATGTTGAGAATTTGGCTGTTGGTATTTATGGCGCGCCGCGTCCATTTGTTGATCAAAAAACTCTCTGTGCTTTTGATAACTTTCCATTGAGATCAAGCCCTGATCATAAAGCAAGTAGAGGTATTCACTCTCGATACTCAAGCCTTCCATAATGAGTTTCTTATACAAACTTTGAGTGTCCACTTCTGTGGTATAGAGATGACGCAAATCGCGCTTTTCTTCATCCACATGCGATTTAAGTGATTGCATGATTTCGTCAGGAGCACCGCTGTCGGCTAACGGTGTTTTTGCCAGGTGTGCCAACACTTTCTCACTGGCTTTCATCGCCGATAACATAAGCTCTTTCTTGGTAATCTTCTCTTCAATGCTGGTTTCATCCAGTTTTAACCGGCTCGCAAGAGGAGATAACGTCAGCCCTTGAATCAAAATGGTAAAGAACACCGCACCCATGGCGACGGCTAACATGGTTTCTCGTTCTTCGACAGTAAATAATGAGGTGTCGGTAATCACTAATATCGAAAGTGCAAGAGTGACCGCACCTCTTAGTCCACCCCATAAACAGATGTGTTGGTATGATCGCGGCATAGAGTAGGAAAGGCGGCGGAGTCGCCCGAAAAATGGCAAAATCCAGTACACAAAGCCCGCTCTCGCGGCAAGCATGCTGATGATCACCAGCAGAGTGTTTAACCAATGCGATGCGATCAATTCCAAATTTAACCACAATCCCACCAGTATAAAAATCATGGCTTTAGCGAGATCGGACATGTAGGTCCAGAAGCTATTCAGATACTGATTGGACTCATTACTGATCGGTAATGGCGTATTTTTTGCCAATACTAAACCGCAAATCGTCAAAGCGACAATACTGCTGGCATGGACAAGCTGCTCAACAGAGACAAAGCATCCAATCGCAGTGACAAGGCTGATGCTTATTTCGATATAAGGATCGTCGGGCAGCGACTTCATCAGCCAAAGAAGCAGGTGACCCGTGACATAGCCACAAAGTGCACCGACTAAAAAGACCCAAGTGAATTGCCACAGCCCGGTGAGTACCATATCTGTCGGGGTTAGGTGCATGGCAAAAATTAGCACCGCGATTTTGTATGCTGCAATGACGGTCGCATCATTGAATAAACTTTCTCCCTCTACAATCGTGATGAGATCTTTAGGCGCGCCGGACTCCTTAAAAATAGCGATCGTGGCGCTGGGGTCGGTAGCACTTAAAATAATCCCAAGGATTAGGGCGGTCTGAGGCGTTAAAATACCAATAAAAACAAGTGTCGCTGTAATGATTAACGTTGAGAACATGACGCCGGGAATGGCCATGATCATAATCGCGGACCAGTTAGCGGTGAACTTAGCGAAATCGAATTTATAGGCGGCCTCGAACACCAATAACGGTAGGAAGACGAATAAGATGGTCTTCTCTGCAGTATCGGGTTCGTAGAATATGCGGATGCCTGCTGGCAGTTCGGGTAGAAGTGTAAGGCAAACACCAGACATCACCAGAATAATTGGGAAGGGGACTCGCAGCGCTCTTGCAATCAGGGACGAAGCCACGGATACTGTTATTAACAGTACGATACCTAAGATCGATGATATGAAAATATCAGGAACATTCATACTTACTGGACGTCTTATTGGCTGCGCTAAACCTATGAATTAATAATGGTTCATCTTTGGATAAGATTCCTGATTAATTTGAAAAGTACCTAATGTTCCCTATCTATTTATCATTCAAACGATCGAAATTATTTTTTGCAGCTAATGACGGCCGCAATGATTAACCCCATCCCGATGCCAGCAATCAGACAGCCGACAAAGGCGAGCGCAGAATGCTGAATAAAGATCATCCCCACCCCTAAGCCGAGTAGTGTTCCACCGCCAATAGCCCAGTTGCTTTTATCTTTAGGGTTTGTCTCATCGTTCATTTTACAACTCCTTGATCGTTGTATCTGTGACTAACTATAGCTAAGGATTCGGCAATGATGATGTCGAAGGTTTCAACTTGGTGGTTTCTAGTCAATACGACTATTAAATACTTGTCGTGAAAGATTAAAAAACAAAGGTGAAATAGTGCCACTAAATGAAATTAGCCTGGAGATATAGACTAGAATTAGAGTAAAAACTTATTTCTCAAGGTATCAGAGTGCCTTGTCTCACGCTGTTGACTTACTTGCAATATCGATGAGCAGACTGGTCATCGTAGTAAGTATAAGGATTCGATATGTTTGAGGTTTTTACACGTCTCGCTGATTGGGTGACTTACCAGCTTTTTTCTTTACAGCCCAATACCAAGCTCGCAGATGCTATTCACTTTTTTATTGAAGACGTCAGTAAAATCCTGGTGCTACTGGTCGTCATGATTTATGTGATTGCGCTGTTTAGAGCCTCGTTAAATGTCGAAAAAGTGCGTCACTATTTAGCGGGAAAACGTAGATGGTTTGGGTATCTTGCGGGCAGCTTTTTTGGTGCAATCACTCCATTTTGCTCTTGTTCTAGCATTCCAATCTTTTTAGGTTTTACCTCTGCAGGTATTCCTATTGGTATCACTATGGCTTTCTTGATCACCTCGCCGTTGATTAACGAAATCGCCGTGTTGTTGCTATTCAGCTTACTTGGCTGGAAGTTCACCGTCATGTACGTCGTGATAGGGATGCTTATCGGTATCGTGAGTGGCTGGATCCTTGATGTGATCGGTGCACAGCGCTGGTTACAGCCTCTGGCATCAAAGGCGATGCGTAATGCCAAATTTCCGCAACAGAGTCATGAAACCCTAAGTGACAATGGGAGCGCGGGAATAACGTTGTCAGAGCGACACACGTTTGCCAAGCAAGAGATGGTCGAGATTGTAGGTCGTGTCTGGAAGTGGGTGTTTATTGGGGTCGGCATTGGAGCTGGCTTACATGGCTTCGTTCCTGATGGTTGGATAGAAACACATTTGGGATCCGGTCAATGGTGGTCGGTTCCGGCGTCGGTACTTATTGGTATTCCTCTTTATTCAAATGCGACAGGTGTGATTCCCGTGATGGAAAGCCTTCTTCAAAATGGTTTGCCAATCGGTACTACATTAGCATTTTGTATGAGCACGGTTGCCGCAAGTATTCCTGAGTTTGTGATGTTGAAACAAGTTATGCAGTGGCGACTTCTTGGTATGCTTTTCGGTATGTTGCTGCTCGCGTTTACGACGATGGGATGGATATTTAATTTACCACTATGGCGGTTTTAGGAGCTGGAGATGAAAGTTTTTAAAGTGTTGGGTTCAGGCTGTGCGAACTGTGTTAATACAGCAAACTTGATCGAAAAAATAGCGGCGGAGCAGGGGGTTGACGTTGAAGTGGAAAAAGTCACGGATATGGAAACCATCATGGACTACGGAGTGATGTCTACACCGGCCGTGGTGATGGACGAAGAGCTAGTGCATTCTGGCGGAGTCCCTCAAGCGGAAAAAATTCAGTCGTGGCTAACATCTTGATGGCAATAAAAAAGGCTGTTTTTTAACAGCCTTTCCTTTCTCTAATATCTAGCCCATGACTTGGTTGGGTAGCCAAGTGACCAAATCTGGGAAAACCATAACAATACACAAAACCAGCAATTGCACTAGGATAAATGGGGTGACTGATTTATAGATATCCAGCATGGTAATGCCTTTTGGCGCGATGCCTTTTAAGTAAAACAGAGCGAAACCATAAGGTGGAGTTTGTACTGCGATAACAATGTTAAGGATCATCAGAACACCAAACCAGATAGGGTCGTAACCCAATGCGACAGCGACAGGTGTAAAGATCGGCGCGCACATCAAGACAATAATGAATTCATCAATGATGAAGCCCAGAAGTAGCATGATGATCTGGAACATGATGATGATCATGATCGGTGGCAGATCGAGACTGGTTGTAATGTCGGAAACCATGCCTTGTACGCCCATCAGGAGATGGAAGTTACTGAATACCGACGCTCCAAGGATGATCCACATCGCGACGCTGACTAAGGTTGCCGTTTGTAGCCCAGCTTTCTGAACCATTGCTGGCTTAAAGCGTTTAAACAAAATAGACAGAATAATCGCACCCACAACACCGATTGCACCAGATTCGGTCGGTGTCGCAATACCTGCAATAATACTGCCTAACACAGCGACAATCAGTAACAGTGAAGACGCGCCGTCACGAATGGTTCTGAACATCTCATAACCTTTCGGGATCTCGATATCATTGTCGTTCTCGGTATCCAATGGTGCGCGATTTGGATTCAGTTTGCACGAAATCACCACGTAGCTAATCAGAAGCACAATGGTAATCAAAGCGGGAACCATAGCGCCGAGAAACATTTTGCCAACAGAGTTCTGTGTCGCGGATGCAAACATGATCATTGGGATACTTGGTGGAATAAGGATACCTAAAGAGCCACCAGCCATGATGACACCCAACGCCAGGCGTTTATCGTAGCCGCGTTCTAGCATCGGTTTTAATGCGATGCTGCTCGATGTCATGATGCCTGCGCCGATAATGCCAACCATAGCGCCAATCATTGAACACACGCCTATAACGCTGATAGCCAATGAGCCGCGAATTCGTCCAATGGCTAATTGGCTGGCGTTAAACATGGCATCTCCGATGCCAGAGCGAGTCAGAATCTGGCCCATGTAAATGTAGAGTGGGATTGCTAAAAGGATAAAGTTGAAAAACGTACTCTCAACGGTAGTCGGAATAATGTTGAATAAACCTTCACCCCAGGTGATATATCCCACGCCCATGGCGATTGCCGCTAATGCGAGTCCGACTTGTGCACCTAAAGCAAAAGCGGTAAGGATACAGGCCAATAACACCCCTGTAAGTACTTCAATCTCCATATGCCACTTCCTCTGTGTTTTGCTCTTTATTAAATTTTGTTGAATCTACTTTGAACGGCTGCTCTTCAAGCGAAGAGGGTACGTCGTGCTTTGAAGGTTTCAGAAGTTCTCTGGATGTCAGCAGATAGAACAGGTTGCAAATGATTTGCACCGAGTATTGAGCAATAAAAATGCCTGCAGATACTGTAATCATCAGCCAAAAGTGATGTAACGGTGGAGCCCACTCACTCTGAGTTCGATAGTTTAGCTCCAGGCTTTCGAAAAACATTCCACAGCAAACTTTGGCCATCACGGCTAAGAAACCAATGGCTAATACGGCAGTCAGCAAATCGAAACAACGTCGAATCTTTTCGGAAACCTTAGCGTGGATAATATCTACGTTGATATGAGCGCCTTTCTGTTGTGCATAAGCACCGCCCAGTGCTGAGATATAGCCAAACAAAAACAGCGACGTGTCATAGCCCCATATCGTAGGTCGGTCTAGAATATAACGTGCGAACACTTCGTAAGCGACGACACTGGCGAGTATTGGCAGGAGATAGGAGACGGAACGCCCGATACCTCTTATCAAACTCTGAACGATTCGGCAGTATCCGATGAGAATTTTTTCAATCATGTGGCCTCCTTGCAAACAGACAAACAGAGGTGGAGCGAACTCCACCTCTCAATTCTTTGTTACTGTTTTTCCAATATGTCGATAAGCTGTTTAGAGTACTTATCTGCTGCTGCGTATTCTGCTGCGAGAGATTTCCCCGCTTCTTCCCATGCTTTTTTGTCTGCTTCAGATGGTTCTGGACTCCATTTCAAACCTTTAGCTTCCATATCAGCAATAGCCTGAGATTCCCAAAGGATTGATTTCGTCATCTGTTCTTGTGCGTGAACGGTGGTAGCAGCGCTGACGATAGCCTGTAGATCGGGAGATAGCTTAGCCCATGCTTTCTTGTTGACCACAATTGGCAGCACCTGTGCGCCAGCCAGAGGAAGCGGGTACATGTATTTGGCAACTTCAACGTGGTTACCGTCGCGGTGGTCAATCATGTTAGAGCCAATTGAGCCGTCGATTACGCCTGTTGCCAGAGAGGTGTAGATTTCACTCCAAGCTAGTGAAACAGGTGAAGCACCAAGGTTTCTCAGGAATTTACCGTAAGCACCTGGCGCGCGAATTTTCATGCCTTTGAAGTCTTCAACAGACTTAATTTCTTCTTTTGTGATGATGTAGACCGGGGGCTGAATGTAAGGATCCAACCACACCAGATTTTGAGAACCATAGGCGTCTTTTAATACTTCCGACCAGCCCTTTTCGTGGAACAATGTCGAAAGTTCGCCCACATCGTCAGTACCACCCGGTAAGCCAATCTCTACAACGCCAGCAGGGAGTTCACCCGCGTGCATAGATTGAAATGGTGCGCCCATCTGGATCAGGCCAGATTTAACAGCACCCAGAATACCCTTAGTACCAACGCCTTCGCCTGAATATAAAACCTGTACAGCGATCCGACCGTCAGACATGGTTTCAATATTCTTTGCCAGGTTTTCGTAAACTTGTCCATAAGCCGTTCCACGGCCATAAAGGTTGGCAAAGCGCCAGTTCTGCTCTGCAGCAAAACTTGCCGCTGAAGTAGCCATAGCGCCCAATCCCAGTGTCGCTGCAAGCATACAGCTCAGTAGCTTTTTACCTTTTCCCTTTAGCATAGAAAGTCCTCTTCTAAATGTTTTTCGATTCCGTTTTCGATACTCATATTAAGAGTCGAGTGCTAAAGGAATAGAACCAGTCGGTGACATACGATGGTACCAGTTTAAATTTTTATGCTGGTACCATGAATATTTTCAAACTGGTACTTAGGCACCGTTTTTTTTGTCGATAGCATTCTTCTCATAGACGAAAGTAAGAGAGTGAATTATGGACAAGGTTTCGAACCAATCCCTGTTAAAGGGAACGTGTGATGCAAGCGATGACGCTATTGCTGTTGTGAACCCAGCAACAAATGAAGTGATTGGCTATGTTCCATCATTACAGCCAGCGCAGATTGAAGGGCTAATTGAGCAGTCCAAACAAGCTCAGAAATTATGGCAGGATCGAACCGCGTCAGAGCGCTCAGCCATTTTAAAGCGTTGGTACGATCTGGTTATCGAAAACAGTGATGATCTCGCCCGCATCATGACCTTGGAGCAAGGCAAACCAGTAGCTGAAGCGAAAGGTGAAATTATTTACGGCGCATCATTTATTCAGTGGTTTGCCGAAGAAGCGAAGCGCACATACGGCGATACCATTCCGACACCAGCGGGTAGCAAAAGACTCATGACAATCAAGCAGCCAATTGGTATTGCTGCAGCGATTACACCATGGAATTTTCCGACTGCGATGATCACGCGTAAAGCCGCGCCAGCATTGGCAGCAGGCTGTAGCTTTATTGTCAAACCAGCAAATCAAACTCCGCTTTCTGCCTACGCTATCGCCGAATTAGCTTATCAGGCAGGACTGCCGAAAGAGTTGCTGGTTGTGGTGAACAATCACTCTTCTGTCGCGATTGGCGATCTTTTCTGCCAACACCCAGATATTCAAAAATTGTCTTTCACTGGCTCGACTGGGGTGGGTAGCCAACTGATAAAACAGTGTGCCGACACCATCAAACGAACGTCGATGGAACTCGGCGGAAACGCGCCGTTTATTGTGTTTGATGATGCCAATATTGATGAGGCGGTTAAAGGAGCAATTGCCTCTAAATTCCGTAACGCAGGACAAACGTGTGTCTGTGCCAACCGCTTCTATGTGCAGGATGCCGTATACGACCAGTTTGTTGAAAAATTCAAAGCCGCTGTGGCAGAGCTCAAAGTCGGAAACGGTATTGAGCCTGGCGTGACAATTGGCCCGCTGATCGACAGCAAAGCGAAAGCACAGGTGATGGGCTATATCGAAACAGCTGTGGCACAAGGCGCGAACGTAGCCTTTGGTGGTGATGACCTAGGTGGATTATACGTACAGCCAACGATTCTGACGGATGTGACTCAGGATATGGATATTGTACAGACGGAACTATTTGGTCCAGTCGCCCCAATTATTCGTTTTAGCAATGACGAAGAGCTGGTCACGCTCGCCAACGATACGATTTACGGCTTAGCCAGTTACTTCTACACCAATACGCTGACTCGCGCGTTCTCTATCGCCGAAAAGCTGGAATACGGAATGGTTGGAGTGAATGAAGGGATCATCTCAAATGAAGTCGCTCCGTTTGGTGGCGTTAAACAATCTGGTTTTGGCCGCGAAGGTGCAAAACAAGGTATCGATGAATACTTGAACATTAAATACATCTGCCTCGGCGGAATGTAATAGACAACAGACTGACGATAGTTTTAAAGGAACAAGGCTATGACAAATTCACAATGGCAAGAGCGTAAAGAAAAAGTAGTTGCTAAGGGCATGGCAAACCTTAGCGCGGTATACATCGAAAGTGCGAAAAATGCACTTTTGACGGATATCGAAGGCAAAGAATACATCGATTTTGCCGCTGGGATCGCAGTAACGAACACGGGTCATTCTCACCCTCAAATTGTTGCAGCAGTAAAAGAGCAATTAGAAAAGTTCAGTCACACTTGTTCGATGGTGACGCCATACAGCAGCTTTATTGAATTGGCAGAAAAAATCGTCGATGTTGCGCCGGGTGAAGGGGATAAGAAAGTTGCCTTTTTAACTACGGGCGCAGAAGCGGTGGAGAATGCGGTCAAAGTGGCTCGTGCGCATACTGGCCGTAGTGGTGTGATCGCCTTTAAAGGTGGGTTTCATGGCCGAACTAATATGTGTATGGGCTTAACAGGTAAAGTGGCTCCGTACAAAGCGGGCTTTGGTCCTTTTCCTAACGAAATCTATCACTTACCGTTCCCAAATGAATATCATGGTATCTCTGAGCAACAGAGCTTAGATGCATTGGATGATTTGTTCGCGTGTGATATTGAACCAACCCGCGTTGCGGCGATGATCTTTGAGCCAATTCAGGGCGAAGGTGGTTTTTACCAGGCACCTGCTGCCTGGGCGCAAAAGCTGAGAGAAGTTTGTGATAAGCACGGTATCGTTCTTATCTGTGACGAAATTCAGACAGGCTTTGCTCGAACTGGCAAGATGTTTGCTTCAGAATACCTTGGAATCGTTCCCGATATCACTACAATGGCAAAAGGTATCGCTGGTGGATTCCCGCTATCGGGTATTGTTGGTAAAGCTGAGATCATGGATTCAGCAAATCCAGGTGGTTTAGGTGGTACTTACGCGGGTTCACCTTTGGCTTGTGTCGCTGGCATAGAGGTTCTTAACATTATTGAGTCAGAATCTTTGTGTGAAAGAGCGGAGCAGATTGGTCAAACCTTCGCCGAGTTGTTATCTGAGATGCAGAAAGATGTGCCCCAAATTGGTGATATTCGCCAAGTTGGTGCAATGATTGCGATCGAATTTAACGATCCTGGTACCAAAGAACCGCTATCTGAACTGACGAAAAAGCTTGTGGCAAATGCTAACAAAGCAGGCGTGGTGCTACTCTCATGTGGTGTGAAAGGAAACGTTATCCGCTTCCTGCCACCACTAACGATTGAAGATGAACTGATCTGCAAAGGGTTAGATATCATTAAATCTGAGTTGCAGGCTTTAACTCGATAGCTGATAAAACCTTCAAAAGCGGCATTTAACGTGCTGCTTTTGAGTGGTATGGTTTAGTGACCTGAATTCAGGTTAAGTAGTTGAAGCTGGGCATGTGTAAATGGCCGGCGCAGTAAAGGCTAGGTCATTTATGCTCCAGGGTTACATTCACATCGATCCTCTCGATTCTCGTACGTTACAAGAACAAATCAAAAGCAGCATCTCTCAGGCGATATTTGATGGCTTTGTTTCCAAACACCGCAGCCTTGAATCATCACGAAAGCTCGCTCAGTCCCTTTCTGTATCTCGGAACACTGTACTCAGAGTCTACGACCAACTCACTGATGAAGGTTTACTCATTTCGGTAGAGAGAAAAGGCTACTTCGTTAATCCTGAGTTAGAAGTTTCCGCAAAGAAAGCCCCTGAACGCGTACTTGAATCTGAAAGGCAATTGGATTGGGAAAAATACCTGATAGAAGGAGATGAAGCACATGGTTCAGCTGCGAATAATCTCAAGAATTATCCTTACCTCTTTGTTCATGGTCAGGTCGATGAGGACCTCTTTCCGGTATCCGAGTGGCGAAAATGCAGTATTCAATCACTGAATAAGATCAATCACAAAAGCTGGACTTCCGACGATAATGATTACCACGATCTTATTGAGCAGATTCGAACTCGGGTACTGCCGAATCGCGGAATTTTTGTCGATGCGGATCAGATTGCGTTAACTCATGGTTGCCAGAACAGTTTGTACTTAATTTCCAAACTACTGGTATCCCGCTATACGAAAGTTGGATTTGAAAACCCAGGATACCCAGAAGCACTTCAGCAGTTCAGAGCAAGGCGGGCAAACGTTCAACCTTTAGAAGTAGATAGGGAAGGCATGATTGTCGACGACAGACTGAACGCCTGTCAGCTTGTCTATGCGACTCCGAGTAATCAGTTTCCTACGACGGTTAGAATGTCTTCGCAACGCAGAAAGCAATTGATGGACAAGGCTGAGCAGGAAGATTTACTCGTTATTGAGGACGACTTTGAGCATGACATCAACTTTATAAGCGACAAGTGCCCGGCGCTTCGTAGCGAGTACCCGAGTGAGCGTATTATTTATATCTCCAGCTTTTCCTCGATTATCGCACCGGGCTTACGGTTAGGGTTTATTGTGGCGTCGCCACCGCTTATTAAGCAGATAAGGCAAGTTCAGCAGCGGATGCATAGTTTACCGCCAAAGAACAACTGCCAGACGTTGGCACTTTTCATCAGCCTTGGTTATTACGATTCGTTAATCCAGAAGATGTTGAAGAAATATCGTGAGAAGTGGTTAACCATGGAAAAAGCGTTAAACACTTATTTTCCTCAATCCGGTGTTATTCCCTCGCTCGCGGGAACCGCATTTTGGATAGATTATCGTGAAGACTTTGATGCCGGTTTACTTGAAGAATTGGCGAAGGCTCATGGCATATTGATAAACAACGGTGCCAAGTATTATACGTGTGAAAAGCGTAATAATAGTTTCCGCCTCAGCTTTCAGTCGATAAAGAATTCTGATATTCGCAGCGGTATCGAGAAGCTCGCTCAATTGGCAAAGAAAATACTTCCTATTCCGCGAGTAGAAGATGCAGAAGGCGTTCGCTTAAACGGCAAGCGTATACGAGAGTTACTTTCTGACAGGGTCGTTCTGACAAGAGATTGCTTCAATATCCCATACCGAATCACCTTTCAGGCGGATGGCAAAATGACAGGGGTGTCTGATAGACCGAATGACGTGGATGAAGGTTACTGGTGGATTGAAAATAATCACTTTATGTACCAGTGGCGTAACTGGCAATTTGCGGATGTACGCAGAGTAACGGTTATTTTGGATGGCGACGCTATCAAGCGGTTTGGTGAAGATGGCTACTTTATTGGCGATGCCACGCTGGTTGGTGAAACAGCCCAAGCCTAGAAACCAGTCAAAAGAACATGGTTGTATATAATCAACCATGTTCAAATTCGACCTGGCTATTTTCTTAATAGCGCTGGGTTTATTTAAAACGATCCACCGAGAACAGAGACAAGTTAAACTTAGCCGGTTTATCAATCGCTATATCTGCGACCACTTCGCCAATCACGCTGGCAAATTTGAATCCATGCCCGGAAAATCCAGACACTAGCACGACATTGTCATTTTCAGGGTGCTTATCGATAATGAAGTTTTCATCTGGCGTTCGGGTGTACATACAGGTTTTACCAAACTTCAGCGATTCAACGTGGGGCATGTGTTTATCTAGCAGTTGTTGAAGGTCTGCTGAATCTGTTTGGTTGTCGAAAGGCGTGATCTCGGCGTTGGGATCTTGGTCGTCACCTAAATCATGACGGCCTATTTTTAATCCAGCACCATCAATACTTGGGAATCCGTAGTAGATACCCTCTGGCGTTACAAAGGAAAATGCAGGGAAAGTCCCCTCTCCATAAAGAGCTTCTGGTGCATTGTACCAGGCAAATGTTTTACGGATAGGGCTGATTGGCAAGGTTACGCCTAGCATATCCAGCAGGTCGTTTGACCATGCACCAACGGAGACGACCAATTTCTTACCCTGAAATGTATTGCCGTTTGCTGCAACGCTGACGCCATCATCAAGAAGTTCAACGCCAGATACCTTATGGTGTGTAAGCAGTGTTGCGCCGTGAGCAAGGGCGAGATAACGGTATGCCTGAATGCAATCTTCCACTCTAAGCACGCCTGACGTCGACTCAAAACAACCGATATATTCTGGTGGCAGGTTGAGGCCTTCAAAGCGTTGGTTTGCCTCATCGGCACTTAAAATTTCAAGCGGAAGCTGATGTTTTTTTGCACTGGCAATCAGCATCGAGATAAAAGGTGAGCGCTCATCACCAATGTTAAGAACACCCGTTTTGAGGAATAAAGATTTGCCTGATAACTGTTCTAACTCGCCCCACAATTCTTGCGCTCGTAACGCCAATGGTACGTATTCTTCACCTTCTCCGTATGCATGTCGGATAATGCGGGTTTCACCATGATGACTGGCGTGTGAATGGGGTGGATCAAAAGCATCAAGAAGTAGTACTTTTTTCCCTTGTTTAGCTAAAAAGTAGCCTGTGGACATGCCCATCGATCCTGCACCGACAACAATCACATCGTACTGCATTATGACTCCGTTAACGTTATGTAAAGCTGTTGAGACTCTATCACATTTCAATAGATTACAAAGGCACTAATAAACGTAAACGAGTAAGTTCGAGTTTTACTGCTTCACGGTATGGGCTTACCGACATTACTAAACAGTCACTTTTTAGCTGTACTTCCCGACACCGAGGTGAAAAACACTATTCTTCTGCTTCTTTGGCCTGAATTATGCTTTATTTACTCTATTTGAGAGTTGTTTTCTTTCTCCCCGAATGTGATCCAGCGTCCAGATTCTTTTTGTTGAAACTTTGTTGTCTAGAGGGTAGAAAATGCTTGTTGTACCGAGAGCAACAAAATCAGGGCGTATATGAGTTTATGTTCATATAGTGGTAATGTGATTATAAAACAGTGGGTTACTTGCTTTTTGGGAGGGTTTTTATAAGGGCTGTCACACGGTAAAGGGTTAAGTAAGCCTTGATGTACCGAAAAGGAGTAGGGAGTACGCCTTAATTTTCATCCTTGAGTAAAGCCTCAAAGGGTGAGGGGCTCCCGAAGATAGCACTTATAATTTTTACTATTGAATCCACTTACTACGAATCGAAAACTATACAAGCAGCAACAGGTAAGTGGAGCGAGTAGGAGAAAAAACATGAGTGGCTTACAGGAAATACAATCAGCTGGTGCAAACGTCATTCTGCATGCTTTTGATTGGAAGTATGCTGACATTGCCCGACGTGCAAAAGAGATCCATGAGCTAGGCTATGGTTCTGTTCTGGTCTCTCCACCAATGAAAAGCGCTAACGATGAACGCTGGTGGCAGCGCTATCAACCTCAAGATTATCGTGTTATCGACAATGCCCTTGGTAACACTCAAGATTTTATCCATATGGTTAATGAACTGGGTCGTTTTGGTGTACTCGTGTACGTAGACGTTGTGTTCAATCATATGGCGAATGAAGCGCATATGCGCCAAGATCTGCAATACCCGAGCAAAGAAATTTTACAGGAATACCAAAATCACCCAGAGAAATACAAGGCGCTCAAGCTGTTTGGTGACTTATCTGAGCCGCTTTTTACCGAAGAAGACTTCGCGCAAGCATTTGGCATTAAAAACTGGAAAGACAAATGGCAAGTACAAAATGGTCGAATTACTGGTGGGCCTGCCGATCCGGGTTTGCCGACGCTAAAAGTATGTGATCATGTTGTTGAGCAGCAGCGAGCTTATTTGAAAGCGCTGAAAACGATTGGTGTAAAAGGGTTCCGTATTGATGCGGCCAAACATATGACTCTCGAGCACCTTAAGCTTGTCTGGACTGATGAGATTACCCGAGATGTGCACATTTTTGGTGAGATCATTACAGATGGCGGGGCGACCGTCGAAGAGTATCAGCTCTTTCTTGAACCATACTTGCAAGAAACGCGCTTAGGTGCCTATGACTTCCCGTTATTTACCACCATATTTAAAGCGTTTTCTAAAGCAGGTAGCTTTAAGTCGTTGATCGACCCATATTGTTTCGGTGAGGCATTGTCACCGGGTCGAGCCATCACTTTTGTTGTGACGCACGACATTCCAAATAACGATGTATTCCTCGACCTCGTTATGGATGAAGAAGACGAATGGTTAGCGTACGCGTATATATTGGGTAGAGACGGTGGTGTCCCTTTGATTTACACCGACTTAGACACCAGTGGGATTAAAGACACAAACGGTAAACCAAGATGGAAAGGGGCATGGAGTGATCCTCGCATGGCTACCATGATTAAGTTCCATAATGCAGTTCATGGTCAACCTATGAAGGTTATCGAAGGTAACGACGACATGCTGGTGTTAGAGCGGGGGGAGCAAGGTATTGTGGTCCTCAACAAATCATCTCGTCCGCAGTCTTTGTCGCTTGCAACAGAAGGAAATTGGTTAGATATGATGACTGGAAACACAGTTTCGTCCCAAGATGAGATCAAGGTACCGGCCAAGTCATCGATGCTACTTTTGGCCCAGTTGTAGTACTGTAAGCTTGTTTAACGTCGATTCGTCAAGGCGCTAAACAAGCCTTCTTGGTGAGATGAGCATTGAGAGCCAAGTCATTTTCGCTGAACCAAGCATCTCGAGGTTATTTGGGTATAAAGCGTTTAGTATCGAGTTTTTTCGAACGAGTGTTCGGAGAGTTTCATGCCGAACTCATTGTTAGTGAGAAAACTTGCTTGATCTGATGAGACAGATCAATCTTAACCATTATTTTACTTTTCTGTCACATTGGTTCAGCTACACTTATCGTTGAATTGGCAGACACAAGGAGACGGCTATGATTGCAGTTCACCGAGACTACTGTTTATCTAGACGCCCGGATTTACACGCGCATATCGAAGTAAACCCTGTCGGTAAATTAAAAGTCGAGATCGTCGAACTTCAACAGTGTCACTCGACGGCGTTTGACGATTTGTCTTTTGAAAGCCGTGGCAACGAGACGCGTATTTGTGGTAAAGAAAACGCGGCTCCTTGGCAATTCAAGCTTGCGGTTTCCGATGCTAGAGAGCTTTCTCATTTAGTTGAGGAAGCGAGTGAAGAATATGAGACTTTAATGAATGATCTTATGTAATTTGCTCTACTCGTAATCGCGTAGTGGTGTTCTAAGTATTTAAAACCTCCCTGTAATTGGGAGGTTTTTTCATTATTGAAGGTTTGAGACTTCCATCAAACTAAACAGTAATGAGTTCGATACCTTTTGCTCGAATTTGGGATTGAGTATCGGCTTCGAGACTGCTATCGGTGATGATATGCGTGGTATCGACTAAATCACAGGCTTTATAGAGCGAATAAGCTCCGTACTTTGAACTGTCCGCAATCAACACCTTTCTGTTGGCGTTTAGAATTATGTCTCTTTTCAAAGATGCCTTTTCTTCGGTTGGTGTTGTGACACCTTTTTCCAGGCTCCAGCTGTTACAAGTTAGGAAGGCAATATCTGGATGAATAGAGCGGAGTAGCTGTTTACCATGCTCACCAATGGTTGACTGGCTGCTATGGTCCACAGCGCCTCCGGTAACAATGACTTCTATCTGTTTAAACTCAGACAGAAACAACGCGATGTGCAGATCAACCGTAATAACTCGAAGTGGAAGATGAGTGAGGTTTTTGACCAACGCCATTGACGTTGTCCCCGCATCCAACACGATGGAATCTCCAGCCTGAACTAATTCTGCTGCACTGTCTGCGATATGTTGCTTTTCTCGCATACTGCGTAGCATTTTTTCATTAGTAGTTGGCTGATTGGCGACAAATCGATTTAAAGATACGCCACCATGAGTTCGGGTGATGACACCTTGCTCATCCAGTTTGATTAGGTCTCGTCTAATCGTGGCAGGTGATGCTGCCACGACTTTGACCAAATCATCCACGGTCACCAGGTTATGGTGTTTGAGATACTCAGTTATTTGCTCAACGCGGTGTTTTTTCATACATTGCTCAATTTAACCGCCAATTCGACGGACTTAATCATACTTTCAGGGTTAGCTTTACCTGACCATGCAATATCAAATGCAGTACCATGGTCTGCAGAGGTACGGAAAAACGGCAAACCAGCGGTAATATTAACACCGTCGTAGAAGCCCATCAATTTCAGAGGGATATGCCCTTGATCGTGGTACATGGCAACGACAATATCATATTGGCCTTGTGACGCTTGTAGGAAGACAGTGTCTGGTGGGCATGGGCCATAAACGTCAATGCCTTCATTTTTCATAGTTTCGATACATGGGTTCAGGACTTCAATCTCTTCGGTACCGAACAAACCGTTCTCGCCAGCATGAGGGTTCACGCCTGCAACTGCAATTCTAGGCGTTTCGAACCCCGCTTTTTTCATAAACTCGTCCGCAATCTTAATCACAGTGTTTACGCGAGTCTGATTCAGAGTCTCCAAGAATTTTAGCAACGCGATGTGTGTGGTTACATGGATAACACGTAGTGTATCGGTGTAAAGCACCATGGCGTAATCTTTAGTATCCGTAAGCTTCGCCAGTAACTCTGTATGACCAGGGTAGTTATGGCCTGCCAAGTGCAACGCTTCTTTGTTCAGAGGCGCTGTGGCAATTGCGCTGATTTCACCATCTAGGGCTAGCGAAGTTGCTACTTCGATACAGCGGTAGGCAAGGTCACCAGCTTGGGCTTGCACTGTGCCGATCTTAAATGAACCGATGTCTTCCAGTGGAATATCGATAACATTCACAACGCCAGTACTAAAATTAGCTTCACTAACCTTGTTAATAACATTTATTTCTTGAGATGGGGCAAGATCTTGCTTAAGCACTTCCTCAAGAACTTCAGCACTACCGATTACCACACAGTTTGTCCCAGATAGCGAATCTTCGGCTAGTGCTTTAAGAATGATTTCCGGGCCGATACCTGCAGGGTCGCCCATTGTAATACCAATTACACCTTTCATTATTTGACCTCTTTATTTAAATGCTGAATAACTTTAGAGAAAGTGCTAGCGTCGCCAAACCCGCCTGCTTTCGTGAAGATAGGAAATTGGGTTAATTCGCTATCAAGTGTTCCCCATGGCACGCAATCAGCGACAATACCGCCGATGTTGTAGGTAGGGGCGTTCAATTTCTGCGCGGTGGCTATGGCAATGTCACCACCGCAAAGAATCATCCCTCCGAGTTTTTGAGTGGACTCGGGGGGGGCAATAATTTGTGTCGCTAACTCCGCCAAGCAGTTACGAACATGCTCAGCCAGTGCTTTTTGAGATAAATTGTGTTGCGCTGCTATCGCGCTGAGCTCATGTCGAATCTCAGGGTCTTTACAGCTTCTTATTACGCAGTTGTGATTGCTGTTCAGCCATTGGATGGCTTCTGATGATTTTGCTTGTAAGTACGACTCAAACTCAGAAGACAGTAAAGCTTCTAACTCCAGTTCAACCACTTGCGCTATTTCATTGTCGAGTAGGAACTGTGTTTGTTTGAAAGTGGTTTGACTCATCGACCCAATTATCGCCAACACAGGTCCTTGGACGTGATTCATTGCTGCCTTTGGATTACTTGTATTGTCGACGATTGCCTGGGTCAGTTCCCCAGTTGTTACAAAGACAGTTGGTATCGATAACTTCGCCGCTGCCTGATAAAGCTCAAGCAAATCTTTGTTTGAATTTGCGTCGCAGACAACAATTTTGGTACCGCTTTCATAAAATTTATTGAAATGTTGATGGTGAGGATCATTATTGTGATCTGACTGAAGATATTCGCTCATTTCACTGGTAGTTTGTGAGCGCAAGATATCAATGATTCTCGATGAAGTAATAGGTGATTTCGGATCAGAAGCAAACTCTGTCTCTGACAGTGGGGTGTCGTTGACAAAACAAAGGCCGTTAACCGTTTTTCTTTTAGCGATTGGGGCCGCGATTGCGACGATGGCTAAATCATAACCGGTGTCAATTAATGCTTCGATTTCGCTTCCAACATTGCCACGCAAAGTTGAATCGACTTTCTTTATAAGCAGTGGTTGATGCTCAGCTAAATGAAAGCTTTTTGATATCTGAGCGAGCTCAGCTTTCGCGTCTTGCTTGTCTAGATCTCGGGAGTCAGTACAAATGATGCGAACGGCAGTGCCTTGGCCGCTAAGCACTTCAGGAGTTAGCAGAACTTGCGTTTCTACCCCTGATGAAGCTAATGCGACACCTACATCGTTTGCGCCAGTGAAATCGTCAGCAACAATGTAAACAGGTTTATCTATTCCTTCCTTCATGACGAAATTCTTACTCCAAGATTTGCAACTACAGTTATTGTAATCAAAAAATCGCTCAAATAAAGAACTTTTTGATTAAATTTAATCAAAATGATTATTTGTGAGCTAAATCTCGTCGATGGTCAGAATTTTTATGTATAAATATATCAAGTTTAATAACGGCGATGATTGAAAATAATCAGTCCTAGCGATAGATAAGGGAAGTGAATGAATATTTTTACAACTGTGATAAGTGGTGGCATCGAACAGATGTTTCAGGTGTTATCAAGTGAACAGAATCTGTTAATAATGACAGACAGCAACGTTATTAAGCTGGACAAAGTTCAGTCGTTTGTTTCTTCACTTGATAAGCAGGGATACCACTATACGTTAGTCAGCGATTTACCTGCAGAGCCGACCAACCTTGATGTCGAAAGCCTACTCGATACATTGCCAGAGAACGTAGATGCTGTTGTTGGTATCGGCGGTGGTAGTGTCCTTGATATTTCAAAACTAATTTCTGTGCTTTACGCATCACCTTCAGAGAATCTGGCGTGCTTTAACCGCTTATTAGAAGGTGAAACACCAGAGTCACGAATTCCTTTAGTGCTTGTTCCTACTACAGCAGGTACTGGTGCAGAAGCAACGCCAAACTCAATCATCGCGATCCCAGAGCGTGCAACAAAAGTGGGCATCATTTCTCCTGTGATGCTTCCTGATTATGTTGCTCTGGTTCCTGAGTTGACCACTTCTATGCCAGCGCACATTACTGCTTCAACAGGGATTGATGCGCTATGTCACTTAATCGAGTGTTACACCGCGAGCGTAGCAAACCCAGTTGGTGATAACTACGCGCTGATCGGCATGCAGAAGTTTTTCGCGAATATCGAGCAAGTGATTGAAACACCAGAAGACTTAATGGTTCGACTTAACCTGTTGTGGGCTTCGTACTACGGCGGGGCATCCATTTCTCATTCTGGTACCCACCTTGTGCATGCGTTGTCTTACCCACTTGGCGGCAAATATAAAATTCCACATGGCCTGGCGAACTCACTGTTACTCGTGCCAGTTATGAAGCATATCTACAGTCACTGCGAAGAAAAGTTAGCGAATGTCTACCGACTACTGCCTTCTGCCAACCTTGAGTTGTCTGAAGCAGAAATGGCATCCGCGTTGGTAGATTACTTAGAAAACCTAGTACAAAAGCTAGGTCTACCTACTTACCTCAATGACATTGGCATTGAGCGCGAACAGTTGCCTGAGTTGGCGGCGAGCGCAATGCAAGTAACCCGTTTACTTAACCATTCACCAGTTAAAGTTTCTGAACAAGATGTTTTGGAGCTTTATCAGAGCATCACGAAGTAAGGACAAACTATGACCAGCCCAATAACAGGTCCACACGTTGCTGTTGTCACCCCTTTCGACAGTCAAGGTACATTGGACGAAGCTGCGCTAAGAGCACAAGTTCGCAGACAGCTATCAAACGGTAATAAGATTTTCTGTAATGGAACGAATGGCGAATTTTTTGTCTTGAGTGATTACGAAAAGCGTCGAGTAACAGAAATCTGTCTTGATGAAGCAAAAGATAGCAGCCTGGTTGTTACTCATATTGGTGAAACGAATCTTGCTCAAACCATTCAACATGGTAAAGACGTTGCAGCGATGGGTATCAAGGCGGTTTCTGTGATTACGCCATGGTTCTCAGCACTGCGTCCACAAGAGTTAGTGCGTTATTTCCAACAAGTTGCAGATGCGGTGCCAGTACCTGTTTACTTGTACAACATTCCTGCTCGCACCGGAAACACGATCACGCCAGAGATTGCTGCCGAGTTAGCGAAGCATCCAAACATTTATGGCATCAAAGACAGCGCTGGTTCATTGGAAAGCCTGCAGGGATTTCTTGCTGTTAGTGAAGAAGCGGAAAACTTTGATGTACTGACTGGTCCGGACTCACTGATTCTGACTGGTTACAACCTGGGTGCTGTTGGTTGTATCTCGGGTATCGCGAATATTGTGCCTGAGCTCGTTAACCAGGTTTATCAAGGTTTCGTACAAGACGACCAAGAGTTAGCAAATCAAGCACAAGAAAAGATAAATCATTTACGTGCAACCCTATACCCAATTGCATTTGCGCCTGCTGTTGTTAAGAAAACGATGAATTTACTCGGTGAAAAAGTCGGAGAGAGCCGTTACCCGGTCTATTTCACTCAGGAAGATACCGACAAGATATTGTCTATTGTCAACGCATAGCCAGACATATACTTATAATAAGGATCCCCAGTAATGTTTAACAAAAACCTTAAATCTGCACTCAAAACCGCTGTATTGTGTTCAACTCTTGTTGCAGCAGGCGTACAAGCTGCCTCTACCGCAAGTATTATTTCTCAGCCACCAGGAAACGGCTGGTACACGTATGGCACGACATTTTCACAATTAATTCCTCGCGCTACTAACGATGAGTACAAAATCAAACTTATCCCTCGTGGTGGCGGTATGACAAACCCTGTGGTTGTAAACCAAGAGAAAGCTGACTTTGGTTTCGCAACATCTAACGCTGCTGTTTGGGCTCGCGATGGTCTGACAGACATCTATAAAGGCCGCACGAACAAAGAACTGCGAATGGTTCTGGATAATGTTCAACAAGCGTACACCATCACTGTGGCTCGTAAAGCGTGGGTTGATCAGACTGGTAACGATACTTGGGAAAAAATCATCAACGCCGATAAAGTCATTATCGCGATGAAGCCAACAGGTTCTCAGGTTCCTATCATTGCTGATTACATCTTTGAATCTTTAGGTTCCGACTTCGAGACCTTAAAGAAAGAAGGTAAGATTGTTCAAATGGGCAGTGGTCAAGCAAGCCAAATGATGCGTGATAACGCTATCGATGTTTATATTGATAACGTTCCAGCGATGCACCCTAACTTGACTGAAATGACACTAACAAGTGATGTCACTTATATCCCTTACTCAGATAAGACGCTTAAAAATTTAGCAAAAGTTGGCCTGCCAACGGGCACGATGCCTTCTGGTACTTATGATGGCCAAACGGCAGATTACGTAAACCCAGTTAGTGCTACTGTATTTTTAACTAACTCGAAAGTGAGTGATGACGTTGTTTATAACGTAACTAAGTCACTGGTTGAAAATCAGGCTGAAATTAAGAAGTCACACTCACCTCTAAAATTCTGGCACCCAGAAGAGATTGGTCAAGCAGAGCAACTAGTTGAGCTACACCCAGGCGCAGCTAAATATTACAAAGAACAAGGCTGGATTAAATAAGTCCAGTTTGAGTAAGACAGGTGCATATATAAATAATATATGCATCTGTTTCTCTAAAGCTTTAATTAAGCTTTGCTTAATGAGTTTAGTAAGTAGGGTATTGTTATGAACTACAAAAACTTTATGAAAGCACTAACTGCGGTAATTGGTATCGCATATATCGTGTTTTTACTTCGACAGTTTTTTTATCCGCTATCTCCTTTAACGGCTGCAAGTATTCATGTCTTTACGGCGACAGCTTTAGTTTTATGTTTTCAACCTCTTGAGTTTAAAAACGGCGCGTTTTTATATCTCGGTAGAATAATTAATCTTATTTTTATCGGATTAACCTTGTCGGTGGTATACCACTATTATACGTCAATCCCAAGGTTAGAAACCCGCCTGGAAATGATCGACGATGTATTATTCTCTGATAAATACGCGTTTATTGTTGGCTGTTTGATGCTATTTGAAGCAGTTCGACGTTCAGTAGGCTTCTCTCTTCTCTCTGTTGTTATTGTCTTTGTTGCCTACGGTTTCTTAGGTCCATACTTCCCAGGTTGGACTGCGTTTGAAGGCTTCTCTTTAGATACAATGACAGAGTTAATCAGTATGCAAGCTGACGGTCTGTTTGGTATCACAGCAAGTACCGCTGTTAACTTTGTATTCTTCTTCGTTATGTTTGGCAGTGTGTTCACCATGACAGGCGGCGGTAGCGTATTTATTGACTTAGCAATGAAGGCCACTGCATCTCTGACTGGTGGCGCAGCAAAAATGTCACTACTTGGCTCTGCTTTGTTTGGCATGGTGAGTGGATCTGCGGTTGCTAATACAACATCGACAGGTGTACTTACGATTCCGATCATGAAGCGCTCTGGCTACAGTAAAGAGCAAGCTGCAGCGACAGAAGCGATTGCTTCAACTGGTGGTCAGCTAATGCCACCTATCATGGGTATTGCAGCGTTTGTTATGGCTGACATGCTAGGTATTCCTTACGCTGAGATTGCTGCTGCAGGTATTATTCCGGCTGCTGCGTTTTACTTTGCACTGTTCATCATCATCGATCTACGTGCGAGAAAAACAGGCACAGGTAATATCTCGAAAGAAGATCTACAGTTTGAGCCGATTCTACCTCGCTTGCACCTATTGATCTCTCCAGCGTTCTTGGTTATCGCTCTGATTTCTGGATACTCTGCACCTTATGCGGCGTTCATTGGTACTGTATTTGCTCTGATTGCACCACTGTTTAGAAAGCATACTCGCTACAGCTACAAGATTATCTACCCGATGGTGATGGATGTGGCTAAACAAATGTCTTGGGTTTCAGTGCCTCTTGCCTCTGTGGGTATCATCATGGTGTTGGCGACTCAATCAAACCTGGCATTTAAGTTCGTAGAAATTTTGAGTGCAGTTGGTGAGAACAACCTATACCTATCACTGGTTATGGTGATTGTTGGTTGTATTATCATGGGTATGGGGCTGCCGACGGTTGCTGCCTACATCATCGGTTCAATCATCTTTGCTCCTGCAATGATTGAGATGGGTGTTGATGTACTGGCTGCAAACATGTTCATCATGTACTACTGCGTACTGTCAATGGTAACGCCACCCGTTGCACTCTGTGCTTACGCGGCATCGGCCATTGGTCATAGTGACTCGTCTAAAACTGGCTTTATCGCGTTCTCTTACGCACTGGTTATTTTCTTAGTACCGTTTAGCTTTATTACAGACCCTGTCGTGCTTTGGAAAGGTAGTTGGTATCTCATTCTGATTGCTTTCATGGGCATGCTAATGGCGACTTTCTGCTGGGCTGTATTCCTACAAGGCTGGTTGAAGAAAAATCTGAATATTGTGGAAAGATTACTCTTCCTAGTCGCGAGCTTAGGTATTGTATTAGATAACTCTGCATCACCGTTTTGGTTCTTCTTTATCGGTATGGCGACCATGTTAATTCTATGGTGCTGGAAGTCTTCTGCAAAAAAAGTTAGTTCAGTGACTCTCGCATAACTCCTCTGTTACGAATATAGCTCTCTAAAACAGAGAGCTATATTTACTCAAGTTTTAAATTTTAATTTATAGGGCAAATTCAATGAATCAAGAAGCTATTACTGTAGAACGTGACGGTAAAGTCGTGCCAGTTGAGCATCGTGAGCAATACTATAATGCAATGCTACCTTCCGACTATCCTCAAAACCATGCGTCGAATTTGCTTGTTTTACCAAATGGTGACTTGCTATGTACCTGGTTCGCAGGGACGCAAGAAGGGGTATCTGATATTTCGATTCTGTGTTCGCGCCTTCGTAAAGGCTCGAACGAATGGGAGCCAGCGGTAAAACTGTCCAATGATCCAGAGCGTTCAGAGCAAAACCCAGTATTATTCTTAGACCCAGACAACACACTTTGGTTGTTATGGACGGCTCAACTGGCGGGTAACCAGGACACCGCGATCGTACGTTACCGAAAATCATTTGATATGGGTGAAACATGGCAAGATATCGATGTATTGATCGATAAGCCAGGAACCTTCATCCGCCAGCCTATCGTGGTTTTACCAAACGGTAATTGGTTGTTGCCAATATTTAACTGCACGATCAAACCAGGTGAGAAATGGGTGGGTAATTACGACACCAGTAGCGTGAAGATCTCGGAAGACAAAGGCCAAACTTGGCGTGATGTCGACGTTCCAGATAGCCTGGGTTGCGTGCATATGTCTGTGGCGCTGCTAAAAAATGGTTCTCTGATCGCGGTATACCGCAGTCGTTGGGCTGATTCTATTTACAAAAGCTACTCCCATGACAATGGCGAGACCTGGAGTGCACCAGTTCCAACTGAGCTGCCAAACAACAACTCTTCGATTCAGCTTACCGCGTTGAATAATGGTGATCTGGCGATGGTCTTTAATAATATGAGTGCAGAAGGTGCAACGGATCGTCGTAGCTCTTTATATGATGAAATTGAAGATGGTAGCGACGCGAAAGAGCCTGAAATTATCGATGGGAAAAGTGCATTCTGGGGTGCTCCTCGTGCACCAATGTCACTGGCTATCTCTAAAGATGACGGCGCAAGCTGGTCGATCGTTGCGCATTTAGATGAAGGCGATGGTTTCTGTATGACGAACAATTCACAAGAAAAACTCAACCGTGAATTCTCATACCCGACGATTACTCAATCAAGCGATGGTGCCATTCATATTGCTTACACCTACTTCCGCCAAGCAATTAAATACGTACGTATTAATCACCTCTAAATCATCTGCAAATGAATAGGGTAGCTCTTTGATAGGGCTACCTGTTATTAAGAGATACGACTATGATATGTGGAAATCTATTATCGCTAGAAACGGCAGGATTGCCGCGAGCGTTTAAAGACATTTTATCTCATCCGGAGTGTTTACTTGAGTCGCTCATTCAATCTGATGACGGGAAAATGCAATTATCTAATGAAGAGTGGTTCGTTAATATTGGTCCGGCACAAACACAAGAACAAGAAGTAAGACACACAGAGTTTCATAACCTTTATGCCGATATACAAGTGGTCTTGGAAGGTGAGGAGATCATCAATTATGGCGTTGTCGATTGTTCAGATGAAGAAGCGGTAGAAAAGAAACCGGATTTATTCATCTTGGCTAATCCAAAGCTGTCTCAATCGGTGCACCTTAAATCAGGTGACTTCGCGATTTTTATGCCAGGTGAGCCTCATCAGGCTTTGTGTATGGTTTCTGAACCAAAACAAATCCGCAAAGCCGTTTTCAAAGTCCCGCGATCTATCTTGGGAGAGTGAATATGAGTCGTCATGCTGTCGTTACAGGTGCAAGTTCCGGAATAGGACAAGCGATTGCCGAAACGTTGCTCTCTTCAGGGTGGAAAGTTACCGGATTAAGCCGCACTAAAGTTGAACATGAGAACCCGAACTTTGTCAGTCAGACTGTAGATTTGTTCGATACCAATAACTTAATTCACTGCTTGGAAAACTTACCTCCGGTCGATGCGGTTATTCACGCGGCAGGCAAAATGGTTGCAGCGCCGTTAGGTCAACTAAACATTGAAGAAAGTCAGTCTATTTGGCACCTTCATGTTCACGTGGCAGAAATATTAGCTAATCACTTCGCACCTAAATTGGAACAGGGTGGTCGGATTGTGATTATCGGCAGTCGCACTTCGAAAGGCGTTGCTGGCCGTTCCCAATATGTCGCGACTAAATCAGCGTTGTTTGGCATGGTGCGCAGTTGGGCCGCTGAGTTAGCGCCAAAAGGAGTGACAGCCAACATTATCGCGCCGGGAGCAACGGAAACCCCAATGTTGCTAAACCCTGACCGAAAATCATCTCCACCCAAGCTTCCACCGATGGGGCGTTATATATCTCCGTATGAAGTCGCAGAGTACGTGAAATTTATCCTTTCAGCTCATGCAAGCACTATTACTGGACAGGAACTGGTGATGTGCGGGGGCGCATCTCTGTAGAGTGAGATGATCTTTGCTATCAGTCGTAAACAAAAAGGCCTGTCACTGATTACGACTGGCCTTTGCTTTGTATAATTGATTTATTCGTTTCTGATCGACAGAACTCTAGTCGTGAATAGGCACAACCAGAATGTCGACTGGTGACTTATTTATGAGATGACGAGAGTAGGAGATAAGCTTGCTCCACAAATCCTGATGGTGGCCACAGATCAGTAAGTCGACTTCTTGCTCTTTGATGGTTGTTTCTAGTTTATCAGCCAAATCGCCAGTACCCACAAAGAAATGTTTAAGTGGGTAGTCCATATAGTCGCTGAACGTTTTTAGACACTCCATTGAATGCTCGTTTAGTGGTACATGATCTGGGTTTGCTTTGATATCCACGAGCTCGCGATAAATTTCACCATGAGTACCATCCACATGGATGAATGAAATGTTGGAGTCGAGATAGTTTGCCATTTCTACTGCTCTATCAATCAGCACTGTGCTTTCATCTGCAAGTTCCAGTGCGACAAGAATATGTTTGTATTTCATAACCACGCCCTTAAGTGGATTATATTCACTCTAAGCATAGTATGGCTTGACGAAAAATTGTGTCGACAAGATCGCGAAACCAGTTAAAGGTGTAAAGAAAGATCAATAAAAGTAATGAGTTGGAGTGAATTGTGAGTGTTGACTGATAGCTCACTAATTTTGCTTTCGACGATGTTCTAGTTTTACAACAACAACGCAGCTCGATCTTATTCCTAAAGAGTATGTGACGGTGGTGCTTGACGTCTAAAGTGTCTAGGTATTGAGACAGAAGTTGATGTTTGTCGCTGTGTTTACTCTTAACTAGTAATTAGCAATTGAAAATAGACCGATTTAGAACGGCCAGAGTAGGACTATTTATTACACTGATACTTTTTAAGGACATGTTTCATCAGCGCGTGTCCATTCTATCAATACGATTCAATCTTAGGAGGGAGAATGTCAATTTGGGCAACTGTTTCAAGTCTTTCTTCGCGCTCAACGTCATTGACACCTATGCTATGGAAATTCGGCAGTGCTTTTTAATAACCAGCAACAGCTCTCTGTAGCATAGGTTCAATATAAAAATAATAGGTTTTGTTATGAAAAACCTTTCAAAAATCGTTGTGGCTGGCTCGCTATTAATATGCTCTGCAGCTCAAGCTGCGACGAATTAATTGCTATCTTTCTTTTCTTCTATCGGCTTTTGATATTGATGTTTCAGAATGTACATGCGTATAACGTCTCGATAACCACCATTAATAAAGTACTCTTCGACCAAGTGGCCCTCTTCGATAAAGCCACACTTTTTATATAGGTGGATAGCAATTTCATTTTCTACTGCGACCAGTAGATAAATTTTACGCAGATTGAGAATAGAAAAAGAATAATCTAAAGCGCGGTTGATCATTTCCATCGCGTAGCCTAGGCCTTGGTGTTCGGGTGCAATGATGATCTGAAACTCTGCACTTCGGTGAATGTAGTTGATTTCAATAAGTTCAACTAAGCCGATAACAATACCGTCAGTATCCTCTACGACGAAACGCCTTTCTGCATCGTCATGTATGTGCTTGCGGTAAAGCTCCTCCAGTTCATCATAAGATTCGTAAGGCTCTTCAAACCAGTAAGCCATGATATTGCGGTTGTTATTGAGTTCGTGGATAAAACGAAGGTCTGAGCGTTCTAATGCACGCATTTTAAGGCCTTTAGTCATGATATTTCTCCGGTAAGAGCTGATGTCGCTTCTATTCTTATACCTAAAAATATTAACTGACTATACGAAATTTGGTTACTTGTTTTTTTATGATTTAGTGATGTTTATCTACATCAAAAAATAGAAAATCGATTTGTGAACGAGAACAGAAAAATTAATCTTAACGACAAAAAAGCTGATTAGATAAATGACGCTATTTCTTATTAAATACCTCGCAATGACTCATTGTCTCAATCTGCATAAAGGTGTTGAATATGTTTTCTATCGGTGACGAAGTAGTAGCAACTAAAGGTATTGATCTAGGTAAAATGGTCGTTACAGGCGTAAGCGGCGGCGGTGCCTACACTCACGTAAAAACGGATGGCGCAGCTTTGACTTACCCAACTAAAGATCTGCAGAAAGCATAATTTAATCGGCTTGTTTTGCCGATGTCTGAAATTTTCAGGTGTCGGTGGGAGTAGGGATAAAGGTAGCGCTTTAGGTCGCTACCTTTTTTATTTCGGATTTCCTGGTTGGTTTCAACGCTAGAGGTTTTGGTACTTATATAAAATAAGCTGGCTAATTTGCGCGATGAGTTGTTCTCTTGCCTGTAGAGACAGTTCGGTTTCTGCAACATAGATACTTATATAAACTGGCTTGTGGTTTTCTTTCCAGATGACGGCGTTAAAGCCAAGTGAACCGTTGCCACCAGAACCTGAACGATCTGCGATAGACCAGCCTGAAGGTAAAACTGAACGCATGAGTGAATCAGACACTTTACTGTCTTGCATCCAAATTTTTAATTGAATTCGAGATTCATAAGAGAGCGCATCACCATCGATCAGTGTTTCAAGTGTGTTTACCATGGCGTTAGGTGTCGTCGTGTCATGCTTATCGCCCGGCATAGCTTCGTTGACGATCGGTTCAGCGCTGTCGAGTCTGGTGGCTTTGTCTCCGATGGTACGCAGGAAAAGCATGACCGACTTAGGCCCGCCGATTTCATTCAATACGAGATTCGTCGCCGTGTTATCGTTCATCAACATCGCGGCTTCGCAGGCATGCTCGATACGGACATTCTGCCCAGCCAGTTTATCCATGATGGGAGACCACATCACCATATCGCGTTTTTCTACAGTCGCGGTGGCATTTTTTTTGAGGATACCGGTATCCATCTCACTCAGCATGGTTGCGCAAGCTAACGTCTTAACGGTTCCTACCAGAGGAAATCTTTCGTCGCCACGATAAGCCCAATGTTTGTCGGTCTGAGTATCCCAGACGGCGATGCCTATGCGACCAGTGATCTGTTGCTCAAGAAGAGAAATATCTTCATGTAATTTAGAGGCGTGACTTAAAGGTGAGCAGACCATTAGCGCAATCAAAAAAAGTATCTTTCTCATGGGTGATTATCTTTATTTATTTTTCTGGCTCGCATTGAGGTGAAATCAACTCAGACTATAGCGATGGAGTGGACTATGAACTGTTAAATCCCGGTTGGTTTTCTGTAGAATTCTGCTCAAATAAAGCGTTTTACTAAGCTTTACCGTTATTGACGTTGTTTTACGTAGGTTGCACTAAACTAAAGTTGTCACCAGTGGCGGAGTAGTGAAAATGAAAACAGTACGGAATTCTATATATGTTGTGATTGCAGTCGTATCTGTTCTGTGGTTTATGAGCGAAACACAACTGCTGTCATCGACACAATTTTTTTATTGGCGCTCAGCGTTGATTCAATATTCTGGTGTGATAGCACTTGGTTTAATGTCCATTGCCATGTTGTTAGCGTTGCGATTGCCGGTTATAGAGCGCTGGGTGAATGGTATGGATAAAGCCTATCGAGCTCATAAGTGGTTGGGTATTTCCGGTGTGAGTTTAGCTATTGTGCATTGGCTTTTGTATCAAGTACCTAAATGGTTAGTCGAGTCCGGAATCCTAGAAAAGCCCCTTAAGCATACTGGGGAAGGGCCTGCCGGACATAACTTAACAGGATTGGAACAATGGATAGTGGATCTGCGCGATGTGGGACTTAGTCTCGGGGAGTGGGGATTTTATCTTCTATTAGTTTTATTCGGTATTTCACTTTGGGGCGTGGTGAAATACAAACCGTTCAAAGTGTCACATCGATTGATGGCCGCTGTCTATTTGATGATTGCGGTTCACTCTGTGTTGTTGATCAAGCGAGCCTATTGGGGGGAGCCGATTTTCTATATTTCTATCGCATTCGCCTTAATTGGCAGCGCTGCGGCTTTCTATAGCTTATTGGGTTTGGTTGGTCGAATGAACCGCCACAGCATGAAAGTGAAATCGACGCGCTTTTTCCCTCAAGCTCGTGTTATGGAGTTGGTAGTTACCCCAACGGACTCTTGGCAGGGGCATAAAGCAGGACAATTCGCTTATGTACGATTTGGTAATGAAGATCCGCATCCGTTTACGATTGCATCGGCTAATGGTGAACCTGAGCTACGATTTTTAATCAAAGAGCTTGGGGATTTTACAACTGGCTTGTTCGAGCGAATAGAAGCAGGGGATGAGGTCACTTTGGAAGGACCTTATGGCCGTTTAGAGTTTGACGTCAGCAAACCTCAAATCTGGATTGCTGGTGGGGTTGGTATTGCGGTTTTCTTTGCGATACTTGCTTCATTAAAACAGCGCAGATCACATCAGCCAGTGCATCTATTCTATTGTGCTCGAGGATTGGATAGCCATTTAGTGGATGAGTTGTGGCATTACGCTCATCACGCTGAGGTTGAGTTAAGTGTTATTGATACTCAGGTTTCGACGAGACTGAACGCAAAACGCATCGTTAAGCAGTGTGGGGATTTGGCAGACTATGAACTTTATTTCTGTGGGCCTGAGGCGTTTTCCGACACATTGAAACAGCAATTGGCTGAGTATCAATTCGATATCGAACATCACTATCATGAAGAGTTGTTCGTAATGAGATAATCACACCAAAAAAGGAGCGAAAATCCGCTCCTTTTGTTTAATAGAATATTACTTTGTTGCAGGTTCTAACTTCACTTTTTTCACCATGCCAGCTTCCGCGTGGCTAGGGATGTTGCACGCAAACTCGACATTGTTGTCGCCGTGGAAGTGCCATAAAAGTTGCTTAGCTTTGCCTGGTTCAACCGTTACGGCATTATCTGAATCATGCATGTGATTGCCAGACATGTTTTTCATCATTTCACGATGCTCTAGCTGCTCTTTGGCTGAACCAATTGTGAACTCATGATTCATTTTACCCGTGTTCATCACCACAAACTGGACAACGTCATTGGGTTCGATCTGCACTTCTTTTTTAAAGGTGATTTTCATGTCGTCACTCAAAATAACATGCACGACTTTATCCGGTTTTGCTCCGTTTGCAGGCATGCCTACGGCAGACGTGGCTACCATGCCTCCCATACTGGAATGATCCATGTTTGAGTGGTCCATAGGCATATTTTCACTTTGCATATGTTCCATAGGCATAGAGTCATGCTCCATGTTGTCATGATTTATGGTTGAATTATCCATCTGAGCAAATACGCAGCCAGAAGCAAAAGTTAGAGCAAGAGTAATCAGTGTCTTTTTCATATCGGTTTCCTTTATCGTCAATGAGGTAATGCGCTATGGACATTGGTACCATAGCGCTTTATGTTTATTTCTCTGTGTTTTTGTTAGGTTTTACTTCACGCTGTTTCCAGAGCATAAAAATAGCTGGCAGTACCAGTAGGGTTAGCACTAAGGCTGATGCCATACCACCGATCATTGGGGCAGCAATACGTTGCATTACCTGTGAGCCTGTCCCTTCGCCATACATGATTGGAATCAGACCAATAATGACGGTGAGTACGGTCATCATCACCGGACGCACACGTAGACCGGCTCCTTCACGTATTGCATTAGTCAGATCATCTAAGCGCAGTGGCTGGCGTTTTTCTTCTGCATCCAGTTTTTTGTGGTGCCATGCTTGGTTAAGGTAAACCAACATAATGACCCCAATTTCAACAGCGACACCTGCGAGGGCAATAAAGCCAACCCCTACCGCAATGGAGAAGTTGTAACTGAGGCTGTACATTAACCACAAGCCACCCACCATCGCCAATGGCAGCGTCAGCATGATGATCAAGACTTCTCCGATGCGACGGAAACTGAAGTAGAGCAACATCATGATGATCACCAAGGTAATCGGCACGACCACGCTGAGTCGGTCTTTCGCGCGTTCCATGTACTCATATTGACCCGACCAAGCGATAGAATAGCCAATAGGTAAAATTAGCTGATCCGCGACGGCTTGCTGCGCTTCAATCACGTATGAACCAAGATCTCGTCCGTCGATATCAACAAACACCCAGCCATTTGGACGCGCATTTTCTGTTTTGATCATCGGAGGACCATCTTCGTAACGGATATCCGCTACATCAGCGAGCGCGATACGAGCGCCGTTTGGTGTTACCAGCGGCAGGTTCTGCAGTTTAACTACTGAATCACGGTAGTCTTGCGGATAACGCACGTTAATCGGATAGCGTTCCAGACCTTCGATAGTTTCACCGACATTCATGCCTCCCACTGCTGTGGAAATCACCTGTTGAACATCTTTGATATTCAGACCGTAACGCGCAGCGACACGGCGTTTGATATCAATGGTGACGTAGCGACCGCCAGCAACACGCTCAGCGTAAACCGATGAGGTGCCAGAGACGTTATTAAGAATTGGCTCTATTTGCGCACCAATTTTCTCGATCTCTTTCAGGTCAGGACCGGCGATTTTTATCCCGATAGGGGTTTTGATGCCGGTTGCCAGCATGTCGATACGAGTTTTAATTGGCATAACCCAGGCGTTGGTTAATCCAGGGAATTGCACCAGCTGGTCAAACTCTTTGCGCAAAGACTCTGTTGTCACGCCTTCACGCCATTCTTCACGTGGTTTAAATTGAATAACCGTTTCGATCATCGTCAGCGGGGCAGGGTCGGTTGCCGTATCAGCACGACCAATTTTGCCCCAAACCGTTTTCACTTCCGGTACGGTTTTGATCAACTTATTGGTTTGTTGGAGTAATTCACGTGCTTTACCGATAGATATACCCGGATAGGTGGTCGGCATATACATCAAATCGCCTTCATCCAGAGGCGGAATGAATTCACTGCCCAGTTTGCTGGTTGGGTAGTAAGCTGATGCCATTAGTCCAAGAGCCAGCACGATCATCGCCTTCGGATACTTCAAACTCAGGTTGAGCAGTGGGCGATAAAGTGCCACCAAGCTGCGGTTGACCGGGTTTTTGTGTTCAGGAAGTACCTTACCGCGAATAAAGTAACCCATTAAAACCGGCACTAGCGTGATAGCCAAAGCCGCCGCCGAGGCCATCGCGTACGTTTTAGTAAAGGCGAGAGGCGAGAACATTTTTCCTTCTTGCCCTTCCAGCGCGAACACCGGAACAAAGCTCAATGTGATGATTAGGAGCGAGAAGAATAGGGGAGCCCCCACTTCTTCGGCTGCTTTACCAATTACCTGCCAACGGTTTTTGTCAGTAAGCGGCGTCCGTTCGATATGTTTGTGGACGTTTTCTATCATCACAATCGCGCCGTCCACCATCGCCCCGATGGCAATAGCTATCCCACCGAGAGACATGATGTTGGCATTAATGCCTTGATAGTGCATCACGATAAAGGCAGCCAAAATACCTACTGGCAAGCTAAGCGCAATGACTAACGACGAACGAATATGGAACAAGAACAAAGCACAAACAATCGCTACCACGATGAACTCTTCGGCGAGTTTTTTCCATAGGTTGTCTACCGCTGCGTTGATCAACGTTGAGCGCTCGTAAGTTGATACGATTTCTACGCCATCAGGCAGGCTTCGCTGCAAATCATCCAGCTTCTCTTTGACCTTACTGATGACTTCACTGGCATTTTCACCGTAGCGCATCACAATCACGCCACCGACGGCTTCCCCTTCACCGTTTAGCTCAGAAATACCGCGACGCATTTGTGGACCGATATTGATGTCTGCAATGTCTCCAAGTAGGAGCGGCGTACCTTTGTCGGTCACTTTGATTGGCAGAGACTCAATGTCTTCGATGCTGGTTAAGTAGCCAGTCGTGCGAACCATGTGTTCCGCTTCTGCCACTTCCACAACGGACGCACCCGTTTCCTGGTTACCGTTCTGGATAGCCATGTTGACTTGCTGCAGCGTGAGGTTGTAGGCGCGCAGTTTGGCCGGGTCGATCTGGACTTGGTATTGTTTGACCATCCCGCCAACAGTTGCGACCTCAGAAACCCCATCAACCGTTTGAAGTTCGTACTTTAAGAACCAGTCCTGAAAACTACGAAGTTCAGCAAGGTCGTGTTGCCCTGTTTTGTCTTGCAGAACATAGCTGTAAACCCAGCCTACACCTGTCGCGTCCGGACCTAGCGTCGGTTTTGCACTTGGTGGCAACTTAGGAGCTACCTGACTTAAGTATTCTAAAACGCGAGATCTCGCCCAGTACATGTCGGTATCATCATTGAAAATGATATAAACATACGAATCGCCGAAGAAAGAATAGCCACGAACGGTTTCTGCGCCCGGAACCGCTAACATCGCGGTAGTCAGAGGATAAGTGACTTGATCCTCCACAACTTGTGGTGCTTGTCCTGGGTAGCTGGTTTTAATGATCACCTGAACATCAGAAAGATCGGGAATAGCATCAACAGGTGTATTCTTTACGCTGTAAAGCCCCGATAGCACAACCACTAAGGTGGCGATTAACACCATAAAGCGATTGTTGATAGACCAACGGATAATTGCTCCAATCATAGTTAGCCCTCAATCGCTTCGAGTTGTTTTAATACGTAGTCAGTACCTTGCTTTTCGATTAGAAACCGAACTTTTTGGCCTTCCTTGAAACCAGATAGGCTGACTTCGTCACCGACTGTGAAGTTCATTTCACCAGCGTCCCAGTTCCATTCTGCAACAGGCATGTGATTTAACGTGATCATGCCAAAGTCTGCCATGAGCATGCTGATGTCTCCAGTTAGCCATACATCGGTAGCAACGACACTGCCATCTGCTTTGTAATCAATAATTTCGTATTGGCCTGAATCTGTTTTTTGCATTTCAAATTCGATGTTTTGACCTTTTTGCAGATCACCCATTTCTACGCCATCGGCAAAGGTAAAGTTCATCACCATGCCTGGCCAATCCCATTCCGGAACTGGTTGGTGATTGATGGTGAGCATGCGATGGTCTTTCATCACATCGGTAATTTCTCCTTTCGCCCAAGCCGTTTCTGCAGCAGACTTTTGCGGAGCTGAAATACGAGAAAGATCGGCCGTTTGGCTTGATTCTGAGTCCAGCATAAAGTGCGCGGAGGTAACAATACGATCTTCTCGGCTTAGGCCTTCTAATACCTCGGTTTTGTCATCGGCTTCGCGTCCGACTTTGATTCGGGTAGAGCGGTACTTTCCGTTGCCTTCGGCAAGGACAACTCGGGTCATACCGCCAGAGCGAATAACGGAAGACTTAGGAATAGTCAGTACGGCATCGTCACTTACAGGCTGTAGCGCAATGTTGGCAAACATGTTCGGTTTCAGTTCACCATTAGGATTCGGGAACTTGAGACGCACACGCAGGGTTCGGGTTTTTGGATCAAGAATTGGGTAGACGTAATCAACCGTACCTTGCCAGTTTTTACCCGGAATCGAATCTAACGTCATAGTTGCATTGCTACCAGCTTTCATCCAATGAGCCTGACGCTCAAACACTTCTGCATCGACCCAAACATTCTCCAGTGGACCAGCGCTAATCACGGCTTGAGCAGGTGATAAGTAACCGCCTTCACGCACATTTAAGCTGGCGATGATGCCATCTTCTGGGGCTTTGACTGCTATGGTTTGGGAGGCTTTACCGCGCTTTATAATGGCTTGGATTTGTGAGCGATCGACACCGAGTGTCACCAGACGCTCAGTTGCGCCTTTGACTAAACCACTGCGGCCTGTACGATAGGCGTTGAGCAGCTCTTCCTGAGCTTTAACCAGTTCAGGCGAGTAGAGTGTGAATAGCACGTCACCTTTACTTACTTTTTCACCAACGGCGTTGATGTAGAGCTTTTCAACCCAACCAGCAACACGAACGTTGGTTTGCCATAATTTACTCTCATCGAAGGCAATGTAACCAACGGTTTCAATACGCGGTGATAATTTCTCTAACGAAACTTGAGCGGTTTTAACCCCAAGATTGTTCTCGACAGAAGGGTCAATGGTGACCGTGCCAGGCTTATCTTGTGCTCCGGTGAGATCTTCAGCATAGACTGGGATTAAATCCATCCCCATTGGTGATTTTCCCGGTTTATCGCGCTTGTAATTAGGATCCATTGGGGCGACCCAGTACAGCGGATCGTTTGAGCTATTTGACGCACTATCCTCAGCTGCCATTAGTTCATGATTGGCACTCAGATTTAAATGGCTGATACCAAAGCCTAAGGCTCCACCTACTATTAAAGCGATAGTTGCGATTTTGATAGAATTCGAACTCATTGTTACTTCCTTAATTCCGGTGCTGATACTTGATATTCAAAACCACCCAGTAAAGTTGCCAAGTTGCTATTGACGATATTTAAATCAGTGATCAAACGTTGTTGCTCAAGCTGCAGAGCCAGCTCATCGGTACTGGCCAAAATCACATCGTTGAATTGCGCGGTGTTATTTTGGTACCCCCGTTCTACTGCGCGAATCCGAGCTTTGACCTGAGGAAGTAAAGTGGTTTGATAACGCTCCAGGCGTTGGGTTAAGTTGCTGCGGTCGACCAAAAGCGTGTTCACTTTGGCGTTCATTTGTGTCAGTAATGTATCTTTCTGTGAGCGCGCGGCTCCTACTTGATACTGCGCCGCTGCGAGGTTTTTATCTTGGCGATTGCCAGTGAATAGCGGAATATCCATCGTTAAATACGCACTCACTAAATCTGAAGCCGGCTCGCCTTTCATGTTGTTTGACTGGCGATAGGCATAGGCAACTTCGACACCAAACTGCGGACTATAAGCCTGCTCGGCAATCTCAACCTGAGTTTCATTAGTTGAAATGCTGACATCGGCCATTTTCACCATTGGGTGCTGGCTAAGTCGTTGATAGTGCTGCGTAGAATCAGCCCCTGAGGAGAGGGTCTGATTCAGGTTATTCCAGTTAAGTTGGTTGCTGGCTTGTAGCGATGGAGTAGCTTGTTGAGCATTATTAATCAACCAGTCAGAGCCTAACCATTCAGAAAGCTGGGCTACTAAACGTCGCTGCATTTGAGCATTAGCCTGTAACTTTTCATCCAGCTTGCTTACTTGCAGTTGTGCGTTAAGAAGGTCCTGAGCTTCGCTTTTGCCAATTGAGTAATTGGTTTGGATGAAGTTTTCCATTTCCTTCATCAAGCGGCGGTTTTCCAACATGATCTGTTCAGCTTGCTGCTGGTAGCCAAGCTCAAGCCAGAGTTGAGTCATGTTGTTCGCTATATCCAGCTCTCTTGCATGCACTTGCAGAGATAAACCAACCGCTTGTTGATTGGCTTTCTTTTGTTGCAGATCGAGGGTGGAACCGCGTTCAAATTGCTGCATCAGACCGACGGAGATATTAGTCATCGGGTCTTCGTCGAACTTGAAACTGTCGACAGGTAAGCCGCCAACACCGATTTTCAATTTCGGGTCCATCAGCGTCGCGTTTGCCACGCCTGTTTCGCGCATGGCTTCTGATTGAGCGAAGAACTGTTTACGGTTTCCATCGTTTTCAAGTGCAATATTAATCAGCTTTGCCAACTCTTGGGTGGACTGTGCCTGAGACACTTCGCCCACTTTTTCATGCGATGACGTTTGTGCCATGACATTGAATGTCGGTGAGGCGATCAGGACTAGTGAGCCAATTGAGGCCACTAAGTGATTTGGGGTGAATTCCATCGTTTTCATCCAAATTAATACCAGACTTGCTCGTAAACGCACAAATAGTGTGAATAGATGCGAAAGCCGGTGATTGCCGGACGTTTGGAAGATGTCATTACTCTTGCTCTTTCACGATACAGCTAAACTGAGATCGTAAGGAGTCAATTAGGTACGTTGACCAATCGTCGGGCGCAGTTAAACAACCTGCCAGATTCAGCAGGATCGAATGCTTTGAATGAATTAAACGATAGGAGGTCGGTAGAGGTCGTGACTGACCTGTACGACAGGGTCATTGCTCTCGATATTGAAGGTAGCTCGATAGGCTAACGGAGAGAGTTGGTTTTCTGGAACGGGTAATGAGACAAAAACAAACGAGCAGGATGTCGTGCAGCAGTTATGAACCATACCCGAGCTGTCGGCACAGCTCATCGGTATGTCGGAAGAGGCTGAGCTATGAGACATCGCCAGGCTCATCTCCATACTGTGGGAGCCACAGTGTTCGTCTTGTTTAGCTATTGTCTGATCTGACATCATTTTAAGGTTCATAAGTGGTGCACTGTTTACCACGCTTGATACCAAAAGGATCAGCGTTGTCAGCATAGTTAACCAAATTGTATGCGAGGATTTAAGGTGCATACGCGTTCCAGTAAAAATGAATGTATCTCGTTAATAACCCTTGGAGAATAAAGGTTACCCCAGGGGTAAAGTCAATAGTTAATATTTGACAATAAAAATGTAGTTAGTGAGCATTTTGTCACATGAACTTCCCGCTTGAGGATTTATCCTTAATTTATGTGAGGGTTAATAACTGGCACAGGGTAGCGTATGATCGAAATTATTATCGACGGGAAGTATCGAATTGTAGAAGAAGGCCTGACTCTTCTTGAAGCGGCAAAAGTATGTGGGGTAGAAATCCCGTCGCTTTGCGGAATGAACAAAAGTAACGAGAAAGTGCCATGTGACTTATGTGTCGTTGAGATAGAAAGTGGTGGTACGAAACGAGCGTGTGAGCTCGAAGTCTATCGAGGGCTTAACGCCGTTACCCAGTCAGAGCAACTCAGTGAACACCGAAGAAAAGCCCTTAACCGAATTATGACGGACCATTACGCTGACTGCGAAGCTCCGTGTAAAACGGCTTGTCCCGCTGGTGTCGATATTCAGTCTTACCTCTACCATATCTCACAGAATGATCACCAAAAAGCGATTGAAGTGATCAAAAAAACGCTGCCAATGCCGTTATCTATCGGACGTGTTTGTCCGGCCTTTTGTGAAAGCGAATGCCGCCGCTCTTTAGTCGATGAGCCTATTGCCATTCGTCAACTTAAGCGTCACGCGGCAGACACCGATTTGGCTTCTTATGACGCTTACGTGCCGGATAAAAAACCGACCAAGAACCTTAGAGTCGCGGTGGTAGGAAGTGGCCCGGGGGGGTTAACCACCGGCTATTATCTTTCTAACGAAGGCTATGACGTTACGGTCTTTGAGTCGATGCCGAAAGCGGGTGGGTGGCTGCGCTATGGCATTCCGGAATATCGCCTGCCAAAAGACATTCTGGATAAAGAAATCGAATTGATGTGTCGCAATGGCATGCAAATCGAAACTAATACAAAGCTTGGCGTTGATTTTACGCTTTCCCAACTAAGTGAAGATTATGACGCAGTGTGTTTGGCTGTCGGCGCATCTCAAGCGGTGGAGATGACCTATCCGGGGAGTGACCTAGACGGTTGCTACCTAGGGGTAGATTACCTTAAAGACTACGTGACCGAACAACGCTATGTGACAGGCAAAAAAGTGGCGGTTATTGGTGGTGGTAACACCGCGATCGATTGTGCCCGAACGGCGCGACGAGCAGG
Organism: Vibrio sp. STUT-A11; assembly: GCF_026000435.1. Classification (NCBI taxonomy): domain Bacteria; kingdom Pseudomonadati; phylum Pseudomonadota; class Gammaproteobacteria; order Vibrionales; family Vibrionaceae; genus Vibrio; species Vibrio sp. STUT-A11. The sequence continues at coordinate 63,729 of NZ_AP026764.1, read as the reverse complement.
GGCTGATACAACACTGATTTACCGTCGGACTCGAGACGAAATGCCTGCAGAAGACTACGAAATTGTTGAAGCAGAACACGAAGGTGTGAAGTTCCACTTTCTGACCAATCCTGCGGAAAATTTAGCTGATAAAAGCGGACGCGTTCATGCCGTTCGTTTAGAACGAATGGCCTTGGGGCCGCCAGATTCATCAGGTCGTCGCAGCCCAAAACCGACAGGGGAGTTCTTCATCGAAGCATTTGATACGGTGATCGCTGCCGTGTCTCAGAAACCAGATTTAAGTTTTTTAGACAACGATGCGTTGTCGATTCCCGTAACTCGTTGGAACACTTCGGAATCTGACGCGCAAACCATGCATACCGGTACGGGAAATATTTTCAGTATTGGCGATTTCCGCCGCGGCCCTGCGACAGCGGTAGAAGCGGTTGGAGATGGACGAGTTGCCGCAAAAGCGATTGATCTGTTCTTGAATGGTGACATGGCAGATATGCCAACACCTGCTTTTAACTCTCGTAAAGAGCAAAAACTATCGCAAGTTGATCCGCTTCACTTTGAAAATATCCAAAAAGTCGCTCGTACGATCATGCCGGAATTAACCCCGGAACAACGTGAACAGAGTTTTGCTGAAGTTGAGCTCGGATTTGATAATGAAGAGGCCATGAAAGAAGCGGCGCGTTGCCTTGAATGTGGCTGTCAGGCGAACACCGACTGTGCCTTGCGAGATTATTCAACAGAATATCAAGTTGAACAGAGATTTGAGGATGCGTTACAAGCTAAAGCAACTAATGTCGTCGATCATCAAGGGTGGCTTGACCTGCGAGCAAAAGATCTTCGCCATAAATACGAAGTCGACCGCAGTTCGGAATTTATTGAATTCGATGCCAACCGCTGTATCAGTTGTGGTCAGTGTATTCAGGCATGTCGGGAGCAAGCCGTTCATGGCGTGCTCAGCTTTCTGAGCGATGCTAATGGCCGTCCGGCTCTGAGACCGGATGATCGACCTCGATTCCGCTCAGAAAAAAAAGGGAACAAGCCTAGTGGGTTAACACTGATGAGCGACTCAAAGTGCGTGCAGTGTGGTGCTTGTGTGCAAGCGTGTCCAACGGGAGCAATGGTAGATAGCCGTGATCGATCACAAGGCCGAACCGAGGATTTGAAGGCCGTTGATACTATCTGTACCTACTGTGGGGTCGGTTGTAAGTTAACCATGTTTGTCGACGAGGCCGAGAATAAAATTCGCTATGTCGAAGGTGCTGAATCACCGGTTAACCAAGGTATGTTGTGCGTAAAAGGGCGCTTTGGTTTTGATTTCATTGGCAGCGAAGAGCGATTAACCACGCCACTTATTCGTAAAGATGGATGGCTGCAACCAGCGAGTTGGGAAGAAGCAATTCAATTAGTTGCGTCTAAGTTTGTGTCTATTAAGCAAGACTTTGGCAGCAATGCGCTGGCGGGTTTCTCGTCGGCAAAAACCACTAACGAAGACAATTACGCGTTTCAGAAATTCATTCGCCGCGAACTCGGTACCAATAACGTCGACCATTGCGCGAGACTTTGTCATGCATCAAGCGTCACCGGGCTGGAAGCCTCATTAGGCAGTGGGGCAATGACGAATGATATTCCGAGTATCAAACACTCGGATGTGATTTTTATTATTGGTTCAGACACCACTTCTGCCCATCCAATCATCGCATCTCATATCAAGCAAGCCATTCGTCATCACGGTGCACGCCTGGTGGTGGCTGATCCAAAACGTGTCGATATCGTTGAGCATGCAGAGCTTTACTTAGCACATCGTCCGGGGACGGATGTCATGCTACTCAATGGTGTAATGCAGCTGATTATTAAGAATGGCTGGTTTGACCAGGAGTACATTGAAGAACGCGTCGATGGCTTTGATACCTTGCTTCAAGAAGTGATGTCACCTGCTTACAACCTAGACAAAGTTGAACTAGTCACGGGTGTGAAAGCCGACGATATTTTCGCCATGGCACGTATGATCGGGACTGCCAAGCGTACGGCTGTGTATTATTCGATGGGAATTACGCAGCATACCACCGGACATGATAACGTTCGTTCGATTGCTAACCTGCAACTGTTGTGTGGCAACATTGGTATCGAAGGTGGCGGCATCAATCCACTACGCGGCCAATCAAATGTGCAAGGGGCGTGTGATATGGGCGCATTACCGAATTGCTATCCGGGCTACCAAAAAGTGTATAACCCAATGGTACGACAAAAGTTTGCTATAGAATGGAATGCGCCCGATTTATCGGCAGAGCAAGGGTTAACTCTGACTGAAATTATTGATGCCGCATGCAAACGAGACGTTCGTGGTATGTACATCATGGGTGAAAACCCTGTATTGAGTGACCCAAACCAAGCGCATGTCATTGAAGGCTTGGAGGCACTGGATTTCTTGGTTGTACAGGATATCTTCCTTACTGAAACGGCTCAGTATGCCGATGTGATTCTGCCTTCTTGCTCATTTGCTGAAAAATCTGGCCATTTCACTAACACCGAGCGTCGGGTACAACGTGTGAATGCTGTTGTTACCGCTCCAGGAGAGGCCAAAGAGGATTGGTGGATCATTCAAGAGCTGGCTAACGCGATGGGTAGTGACTGGAATTATCACTGTGTGTCTGAAATCACCAGCGAAATTGCTCGTGTGACACCTCAGTATGCGGGCTTACGTTGGGACGCTATCACGCCAAATGGTGTGCAATGGCCGAGCAATAAGAATAACCCGAACGGTACGCGAATCATGCACCAAACCCAGTTTACTCGCGGCAAAGGGCAAATGGTGGGTATTCCATTCCGTTACGCGGCTGAACTTCCAGATGACGAGTATCCTCTGGTACTGACAACGGGGCGTGTGTTGGAGCAGTTCCATACCGGGACCATGACGCGAAAAACGAAAGGGTTGGATAATCTTGCAGGACCGAGAGCTATGATCAGCGTCGAAGATGCCGAGGCTTTGGGGATCAGCAATGGTCAGCGCCTGAAAATATCGACACGTCGTGGTCATATCGAAATTGATGCGTTTGTAACCAAGAGAATGCAAAAAGGGGTGGTGTTTATTCCTTTCCACTTTGTTGAATCGCCAGTTAACCGCTTAACCACTACGGCAACGGATCCGCATGCGAAAATTCCGGAATTTAAGGTTGCGGCGGTAAAAGTTGAAATAGTAGAACCCGTTAAGGCTGAGAGCTTAGCTACCGAACATGTACATTCGAATTAGGCAGACACGATAAAACGGGCTTGGCATTGAGTCTGGAAAAGAAAAGGGCAGGAATCATAATATGATCCCTGCCCTTTTTTGTTATGTTTCTCGGAGTGAGATTGTCAGAGAATTGACTGTTTCTGACGGCCCTCTGTTATTCAGGCAAGTTCTATAACCTAAAATTTGCTGAGCTCCTATACTCAGACTACAACGTTGAGTTTTTATAACAACAAGAGGCACTTGCATGACAAGAACAACCTCATTAGCAGTCGTTTTTTTATTGATGTGCGCATATTTTGGCTATAACCGATTTTATGTTTACCCAAAGCAGTTGGAATCCCAGGCAGAATCAATGTTGCTAAAGATGGCAAATCGAGAAGAATGGCTTGATGCGTTCGAGGTGATGAACCGAGTTGATGCGCACAAAGGTTACTTAGAGCTTGCAGCACAAATCAAATCTTCCGATGGTAATCGAGCCTATAGTGAAGGCTTTATTACCTACAGCGACCGGCAAGGCATGGTCTGCAAAGAAGTTGTGTTTGATTTTAAGATTGACTCTTTAAATAACTACACGATTTCTCAAATACGTGACTGCTCTATGGGCGAGTACTATTAAACGATGCACTGCGTTTGGTTCGCTGTTAATCGAGCGACTTCTTAAACCTGAGAGAAGCAACTAACAGACCAAGGATGGTAAATCCAACTAGCCATAACGTATCTCGCCATAAATCGAATAAGTCCGCACCACGTAGCACAATTCCTCTAATCATTCTCATAAAGTGGGTAGCGGGAAGCACTTCCGATATCCATTGTGCCGCCACTGGCATTCCTTCATAGGGAAACATAAAACCAGATAACAGAATGGATGGTAGCAGAATAAACACGGTCATCTGCATGGCTTGCAGCTGTGTTTTAGCAATGGTGGATATCATCAGGCCTAAGGTCAGGCTTGCCGCGATAAAGAGCAATGTCCCAAACAGCATTTGGCTGATGGCACCGTTGATAGGAACGCCAAAAATCCAATGGCCGAGACCTAAAATGATAAAGACTTGAATCAAGCCGACGAAGATATAAGGAACGATTTTCGCAATCATCAATTCAATAGAATGGATTGGCGTCGTGATAAGTAATTCTAAGTTCCCGCGTTCTCGTTCACGTACAATAGCCGCACTGGTGAATAAGATCATCGTCATGGTAAGAATCACACCGAGTAACCCCGGAACAATGTTTACCGCAGAACGGCGACTGGGATTGTAGTACAGCGCAACCTCAAAGGTTTTGGTCGGCCTGGATCGAATCTCGAAGTCAAAGTCAGTGAGAGGCATGGTTTGTAGCGACAAAATTGCTGAGCTGATCATGGTGTCGGAACCATCGACGATCCATTGGCCCAGTTCGCGCCCTTGCATCATTCGTTGTGTCAGGTCGCTTGGTAAAATCAGTACTGCTCGCACAAGCCCGTCCTGGATCGCTTGCTCTGCTTCTTGCGCAGTGGCATAGGTCTCTTTGATATCCACAACCTGAGTGACTTCCACTGACTGAGCAATGATACGCCCGGCCGTACTGCCACTTTGATCGACGACACCAACCGGAATATTGCGAATATCCGTATTGATTGCGAACCCGAACAAGAGTAACTGAATAAGCGGGATCATCACGACCATACCAAAGGTGACCCTATCTCGGGAAAGTTGACGAATTTCCTTGATCATCACGGCTTTCATTCGGGCTATTGGCTTGATCATTGGCGGCCTTTCCCAGTTACAGTGACGAAGACATCTTCCAGGCTTGGTCGTGCATGATTCATTTCGGCATTTTCTAATTCCGGAAATGTCTGTTTGAGCCAATTTATTGGATGCTCAACATGCTGGTGGATCAGAATGCGCAAACGAATCCCCAACTGAGCGGCAGAACGAACCTCATCACGTTGAAGGAGTTTTTCTTTTAACTCACGCAGTTTGTCTGATTTGACTTCAATAATGTTCACGCCCATATTTTCCATCAACTGTTCCGGTTCACCATCGGCACGAATTTCACCTGACTCCATAATAGCCAGACGATGGCACCGTTCGGCTTCGTCCATGTAATGGGTGGTGACTAAAATGGTGGTGCCTTGGTCGCATAAATCAAACAACTGCTCCCAAAACTCACGTCGGTTTTCAGGATCGACGGCGGAGGTAGGCTCATCAAGAAACAGAAGTTCGGGGTTATGCATTGTTGCAGCAGCAAGAGAAAGGCGTTGTTTTTGTCCGCCACTCATGCCGCTGACTCGTTGCTTTCGTAGCTGATCCAACCCATAGGTTCTCAATTGTTCTTCAATCCGGGTTTTAAGCGCTTTGCTACCCAGACCAAAAATTTGGCCAATAAATTCGAGGTTTTCTTGGACAGAGAGATCGTCATAAAGTGAGAACTTCTGTGTCATGTAACCGATCTTGAGGCGCAGCATTTCGGACTGCCTAGGAATCTCCAGCCCAAGAACATCGACGTTGCCTTCGGTAGGGCTGAGCAAACCTGTCAGTACACGAATAGTTGTCGACTTACCGCAGCCATTCGGACCCAAAAATCCGTAGATAGAACCTTTGGGAACATTCAGTGTGATGTCGTTTATCGCCGTGAAATTACCGAATTTTCTGACTACATTCTTAGCCTGAATGGCGTATTCCGTCATGGCATTACTCCACTAGGTCAACTTGAGCTGGCACACCAGAAGGTAGCGATTTTGCCGACTCAGGTAAATCGACTTCAGCCAGATACATCAAACGCGAACGTTCTTCTTCTGTGAGCGCGAAATAAGGCGTAAATGACGGCTCGGTAGCTACCCAGCGTACGGTTCCCTGTAAAGAACTTGCCAGTCCATCCACATTAACGGTAACGGTTTTACCTGGGACAAAATTAAGGCGGAATTTAGCAGGAACGTACACTCGGGCATAGGGAACCCTGCTCGCTTGTATTACGGCAACAATACCATTTAAAGGCACTCGCTCGCCAAGGTTGTAGGGTAAGTTATCCAACGTTCCATCTCGGGTGGCGGTAATGGTCAGTTCTGCCAGTTTCTGTTCTTGCAGCGCAACATCCGCTTTCGCTGCCATCAATTCCGCTTTAGCCTGATCAATATCTTCAGGTCGAGAACCGGCAGTGAGCTTGCTGAACTCTTCTTTGGCGGAGTTCAACTCAGCCCGAGCTGAATCTCTTGCTGCCAGTGCAGAGTCTTTCTCCGATTGGCTAATAAGCTTCTTGCGTACCAGTTCGACTGTGCGTTGATAGCTTTTCTGAGCTTCTGTGAGTTGCGCTTCGGCTCTTGCGACTTTTGCCGAGGCGGCAGCGATGTCTTCTGGACGCTCACCGTTAGTTAACTTCAAGAGATAAGCTTCGGCTTTGGCTTGCTCGGCTACTGTGTGTGCGAGCACCGCTTGTTGGTTCTTGGTATCCAATTGCACGAGAACTTCACCTTCACTAACTTGGCTGCCTTCCTTAACGGGTAGGGCGCGAATTATCTCATTTGAGGTCGCGGTGAAAGTGACGCGGTCACGCTCAAGTGTTCCGAGTGCTTGATGCGTGTTGTCTTTTGAACATGCAGTCAGTAGAGCAATAATTAAGGTGCCAAAGATAATTCGCTTCATAGTGCGGAGCTTCCCTGAAAGATGTTTGGACAAGTCATTTTGATGCCCTGAAATTACTGGATATATTTCAGCAGTGAACGAGCTTTATTACAGCTTAGCATGGTATTTAAAAACTATTCTGTTTAAATAGAGAGACTTAGGCTCTTAACTGAATTGCTGTGTGCTCAACGTACAGAATCGAGAGCGTGATCGGGTTTCGTACTTCTTTAAGATGTATATGTAATTGTAGTCAGTGTGATGATTGAGCAATTCAGTGCATTGAGAGGTTGTTTATAGGGCGGGTGAAAGAACGAAGCCCAACAGCAATTGGGCTACGTTTGGCGAGTTCACTGAGTTTGTGTATTCAACGGAGAACACATTCCGTTAGGGAAGCGCCTGAGCGATATTCAGTAAACTCTTGCATCAGGCGGTGTATTTCGCTTTCATTCTGAGTGCGACGTTAACTAACGCGATTAACACTGGCACCTCAATCAGTGGGCCAATCACACCTGCAAACGCTTGGTCGGAATTTAAACCAAATACCGCGATAGAAACTGCGATAGCGAGTTCGAAGTTGTTACCAGTCGCTGTATAAGCGATAGAAGCATTTTTGTCATAAGGAAGCCCGATTTTTTTACCGATAAAGAAGCTAACAAAAAACATCAATACGAAGTAAATAGCCAGTGGAATCGCGACTCGGAATACATCCATAGGAAGCTCTAAAATCATTTCACCTTTTAAGCTGAACATCAAAACAATGGTTGCAAGCAGAGCGACTAACGTGATGGGTGAAATTCGCGGGATGAACTCGTCTTTGTACCATTGCTCACCCTTAGCTGCGACCAGCCACTTACGGCTAAGAAAGCCAGCGAGAAAAGGGATGCCAAGGTAAATCAGAACGCTTTCAGCTATATCTCCCATAGAGATATCAACGATGAAACCTTCATAGCCAAAATAGGGTGGCAGTACCGTAATAAACAGCCATGCCATGACGCTGTAAGTCAAAATTTGAAAAGCACTGTTCAAAGCGACCAGCGCGGCCCCATACTCTTTGTTACCGCCGCCGATATCGTTCCACACCAGAACCATAGCGATGCAACGAGCAAGACCGATGAGGATTATCCCAACCATGTAGCCAGGATGATCGCCCAGGAATGTCAGCGCAAGAATGAACATCAGAATCGGACCAACAATCCAGTTCATCGCTAATGAAAGCGTGATGGCTTTTTTGTCTTTCGTCACTGTTCCCAGCAAGCCGTAGTCAACTTTCGCCAGTGGCGGATACATCATCAGGATCAAGCCAATAGCCAGCGGTATGTTGGTACTGCCGACTGACATGGCTTCGTTCCATTGGGCAACTTGAGGGAAAACGGCACCGATAGCGACACCAGTTGCCATCGCGACGAAGATCCATACTGTGAGATATCGATCCAGAAAACTCATTTTATTGCTAGCACTACTTAAAACTTCGGTGGTCATCGTATCTTCCTCGTTTATCGTCGAAAAACGATTGTTGAATTTGCACTTACCCTCGTAGCTTGCAGGGCGATTAGTTAGTTAAAAAGGTTAGAAAACTCAGCGTTAAAACTATCCAAAGCCTCGCGCTGAATACGGTAACAAACTTTTGGTGGATTAGGCTCGGCAGTAATAAAGCCTGCCTGTTTTAGAATTCGTAAGTGCTCAGAAACGGTTGATTGCGCAAGGCCCAGCTCAGAGACTAAATCACTATTCAAGCAGTTGTCCATTGTGTCTAACTTATGGAGGATATGCAGGATGCGTATACGTGCAGGGTGTGACAAAGCTTTTGCCTGTGCAGCCAAGGTTCTTTCTTTGTTAAGTTGTTGCTCGGTCGTTTTGAAAGAAACCTGGCAAGTATTACTGCATTTGTCGTTCATCAGTCGGTCTTTATACTTAATCGTCGAATTGCGATTAAGTGTACGTGGTAAGGAGTGGTTATGCAAGGCGATCTAAAACGTCTCCATTACATATTGGAGAACCGATATTGCAGCTTAATTGTGACAGACCATCCGACTTAGGAAGTGCTATTACGCTGCGCGAGTATGAGAGATAAAAGACGTACTAATAAGGCTTGTGCTTCAGGTGATAATAGGCGAGCGATGGAGGCAAGATCCTGTTCTGTCACATGTTCCACGCCCCTGATATCGAGTGCAATATCAAGATCAGTTAGCTGCATTGATCTTAAGATTGAGCGGTATTGTGAAAGTTTGAGATCGGATTCACCTCGTTCAATTCTTTGATAGGTTTTAACGCTCATCCCTGCCATTTTGGCGATTTGTTCACGGGAGAAGCCGAGCTCTTTTCGCCTTTTGATCAGTGCTTCGATAATAGGGTCGACTTGCATACCATCTCCAGAATGGACTGTTTTGACCTAAAATACGCAAGAAGTGGACCAGTTTAACCAGCTGCTCTTTATCTTGTTAAAAATTAGGTATATGAATGGCGACCTAAAAAATACATAAATTTCAGTTGGCTATAAAAAATGGAACATTATCAGTCCTATCATTCAAAAACGAATGAAACAGATATTCGCAAAATGCAACGCATTTTAGATACGTTACTTAGTGAGATTGCAGACAAACAGCAAACATCCGGTGGAGATGTGTTGGCGTTGACGCGTGAATCCCAGTCACGATTAATGAACTACAAGGAACTTTACTTACATCGTGAATCGATTGGTGAAGAAGAATTGCAAACCCTTTATAAGAGCATGAGCAAAACCGAAAAAGTGATTGCAGATGAGGGTGTTGATGCTTTGACGTATATGATCCAGGCTTTAGACGAAAGCTGACTAATAAACTCAAAGAGTTATGTGTCGTATAGATTTGGTTTAATACCAAGGGAAATGTAAATGCTGGGGAACCGAACCCAGCATTTCGCCACTTAAGTTACCAAATTTTCGAACCGTAACTCAGTGTTTTAGAGGTATGTGAACCGAACGATGTCGGTACGCAGCGAATAATAGCGATATTGTCTGATCTAGGCTACGGCATTGGAATTTAACGTCTTCTTCCAAGCTGTAAATAAAATTGTACACTCGATATATCCCCGTGAGAGTGCCAGACATTCCTCTCTTTACTGGTTGTTTTAACCGCACATGTTAGGTATTTAGTTGCAATCACTAAAATATATGGCTGAAACTTTGACCTTTTACTTTTCAATTCTCCTGGTTATGCCGTACAATCTCGCCGAACCAATCTCATTCTATTTCGAGTGAGAGATTGATGAATCTGATGACCTATTTTGCTTCGAACCCAAAATGTGGGCATCCCATCAATCAGAATATCGCCCAAAAATGATCGCCTACATGCCGATGAAATTAGAGTACATTCTCTTTTTTCAGTGCATGTTATTGCTAATTGCCGCCAGTTTTCGGCCAATTTTGGCAAATAGGGAACTTTTTGTTGTTTGTACTTTGGATTGAGTACGGCAGGCGAAACAAAAACGGATTGAATTTAGAGGTATTAACCGTGAATCTAAAACTTGTCGGCAGCTCCCTGATTGTTGCAGGTACTGCTCTTGGCGCCGGTATGCTTGCTATACCTATGGTGCTTGCTCAATTTGGCCTCCTTTGGGGCACACTTCTTATGCTATTCATCTGGGCCGGAACCACTTACGCGGCACTGCTTCTTCTTGAAGCGAGCTGTAAAGTTGGTGGTGGCGTTAGCATGAACGCGATTGCCCGAGAAACGCTGGGTAAAGGTGGTCAGTTGATTACTAACGGCCTGCTTTATGCGCTGCTTGTTTGTCTACTCATGGCTTACATTATCGGTGCTGGTGATTTGCTACAAAAAGTTACTGCGTCGATGGGACTCCCAATCTCGACAATTTCAAGCCAAGTTGGCTTCACTCTTTTGGTTGGCATCGTTGTTTCTGCCGGCACTGGTGTCGTTGATAAGCTTAATCGCGCCTTGTTTATTGGTATGATCGTCGCACTTGTTCTCACTCTTTTTGCTCTTATGCCAAGCGTGACGTTTGAAGGATTGGATGAAGTCGTCAGCGAAGACAAAGTGGCCTTGATTAAAACCAGCTCTGTTCTATTTACAAGCTTTGGCTTTATGGTGGTGATTCCTTCACTTGTAAGCTACAACAAAGAAGCGAGTAAAACGCAACTGCGTAACATGATCATTGCTGGCTCGACCATTCCGCTTGTTTGTTATCTGCTTTGGCTGCTTGCTGTTGTAGGTAACCTACCACCTCATGAACTAGCACAATACTCAAATGTGACTGAATTGATTGCGGTACTTGGAGAGCAGTACTCGGGTCTGGAGTTTATTCTGTCTATGTTTACGGGCCTTGCGCTACTGACCTCTTTCTTAGGGGTGGCGATGGCTCTTTACGACCAAAATGCAGACTTGTTACAAGCAAATAAGCCAGTGGTGTTTGTAACCACATTTATCTTACCTTTGTTGGGGGCGGTGTTTGCACCAGAGCACTTCTTAGCTATCCTTAGCTATGCTGGTATTATCTTGGTATTCCTCGCGGTATTTGTTCCTCTTTCGATGACGATGAAAGTCCGTCGTGTACCAGTGGAAGATAGCAATATCTATGAAGCTGGCGGTGGCGCGATGGGAATGGGCATGATGTTCTTGTTTGGCTGCTTCTTGTTAATTGCTCAAGCAGTGTAATAACCTTGTAAAAGACAATTTTGCTAAAGCCGCGCTGATGAAATAGCGCGGCTTTTTTATTGGTTCAGAAATAATGATAGGCATTGTGGCGGAGTAATGGTTCTGACGTAACCCCGATATTTGGCAAAAAAACTGACGGTTTGGTGAAAAACCTTAGCGGGGATCTGACATGGTATAGCTCCCCGCTGCCTAAGATCAGAGGGGTAATTTCGATGAGAGGAACTGTTGTGTCAAAACAATTATCTGTTGCCATGGCTGGCGTGATGCTTTCTTTAGGTATGTTTAGTGCCGACGCGATGGCGGATCCAAAGCATAAACATCGCTATGAACGAGAGCATCATCATCACTACCACGATGATGATGACCATGATCGTCACCACCATAAGCGTAAGCATAAGCATAAACATAAATATAAGCATCGAGATGTGATTGTGGTTGAGCATAGACCACCAAGACAAAGGTATTACTACCGCGATCGCGTTCCAAGCAATAGCGTATTTATCCAAATTGGTAATTTGACCTATTTGAAAGTTGACGATCACTATTATCGTCGTTCAAACGATCGTTATGTTCATGTCGATTTAAGACTGTAGTCTGAATTTATAAGTGGATGAAACGCAAAACAGCGAGCTAGGCTCGCTGTTGTTATTGAAGGTTACTTTATACGGTAAATCGATTGAGGATTTCGTCTTGTTTATGAACATCCTCTTGCTGAGTTTGCATTGCTTCGTTGGTTCGATTCGCTGATTCAGCAACCTGAGTAGACAGGTCTTTAATATTAACGGTATTGTTGTTGATCTCTTCAGCAACTAAGCTCTGCTCTTCAGCTGCAGAGGCTATCTGTAAGTTCATGTCAGAAATTCGCTGAATAGCATCACGAATACGTTGCAGTGAATTATTGGCTAACTCGGCTTTTTCCACGGCTTCTACAGCGCTGCCCTTACTTTGGTGCATCGCACTGGCAACGGATGAAGCTCCAGACTGAAGCTGTTCAATCATGCTACGAATCTCTGTAGTGGACTCTTGTGTGCGCTGAGCTAACGTACGCACTTCATCTGCTACCACAGCAAAGCCTCGACCTGACTCACCCGCTCGTGCGGCTTCAATCGCTGCGTTAAGCGCGAGTAGGTTGGTTTGATCTGCGATGTCGTTAATCACTTTAAGGATCGTTTCAATGTTCGCCGTTGCCGATTCAAGGACATGAACCTCCTCGACGGCCAAATCAATACTGTCCGAAAGCAGGTTGATGGTTTGTGTCGACTCGCTTACGACTGATGAACCTTCAACCGTCGCTTGATCCGCTTCTTTCGCTGCACTAGCAGCTCCTTGAGCATTATTCGCTACTTCGGTTGCTGTAACCGACATTTCGTGCATGGCCGTTGCTAACTGTTCAAGCTCCTGTAGCTGAGTTTGAATTGCGCCTGCGGAGTCTTCGGCACCCTTGGCGGTAATTTGCGTACCAGTTAAGATCTGGTCAGAAATATTTTTTGATTCAATGATTTGATGCTGTAAGTTTTCTATAAAGGTGTTGAAGTTTTTTGCAAGCTCAGAAAACTCAGGATCGGTATTGGTTTCCAGACGTTGAGTGAGATCGCCTTTTCCTGATGCCACATCTTTAATCGCGTTGTTGAGAGTATCAAGCGGGCGCATTAATGTGCGAATCAACAGAGTTAACGCAATAATTGACGCGATAATCGCAATGATTGAATAAATGATCGCACTGTTACGTAACTCCGCTACGTCTGCATAGGCGATTGTTTCGTCGATTACTGCACCTAGGTACCAATCTTCGCTTGGAATGTGCTCGAGGCTGACCATGTAAGGGCTGCCATCAATTTCAATCTTTTGATTCGTGCTTTCCAGTTTGACCTGCGGTAAGTAGCTGCTTATTTTCTCGCCATGAAGCTTGCTGTTAGGGTGCGCAATGGTGGTGCCATCAGAAGAAACTAGAAACAGATAGCCCGCGTCAAACAAGTTTACTTGATTGACCAAATCGGAAAGTGTCGTGAGAGCTAAGTCATAAAACATAGCACCTGTAAACTGACCATTTTCTTGGACCGCTGTTCCAACCGAGATAATGACACTTTTCGTCGAGACATCAACATATGGAGCGGTAACTGCAAGGTCGCCTTTGTTCTTTGCGTCGATAAACCAAGGACGTTTACGAGGGTCGTAAGTCGCATCTGGTTCCCACCCATCGTCATTTTCGACCACGAATCCGTTACTGTCATATCCTAAACCAATCGCGATGAAGCTGGATTTCAGGGTTGGTTTCTCGACAATACTCTTAACATAGTCATATGAGTTTGGATCTAGCTCAATGATTTCGGTAGTAGAGCGAGCAAGATCTTTCTTGGCTGCCATCTCTGATTCTACGGTGTTCCCTACGCTCGTTAGTATTTCCTGCACGCTAGAATCAATATGTTCGCTGGTTTGCGTACGGATTGTTATGACTTGCTCTATCGACAGTAGCGATACAGTAATTAGTAGCAAAATTGAAGAGGCGGTGACAACCTTGTGTCTGAATTTCATTTGTTTTCCTCTGAGTATCCCTATGGCTCATCCCTGCTTTCACCTCTTATTACCCGGGTGAATTTGATAGCAAAAGAAACCAGTGTGTTTGGTTCTTCATTACTTATCGACAATATTGTGAAAAACTTGAAACTAAACATGCGTTTTTTGGATAAAAAAGCACTAGATTTGGCACACTGCTTATGGCTGAAAGTTGAAGTTATTATTTACTTCTTTGATATGAATAAGTTAGAGCAGAGGCCATGCTAAGATGAGTCTCTGCAGGCTGGTCTGATGAGAATGGTGCAAACTTGAGACAAGAGAATAACCAGCCAATTTCATCGATTGGTATTGTGAACCACGATTGAAACGAAGCGATAGGAAATCTTGAACTAAGAAATAAAAAAGGCCCCGCCGCAGCGGAGCCTTAACAAGAGTAATTGATCTTAGAAGATTAGGTGCGCCATACCAGCAATCACAGGCAGTGTGATTAGGGTACGTAGAATAAAGATAACGAACAATTCTACGATATTAACTGGAATCTTACTGCCTAGCAGCAAAGCACCTACTTCAGACATGTAGATAAGCTGAGTTACTGACATAGCCGCAATGACAAAGCGAGTCATTTCATTATCAATTGATGCAGCCAGAATCGCAGGGATAAACATGTCAGCAAAGCCAACGACGATGGTTTGCGATGCGGCTACCGCTTCAGGGATCTGCAGCAATTCAAGGTATGGGATGAATGGCTGACCCAGAATCTCAAATACTGGTGTGTATTCTGCCACGACCAAAGCTACGGTACCCAGGCCCATAACTACAGGTAGAACGCCAAAGACCATGTCTATTGCGTTGTGAACACCTTCTTTAAACACCGATTGGAACGAAGTCACTTCTGACGCGCGTTTTAGAGCCAGATCCATACCCCAAGAAAATGTAGTATGGCCTTCAGGAACAGCATCTGCATCTTTGTCTGGCTTACTGTCGTCAATATAGCGATCTTTCTTAAGGCTTAGTGGTGGTAAGCGAGGAATAATCACAGCAGCAACGACCCCTGCGAGACAGACAGTACCGTAGAACGGCAGGAACAGGTGCTCAAGTTGAACCTGAGCGATAACGACCAAACTGAAGGTAATAGAAACTGCTGAGAATGTGGTCCCCACTACCGCAGCTTCACGTTGGGTGTAAAACTTGTTTTCGTACTGTTTACTGGTCAGCAAGATACCAACACTGCCATCACCTAACCAAGACGCCATACAGTCGATAGCACTACGACCCGGCAGGTTAAATACTGGACGCATTATTTTACTTAGCAATGCGCCAAACAGCTCCAGCAGACCAAAGTTAAGCAGCAGAGGCAGTAAAAGGCCTGCAAAGATGAATACCGCAAACAGCGTTGGTAAGAGTCCTGTTAGAACCAATCCTCCTGTGTTTTCTTCCCAGACCGCTTTAGGGCCGATTTCAAAGAAGGTCATCAACACGGCAGCACCGCCGATTAAGCGAACAAGCAACCAAAGTGGAGATGGGTTAAACAGGCCGTTCAGGAAACCATTTCGAAGAATCGCAGCTGGCTGGAAAATTTTGCAAAGAACAGAAGCGACAGCCATAAAAGCGATGATAACGGTAATAATGGCAATCAATGTGTCGCCAAGCACAGCCGGAATGACTTTAGCCATGACTGCAACTGGGATAGTAAGGTCACCATCATAAGAGATTGGCGCCATAAAAAGTAAAAGACCGATTAAGGATGGGATCAGGAACATCCAAAAGTTGCCTTTAGGTGCTTCAGTAGCATTAGTATTATTGTGCATACATTGTCTCGTGTTACTACTAGTCAATACTTGCCATACTGCATGACATAAATATTCACTAAACATCCGTATTTAATCGCAGGAAGCGGAGGGTACCCGCAAACTGCATCCATTGCAATACTATTCATTAAATACATTTACTTATTCAGTCGATTTGTCGGAAAACTGATTGAATAATGCAATTCTGTATACGAATATGTTGCCCGTGTTAGAAAATTGTATCATCAATTGACTTCTGTGAAGGTAATTCTGGAAAACAGTGTGATTGGAATAGTAAAACCGTGGATAAGTGTGATTTAAGTCATGTGGTATTTGTCGAATTTTTCACCGTTACACTTTCCTAACATAACGACTTTCCACTGACACATGCCAAGTTTGAGTGTTGAATACGGGAGAGGGAAAGTTAGGGATAGTCGTAAGGCACGAGAGCGGAATTCGCTGGCGCGTTTGTGATGCTATTCAGTCAGGTTCTGATTTACAGCCTAAGTGCTATGAAACTATTTACACTTAGACTGCTTTACAGTCGTTATTTGATAGTTTGTTTTTACTATCAATATGTTGGGCTGTGGTTTAGCTTGTACAAATATATCCAATAAATGATGGCGGTAGCGAAGGCTAATAGCGCTGGAAAGACCAGTGTATGCAGACCATACACAGTAAATAAGGCTGCTCCGGCTACGCCACCGAGCAAAAAACCTGAAAAGATAAATAAGAACAATAGGGCCTTTCGACGGTCAAATTGACGTCCGCGCAAGCTTTCGCCAATCATGATGCCTAGATCAGTAATAATACCGGTCATGTGAGTGGTTCTGACTACAGCGCCGCTAAATGTCGTAATCATCGCGTTTTGCAAACCACAGGCAGCGGAAGCTAAATATTGGCCATAAACATTGCCCTGAACCAAAAAGCCCAAACTAAGAAGGAGTAAACTGCCTTCAATACACAGCGCAACCCCGTAACGACGCCCAAGTTTTAATGCACTGCTTTCGATAAAAAAACCACTGAACGCAGCACCAATCAAAAAGCTAAATACGATAAAGAGCAGGTGAATGGAACTGTCCACACCTGTTAGCAAGCTGTTTCCTAGCTGAGTTACGGTTCCGGAAATGTGTGTTATCGCTTGATGTTGAAAGCCGAGTAGACCAACGGCATTGACGCAGCCTGCGAGAAGAGCCAGTAGAAACGCGCCATATTCCACCCAACGAGGAAGTCTGGAAATCACAATAAAACCCCACCAAATGTTAGGAGGCGATTATAGCGCTCATACCGAGATACGAAACCCCTCACAGTACAACTCGGTTGATCATTCTCAAAAAAAACTCAAAAAAGCGGCGGATAGGCCAATCACAACAAATCAGAGGTAACAAATAGTGATGGAAAATGCTTGAGAACAAGCTACTTTTTTGGAAAGTGTGTACCTTCCTAAATAAGGTTGACGCTCATTCGATGTGCTCCATCGTGCATTCGAAACTGACCCAGCCATGCTTTCTTTCTTCATAGATAGAAACGGTCGGCTCCTGGAACTCCTTGTCACTAAAGAGCCCTACCGGTACAACAATAATGTCTGGTGCAGCGGAGAGTAATAGGCGCATAGTGGTGCCACAGGCTGGACAAAATTCGTATCGGACCTCGCTCCCGTCGTCGCTGATTCTGGTATAGCTAATCGCGTCACCATCTAAAATGACGTGCTCTTTGGCGAAGCGAGCCTGAACGCCAAATACGCTGCCAGTTCGTTTTTGACATTCAAAGCAATGGCAAATTGATGTACTCATGGGTTCACCTAAGCAGCGAAGTTGAATCAAGCCGCACGCACATTCGCATGAGTGGGTTCTGTTTGGTTTTGGCATCGTTTAACTTAAATAACCTCAAACTGTCTTCATGTCCCGTTGAGCACCTGTAATGGCAATCGGATGGTTAGTGTCACGCAGGGCTAAATCTTCTCAAGTTCTCAGAGAACAGTTTAGGACATTTAAGGCCGAATACCCCATGGCAGCGATCACCTTTCAAACGAAAACTCGACGAACTTAGTCAGGCTAGGTCATTTTTATTTTGAAACATTTGATGTATTGGTACCGAGTTTGTTTTACGGTGAAGACGCTTTATTTGGTATATACTCCGTGCGCGATTTATAAAATATAAAAACAAGGAAGTCTCTATGGCTCGCAATAGAATTCTGCCTATTCCACTTATCCTTCTTATTCCCGTTGTATTATTAATCACTGTGATTGTTGCGGGTGTTTACCGCTTTAGCCTCTCCGATGATGAAATATTAGCCAAGTTTCCACAACGCGAAGTTCAATCAAATTCGATTATTTCGGACGTGCTTAATATCAAATCTTCAAACCCGTGGACAATTCAGGTTCCTGAGCAAAATGCAGTGAGCTTCATTGAAGATTGGGATAAAGAACTTGGTTATTTGATCGGTCATTATGACGCTGGTTCTACAAAAGGTAAGGTTTTGTTACCGACGGAGTTTATAGCTCAACGCCAGATAAATCAGGAGCCGTGGATCCTTGCACCGATGATAGTGACTACACAAGGGACAGGGGCATTTTATTATATTGGTCTGTTTAAATTTGATGCACTGCCAAGCCGTGTCATATTACTTGATAGTGTGTTCATCGGTGATCGTATTAAATTTCATCAATTGGAATGGCGAGACGATACTATTATCGAGGCTTCCTATCTCACGCATGATGTAAATCAAGCGATGTCGGAAACACCTAAGCAATTAAATTCTGTATCCCTGAAGCGTGTAGGTAATTTCCTACATATGCAACAAGGATGAATTTATTTTACTTGTGTAAAAAAAAGGTGTTTTCTGAGCTAGATCTCGAAATTTCCTAGTGATTTCTTATGCTGGAATGCATAAGCTAATAGGCCTGTTTATAAGGAGATAGTAATTCCCGTGTCTACAAATGAAATTACAAGACGGCTGCCTAATCTGAAAGGTCGTAGAGCGCTGCTGTTGTACTCCTTACCTGTTTTGGTCGCTATCGGTGTTTCTCACTCTCTCAAAGAGTCACCATTGACGAAAACCATTGCTTTAAACCTGCCAGAATCGCAGGTTGTTGAAAGAATTCTTGATGCGACGACTGCAGAAGTTGTCACCCCACCAAACTTTGAATATCAAATCCAGGCTGGCGACAATCTTAGTACGATTTTTAGCCAGCTCGGTTTCGGCTACAGCTCATTAATGAAAGTCATGGAAACTGACTTAAACTACCTTGCGCTTGATACGTTGAAACCCGGCAATACATTACGATTCTGGCGTGATGATATCGAAGGTGAACTACTTAAAATGGAACTGCAATTTTCTATTGCAGACAAAGTGGTTTATGAGCTGAACGGTGACGGTAGTTATGACTTTACCGACATTTCAATTCCTGGTGTTTGGACTCAAGAACCTCTGGTCGGTGTTATTCATGGTAGTTTCTCTTCATCTGCCAGTCGTCTTGGCTTAACGTCTGCTGAAATCAGCCAAGTTGTGAACTTGCTAAAAGAGCAATTAAACTTTGGCAAAGACCTTCGTGCTGGAGACCGGTTTGAAGTGGTTAGACGTTCACAAAGCATCAACGGGTTCTCAACAGGTAAGAATGAAATTGAAGCGATAAAAATTTATAATCGCGGTCGTGAAATCACAGCTTATCTGCACACCGATGGTCAGTTTTATAACGCGAAAGGTGAAAGTCTACAGCGTGCTTTCCAACGTTACCCTGTAAGTCGTGGTTGGCGTATTAGTTCTGGCTTTAACCCTAACCGACGTCATCCTGTGACAGGTCGTATCGCGCCACATAATGGTACCGACTTCGCGACGCCAATCGGTACACCAGTGGTTTCAACAGGTGACGGGACAGTTATCATGACACGTAAACACCCATATGCGGGTAATTACGTCGTGGTTGAACACGGCAGTAAGTACAAAACCCGCTATCTACACCTAAGTAAGATCTTGGTGAAGAAAGGGCAAAAAGTATCTCGTGGCCAACGAATCGGTCTGTCGGGTAAAACGGGCCGTGTTACTGGACCTCACCTTCACTACGAATTGATCCAGTATGGGCGACCAGTAAATGCCATGAGAGCAAATATTCCAATGGCGAGCTCGGTGCCTAAGAAAGAAATGGCAACATTCATCGCTAATCGTGATGCGATGGATAAGCTGCTGAAAGAAAAAGAGAAAGCGGTTTTATAATACGCGGGGTTATACCCTATTATCTTGTTAGTTTGAAAAGGCCAAGTATTACTTGGCTTTTTTTGTTTTCTTTGCGACGCTGCTAAATTTATCGGGTTGAAAGAGCCCGAATTTTCCCGAATGAAGCGTTGAGTGGAAGTATGATGATACGTACATGAAGTCCGTACGTGCGTTCTGTAAGAGTTTTAGGACAGTAACGTTTAATCTGACTCGATATGGTGCTTTTCTGGCACTAAGTTGGTGCGGGTTGGAGTTTGAATCCCTACAGTAGGGTTTTCTAATGTAAGTTGGGGGAATACTTGAAGTTGATTTAACTGGTTGATTTCTAATATTATAGTCAACTCACGCTCTATTTTATTTAAGTGCGGAATAATGTACTAACATCTCAATGTTGGAACGCGGATTGCAAAATTTTCTTCATAAGAATATGAAAACGAGGGATTTTTATGCAATTGACGCCTGAAGAACAGAGGTGGCTGCCGTGGTTTGGTTGTACAGGAAAACTCGCAATGCGCAAAGCTTGCTGGTTTAACAGAAAACGAAAAGCTTCTTTACAACAAACTTTTGAGAATATTGCCAATACCAGAGTCAAAATCTTAACCACCTGGGCTGAAAATCAGTGGTCCTTTCTGCATGACGCTTCTCTTTACGTAGCAACTAAATCCAAACATGAATACCAAGATACGTTGAATCGTCTATTACAACGTAGTTCTGACCTATCCGAATTATTTATTGTTTCTGCTCAGGGAGAAATTATTGAATCTTCCTATTTGGCGCAGAAAGGAAAGAAAGTTGTATCACTACAAGCGTTACAAGAAGGGCTTACCCAACCTTTTTTGCATGGACCATATCGTGATGATGTGACATTAGCGATTGGGCCCTCTAGCTCACACTTCCATGACGAAGTGACGCTCATGTTCTATCAGCCAATAGAGTTTGAAAACAATACAAAAGGCTGCTTGTGTGGGCGTGTTCCTAATGATGTTATCGGTGATTTAATTCAGCGAGAAGCTGGTCATATCTATACTGAATCAGGTGATAACTATCTATTTATGGTCGATTCTAACTTTGACCCTTCTATTAAACCTGGTGTTGCTTTGTCTCGTTCCCGCTTTGAGGATAACCACTTTTCGCACGGAGAGAACTTGAAAGATGGTGTTCATACCAAATGGGGTGTGGTGAAGGTAAATCACCATACTGAGTTTGAGATTGTGTTCAATGACCCGGCGACGAATAAGCTTCACCCTGGGGTTCGAGAAACGATCCGAAATGGTGAGAACATATACATCGATTATCCGGGTTATTCGGATTACCGACATATACCTGTGATAGGTAAGGGGGTGACATTCACTTTGCCAGGATCGAAAGATCGTTGGGGCATGATGTGTGAGTCCGATCTGGAAGAGGTTTACCGCCATCGCTCTATTGCGCAAAAACTGAATCAGCAATTCACACTGAGTATCTTCGGGCCTATGCTGGTTCCTTTTGTGATTGATGCGTTCTTCCCTCTGGCAAAAGATCTGCTCCTGTTGCTTTCTATTGTCATGGGGCTTGTTGCGATAGGGTTGTTCCATGTTTTTAGTGCTAAACCCATGGCTAAAAACCTTGAAAGTATGACTCAGGTAATGCAGGTATTAGCAGAAGGCGACGGGAACCTAACACGTCGCCTGAATGAGAGTAAATTTAAGTCAGATGAAACGGGTGATTTAGGTCGCTGGACTAACAGTTTTATTGATAGTTTAGAAGGCATTATTGAAGAGCTCGTTTTCGCCAGCAAAGAAGTGCAGAAGGTGTCGGAGTCTATGTTCCGTCGTAGTCAGGTATTACTCGCAAGTAGTGATATGACGGCGACTTCCATTACCGACATGCTTTCTCTTGCTGGCGTACAAAGTAAAGAAATTAATAGCGCTAATGATACTGCAAATGAAATGAACGAGTTGATGCAGCAGACCGTACAGTCAGCCCAACTTGAATATCAGAAAGCCGCAGAAAGTGCTCAGCAAATTAAAAGTATTGTTCAATCTTCAGCTGAAACAGTGAACGAAGTGAACAACGAAATGCAAAAAATAGGCAGTATTGTTTCTGTCATTACTGAAATAACCGCTCAAACCAATCTATTAGCACTGAACGCTGCAATTGAAGCAGCGCGAGCCGGAGAGCATGGACGAGGTTTCTCTGTCGTTGCGGATGAAGTGCGAGTGCTTGCTAACAAGACCTCCCAGGCGGCGAATAACATTGGTGAGTTAATGACAGCGCTTCATACTCAGTCAGAGCGTGCTGTTAGCTATATGCAGGAAGGGATCACCAATGTGGAGAACAACACGCAAGTGGTGGATGAATCGGCCAGAAGTGAACAGTTGCAAACTTCAGTCACCAGTCTGTTTACTTTGATTCAGGATATCGCCAGAAACAGTGAAGAACACCGACAAACCGCGGATGAAGCGCAGTCTACGGTGACTCAACTTCAAGAAGCTTCTTCACAATTATCTCGCAGAACAACATTGATGCAGAATTCACTACAGCGTCTCGACCAATTAGTCGGACGTTTTGAAGTGAGCAAGGCTTCATAAAAGCGGAGCGGGGCAACCCGCCTTGTTTTCTGGTGGCTGCTCTGTTTCCAGAAGCAGGACGTGAGCGTATCCATCTTTCGTCCCATTCTGAAGCATCCGTTTGAATCTTCTTGCAAGGGAGACATCGCCTTTCTAAAATGCTCGACAAACCGTCTTTAATCGTTAGGTGAAAGAATGCAACAAAATGAATTTGAAACGTTGGTAAAAGAAATTGTCCAGCAAGAGAGCATGCCGAAGGCACTAGAGCTACTGAAAGCTTGTGAAGAAGACGAGGTTGCACAAGCGGCGCAATCTATAACTGGTCAGTTTGGCCTTGCAGAAGTGGATGGTGAAAAGCGAATTTACCATATGACAACGCAACAAGATGAGTCTGGTCAAGAGCAAGAATATGTTGAGCATGTCATGAATGAGGGAGATCACTTAATCAAGTTTGCTGCCTGGTTCTTTGAAACTTTCTTTGAAATCAAACAGAAAGATACTTATGTTGCTGCTGGTAAAACCTACCAACAGCCAAAACGCTAAGTTAAATGTGTGTCCAGGTTAGTTTGGGTTGAAATTTAATTACGAAAATGTGTGACTTAGATCTTGTTTTTGTCTTTTTGTGGTGTAAGATTACTACATAATCAAGAAGGGTAACTTCAAGGAGAAGGTCATGACAAACGAACTTGGTGGCGCTTACATTGGCCAAATGATTGCTAAAGATGCAATGCACAAAGCACTTCACGGTAAAGCGAAGAAGAAAAAAGCTTCTGCTCTTTCTCGTTTAGTGAAAAAGCTAGCGAATTAATACAAAAAGCCCTGATTACCTAATCAGGGCTTTTTGTTTCTATAGCGTTAGCGTATTTACAAGTCGCGCTATGCGGATTGGCTTGGTATCTCAATAACATTATTAGGGACTTTATCTAGCCCCTTTGCTGCTAACCACTTTTCCAGCTTATCTGCGCCTCCCACATACTTACTATCAAGCCATATTTGCGGGACCGTTACGGGTGTTTTTTCACCAATAATGGCTTTCACTTCAGGAATCATTCTATAAAGCGCGGCACTGTCTTTCACGACATCGTGGTACTGGTATGAGATACCTGCATCATCAAGCAATTGCTTAGCCTTTTTACAATGTGGACACGTTGCCTTCCCGTAAACGATATTTCCTTTAAGCTTATCCCGTTTAACCCACTGAGAAATAACCGACTGTATTAATACGCCTCGATTTAATGCTTCTCCCTGGCTGACTACTTTGCCTTCCACCATCAGGATTGGCGCGTGCCACGCGCCTGCTTTTAATGGCTCCCACCAGCAAGATAACCAATCTTTTACTTCCAGTTCTACAGGAACGTCGGACAGCTCATTTTCGAAAGTATCGATCAAAATATCGCGGGTTAGGGTACATTCCCCACACGGGATATTAACCTTGAACGGTCCCCAACTTCCCGCCCAGCGATAGAGTGTAATTTTGATTGGTTGTGTCATACGACGCTCCTTATTTCCTTCTCTGAAAATATAGAACTCAAAAGCTGGATTTTTCTTTCAACTTAACACGCACTTTTACGTCCAAACTCTGATAAAGGCCAAATTAGTTGTCCGCGACGGTAAAAGGGTTTGGCTACGTTAAAATATTTTGCTGATAGCGTGGTATGGAGAATACGTGCTATTGGTTATGAAGCCAATAAAAAGCACTGACAAAAAAATGCCTCCCATAGGGAGGCCACATTACCAATTCAAAGGACGTGCCTGTTAAAACAGGTACAAAGAACGAGAAGCACAAACGCTGCCATGCATTTGCAATATCTACATTGCAGTTCGCGTGCCAACTTTTATCTTCTTGATATATAACGATATTTATTTTTACGTACTGTACCACTTAGGAGGTATGCACTAAGTCAGTGAAAAATTGCATTAAAACAGGGCACAAATAAGGAAAAGGTCAGGGGAAGAATCACGCAAGTTAATGAAAGTAGTCAAAGAAATACCGGGGAACGTATTTCTGCTAAAAAAAAAGCCGACAAAAGTGCCGGCCAAGGACTCGCTCTAGGACAAGAGAGAATTAGAAATCGTAACGTACGCCTAGACGTAGCGTGTCTTCACCTTCAGTAACCAAACCTTCGGCATCTTTCTCTTCATCAAGTTGGTTGAAGTAGTAAGCAAGGTAAGTACGGAAGTTGCTGTTTAGCTTGTAGTAACCAACTAGCTCGATGCCATCCGTTGCGTCGTACTTGCTCGCGCCATCTGGATCATTTTCTTGGTAAGTGTACAGGCCAGCGATGGTCACTTTGCTAGCCACTTTGTAGCTTGCTACCAATTCGTAAGCCGTGAAGTCTTCAGAATCATCTAGTGAGCCTTGAGAGTAAGTACCGGCTAGGTATAGGTTATCCAGAGAGTAAGCGATACCGCCAAGGATTTGGTCTTCAGAGTTGTCTGCGTCAACGTCACCGCCTGAGTACGCAAGACCTAGGTCTAGGCCCATTGGCAGAGAGTACATACCAGAGATGCCGTATTTGTCTTGGTCATCGCCAGAGTTCGCTTGGTAAGTCGCTTGCAGCTGTAGTGCATCAAACTCACCACGGTAAGCGAACACACTGTCTTCTTTGTCAGAAGATGAATCGATAACTTGTTGAACACCAGAAAACTCAGTGATATCCGTCATATCAGAGATGATTACCGCAGCCATGTCTTGACGACCTACTGAGAAAGCACCTGCATCTGAATCTACACCTGCGTACATGTAACGGTTTTGAAACTCGCTCTCGCCAGTGTCTTGCTCAGCTTCGTATACACCAAATGCTGAAAGGCCGTTACCGATGTCTGTTTTACCCTTAAGGTTAACACGCGCACGACTTTTATCTTCCATTGAGCCTTCAACTTCTGCGCCGCCTGAACCGATAAAATCACCGCGAAATTCAACACGACCGCCAACTTTTAACTCTGTGCCGTCGTTTGAGTAAACGGTTGCTGCGAAAGATGGTGCTGTTACCAATGCTGATAGAATTGCAGTAGTTAGTGCTGCTTTTTTCATTATCTTAATACCTTATTTGTTATAAATGGGCTTTCTTGCCTGATGTGTTGATGACGCTAAGGTAAACGGTGAAAATGAAAGATAGATTTCTGTTCTGTTATGATTCTATTTCAGTTTTATTGCGAGTAAATGGCTGACTTTTCTACACTTTACTCAACAGCAGAATATTGCTTTCCAAACGCAATTGATTTGTTCAATAAGTGTTCTGATTCAGATTGGTGACACAAAACTCAAAATCAGTCGAATTGCTTGATTTTAAAAAGCGGGTATGCGATCTAGTGTCGTTAACTCTAAGAATTTGTATATATTTTTTCAGGGATGAGCAATGAGTGAAATTCAGGTAGAAGAAAAGAAAGTTAAAGTAGGTAAAGTTTTGTGTGTAGGCCGCAACTACGTAGAGCACATCCATGAGCTTGATAATGCGGTACCAGAACAGATGGTGGTGTTCAATAAACCTTCATCATCAATCTCTGAGGTTTTGCATTCGTTTCATCAAGAACCATTGCATTACGAAGCAGAAATTTGTTTTTTGATTCAAAATGGCCAATATGCGGCAGTTGGTTTAGGGCTAGATCTGACGAAGCGAGGTCTACAATCCACGCTGAAAAAACAGGGGCTACCTTGGGAGCGAGCAAAGGCATTTGATGGCTCTGTTGTGTTCAGCCGTTTTGTTCCTCTTGAAGGGATAGATATCAACGATCTGAATCTCGAACTTTTGATTAATTGTGTTCACGTACAAAAAGGGCACGTAAAGCAGATGCTATATCCTCCTTTCACTATTCTGGATGAGCTAAGCAGCTACACCCGTTTAGAAGATGGTGATGTGATCATGACGGGCACACCTAAAGGTGTTGGAGAAGTTCATCAAGGTGACGTTTTTCTCGGACGCCTAAAATGCGGCGACGTCACCTTGTTTGAAACTGAGTGGGTTGCTGATTAAAGCAGAACTCTTAGAAGGAGAAATGCGACCATGCTTACAATCGTCGTCATTAACACGTTTTTGGTCAGATAAGCGATTAAAACGGCGATAATGGCGGCGAGCAAAAATGGATTTTGTAAGCTTAATCCGAGTTCGCCTTCGGGAAGAAAAACAATCGGGGCCCAAATTGCTGTCAGCACTGCCGGGCTCGCGTAACTCAAAACCTTTTGCGTGCGTACGCCGAGTCGAATTGGCAGTTTTGGCTCAAGAAACAAGTATCGGCTGGTGAATACTAGTGCCGTCATCAGTAAGATCGATAACATAATCATGCGTGTTTCTCCGTAAACTGTTCGACAAAGTATCCGGTTAGCATTGCCAAAATGCTTGAAATCATCAGGCTGCCTTCAACCTGGTAATAGGCAAGTGCGACAGAACTTACCAATGCAATGACGACACTGGCCAGTACTGCTGCATTTTTTATGGTTGGTACGACGATCGCAATAAACGTCGCAGCCACTGCAAATTCAAGCCCCATTTCATTCAGCTCGGGGATCATACTTCCTGCTACGATGCCTGTTAACGTGGCCGCATTCCAAAAAAGGTAAAAACTTAAGCCACCACCAAGCGCATACCACCGGTTAAACTGCTTGTCCGAGTGATGGCCAACAATGGCAAACAGCTCATCGGTGAGCAAAAATCCGAGTGAAAGACGCCACTTTACGGGAAGTGGTGAGATCTTACTGCGCATAGAGACGCTATACAGAAAGTGTCTAGAAGTAATAAAGAAAGTCGTTAACAACATGGTTGTTAATCCAGCCCCAGCTTTTATCATCCCCATCGCAACCAGCTGTGCGGATCCTGCAAATAGGATCGCCGACAACGCTTGTCCTTCAAGCGGAGTGAGGCCGGTATCGATTGCAAATGAGCCCGCGAGCAGCCCCCAAGGAAGGACTGCAATGCTGAGTGGCATCATGGCTATCGTGCCTTGCCAAAACAGTGCGGCTTTTGCTTGTGCTTCTAAAGGCAAAGTATTTTCCATTTTATTCTTATTTATCCAGAGAGCAGTTTTATTACAAGTTAGCGCGAGTACGTTAATGTGCATTGAACAAAATTGCTATGTGTTTTAAAAATTGTGGTTAGATGTTAAAAGGCCAATAGGTTGCTAAGTTATAAATTCGCGAATTAAAATATTGGTTGTCATCCTTATCGCGGAATATATCTATTGTTTTATGTCATATCATTGATATATGATCCGCCTCCTTTTTTATTGCACTGCTTTTCTTCCATGATTGATTTAGTTGTACTCCCTGTTTATTTGACTGCTGTTCTGGCGTTATTGATGTTGCCTGGTCCTGATATGTTACTGATTGCCAGTTCAAGTATGAGCTATGGCAAAAAAGTTGGGCTGTTTGCCAGCCTTGGCAATGCGACCTCAGGCGTCATTTTAACCCTGTTGGCAGCGATGGGCGTCTCCACACTGGTCGCGATGAGTCCGGTTGCGCTGAAGGTGCTACATTTGCTGGGCGGTGCTTACCTGCTAAAAATGGGATGGGACTGTATGAGAGCGCAAGCTTCGTCGGCGCCTGAACTTGATCAAATGAGTAAAATGGCGACGACCTATTACCAGCGTGCTTTGATGAGTAATTTACTCAACCCAAAAGCGTTAGTGTTTTTTGTTATGTTCTTGCCTCAGTTTGTTTCCAGCAACATTACGGCTTCATCGGGTGAGCAAATGCTAGCGCTTGGCTTGTTACTTAACGTTATGGGGCTACTGTTTAATCTGTTACTTGTCGCGCTGGCTGGCAGTGTGGGTAAGGGGCTGATTGAAAATGATAAATTCCGCATGGTCCAACATAAATTGATGGGACTCGTATTTGTGATTCTGGCATTGTGGATGTTGAGTAGTTTCGTTCTATAACATTTTCAAATGCGAAGAAAACAGCCAGCATTGATTGCTGGCTGTTTTTGTTTTGAGGTTTTTACTTACAAGCTTTTTTGGTGGGCGTCGATAAGTTCATTCATCTTCGCTTCTGCAGCTTGCTGGGCTTGTTCATAGCTCATGTTGTCCGGAAAATCAGAGATGACTTCGTAGTAACATTTCAATTTAGGCTCAGTGCCTGAAGGTCGAACGATCACGCGGGATTGGTCTTCGAGGTGGTAGATCAATACATCACTGGATGGTAAATCGATCGCTTGTTCAGAGCCGTCGTCATAGGTTCTTACTGATGTTTTTAAATCTTCTGTTATTACTACTTTTTTCCCCGCGATATCCTTTGGTGGTGCTGCACGTAACTTGTCACCGATTGGTGGCGATTTTGGATCCAAAGCAATACTGCGCTGCGCGTTGAAGTAGAAGCCATGTTGACGGTAAAGCGCTTCCAGTTTGTCCCACACAGTTTTGCCTTCAGCTTTCAGTTTTCCTGTCAACTGAGCGAAGGCAACGATCGCCGATAGGCCATCTTTATCCCAGACTTTATTACCCACGGTGTAACCCAGGGCTTCTTCGTAAGCAAATAAGAATGGGTTTTGCGCTGTTTCTTTCTCCATGGCGATGTTAGTCAGCCATTTAAAACCAGTCAGGGTTTGGTAATATT
The DNA here is from genome assembly GCF_026000435.1 of Vibrio sp. STUT-A11. NCBI lineage: Bacteria > Pseudomonadati > Pseudomonadota > Gammaproteobacteria > Vibrionales > Vibrionaceae > Vibrio > Vibrio sp. STUT-A11. The sequence goes on along the minus strand of NZ_AP026764.1, from coordinate 34,654 downwards.
CTGCACCATGTGCTTTGGCAATGCTGCTTAATAGGCGAGAAGAGACGATGGTATTTCCCACCAGCGAGTTTGGTTGTTGTTCCAGCAAGTAATCACCAAATAGCGAGCCGACTTGGTCACCAGTGAGCATTTGATACTCACCATCAGAGCGTTTAACCGCGACTGCAAAACGGTCTGCATCTGGGTCGTTAGCACAGGCGATATCGGCGTCAACCGATTTACCCAAAGCCATCACCATGTCCATTGCCCCTGCTTCTTCTGGGTTAGGGAAGTTAACCGTTGGGAAGGTACCATCAGGCTCTCGCTGCTCTGTTACACTCGCCACTTTTTTAAACCCGGCATCAGCCAAAAGTGTCTCCGCCATATCGGCACCGACACCATGCATGGCCGTGTAAACGATAGAAATGTCAGTGCTGGAATCTGGTGTTAGCAACGCATTTTCGTTCATGGTTTGGCGATAGCTCTGGTAGTAGTCATCTTCCAGCCAAACCAGTAATCCCTGTTGTTTTGCATCGTCTAATGACATTAATGGTAAAGGTTTGGTCGTTGCTTGGTCGATTTCAGCGGCAATCCCGGAGTCATGTGGTGGGATGATTTGCGCGCCATTCTCCCAATACACTTTAAAGCCATTATATTCCGGTGGGTTGTGACTCGCGGTTACGACAACGGCAGCAGCAGCGTTCAGTGTACGTACACCAAAGGCAACGATTGGCGTGGCTGCTACTTTATGCGTCAGATAAACCTTAATACCAAGAGCGGTCAGCACAGACGCGGTGTCATGCGCGAACTGTTTGGAGTCCGGACGGCCATCGTAGCCTATAACAACGCCGCGCGACGTTGCATCTTGAACCTGTTCAATCAAGTAGTGGCCAAGTCCGGTTGCAGTCTCCTGAATAACGAGGCGGTTCATACGGTTTGGACCCGCGCCGACTTTTCCTCGCAGTCCTGCAGTACCAAAAGCAAGACGTGAACCAAATCGGTCGTTGAGTTCTTGCTGTGCATTTTTATCGACGAGGTGTTGCAGCTCTTCACGAGTCTTTGGGTCGGGGTCTCGTGCTAGCCATTGATCAATTATTGCTGTCATGTCTGTCTTTCCTTAGGTGGGGAGCCTACCTGTTTTGACTCTTCGTCATAGATTGCAATTAATGTAAATGGTTCTCAATTCCAATTCAAAGAGGGCAATCGATAAACCGAATTTATTTTTTAATTATCGAACAAAATTTATTCGTATTTTATTTCTTGAAGAACTTTAGAACTATAACTAGCCTTTTAACATAAATATAACAAACCATGTTGAAATCGCAGTTTTAGCGATTTTTCGTAAATTTGTTCGATATTTGCATCGGGACGCAAGGAAGCTCGCGTAAGCGTAGCGGCTGAGCAGAGGAGAGATCTTTTGAAAAGATTAGCGACTACTCTTGCCTTAACACTGAATGTGATTTTAATCACATTCTCCTCTCATGGATGGTCGAAAGACAATGACTACAATATGACCAAAGGGGTCACAGCGATCAGTGAGCAAGTGTATGAATTGCATATGCTGATCTTCTACATATGCTGTGCGATTGCCCTTGTGGTCTTTGGTGTCATGTTCTATTCCATAATTCGTCATCGCAAGTCAAAAGGAGCCGTTGCCGCTCATTTCCATGAAAGCACCAAAGTGGAAATTATTTGGACGGTTATCCCTATCATCATTCTTGTCGCAATGGCAATCCCCGCAACAAAAACTTTAGTTGCAATGGAAGATACCAGTCAATCGGATCTCACCATCAAAATCACTGGCTCTCAGTGGAAATGGCACTACAACTACTTTGGTCAAGACGTCGAGTTTTTTAGTCTTCTCGCAACCAGTCAGAAGCAGATTGACGGAATCGAAGCCAAAGGCGCTCATTACTTACTTGAAGTAGATAACCCGCTTGTCCTGCCGGTTAATCGCAAAGTCCGTTTTCTTCTCACGTCAGACGATGTTATTCACTCGTGGTGGGTGCCTGATTTTGCCGTGAAGAAAGACACCGTGCCTGGGTTTATTAATGAAGCCTGGACACGAATTGATGAACCAGGTGTGTACCGAGGTCAATGTGCCGAGTTGTGTGGTCGCGCACATGGGTTCATGCCAGTCGTGGTACACGCGATGGAAGAAGACGAGTTTGAACAGTGGTTATCAGGTAAGAAAGAAGAGATAGCGCTTCAGAAAGCCGCTGCTCAAGAGGCCTTAATCCAAGACTTATCCATGGACGAGCTGATGGCTCAAGGCGAAGCGATTTACACTGCTCGCTGTGCCGTCTGTCATCAAGCCAGTGGTGAAGGTATACCAGGCGCATTTCCAGCAATCAAAGGCAGCCCTGTGGCGACGGGGGATGTGACAGAGCACATCAATGTGATAGTCAATGGCCGTGCCGGAACAGCTATGCAAGCTTTTGCCAATCAACTGAGTGACCAGGAAATCGCTGCAGTCATAACCTACCAACGAAATGCGTGGGGGAACGATACTGGCGACACCGTTCAAGCATCTGATGTCAATGCCTTTAAGGCACAAAAAAGTGCTAAGGAGGAAATATGAGCAAGCCAGCAGAAAAAGCCGTGAAGTCAGCACCGATTGAAGCGCAAACTTCGGCGAATTCAACCATCGCTCTCGATGATGACCACGATATTCATCATACGCCCAAAGGTCTTGCTCGTTGGTTGTATTCGACCAACCATAAAGACATCGGTACTTTGTACCTCTGGTTCAGTTTTGCGATGTTCCTCACTGGCGGGGCAATGGCGATGGTCATTCGCGCCGAGCTGTTTCAACCAGGCTTACAATTGGTGGATCCTGAATTCTTTAATCAGATGACCACAGTTCACGGTTTGGTCATGGTATTTGGTGCGGTAATGCCCGCCTTTACTGGCTTGGCGAACTGGATGATCCCCATGATGATTGGCGCGCCTGATATGGCCTTACCGCGCATGAACAACCTGAGCTTTTGGATCTTGCCTTTTGCGTTTCTCATTTTATTAAGTTCTCTGTTTTTACCGGGCGGTGGACCTAACTTTGGCTGGACATTCTACGCGCCGCTTTCAACCACGTATGGCCCGGACAGTACGGCCTTGTTTGTGTTCTCGGTACACATCATGGGTATTAGCTCAATCATGGGCGCGATCAATGTCATCGTAACCATCGTGAATATGCGTGCACCGGGCATGACCTGGTTTAAGATGCCGATGTTTGTCTGGACGTGGCTGATCACTGCATTCTTGCTTATCGCCGTTATGCCTGTTTTGGCTGGCGCGGTAACCATGGTTCTCACAGACAAGTACTTTGGCACCAGTTTCTTTGATGCGGCAGGTGGGGGTGATCCGGTCATGTTCCAACACATTTTCTGGTTCTTTGGTCACCCGGAAGTGTACATCATGATCCTGCCATCGTTTGGTATTGTCTCAGCGATCATTCCTGCGTTTAGTGGTAAAAAACTCTTTGGTTATCACTCTATGGTTTACGCGACGTGTAGTATCGCGCTGCTGTCATTCCTTGTATGGGCGCACCATATGTTCACGACCGGTATGCCCGTATTTGCTGAAATCTTCTTTATGTATTGCACCATGCTGATCGCAGTACCGACCGGCGTAAAAGTGTTTAACTGGGTCGCGACCATGTGGCGTGGCGCGTTAACGTTCGAGACGCCGATGTTATTTGCTATCGCGTTTATCGTGTTGTTTACCATTGGCGGTTTTTCAGGCTTGATGCTGGCTATCGTGCCAGCCGATTTCCAGTATCACGATACCTATTTTGTGGTTGCCCACTTCCATTACGTGTTGGTTTCCGGGGCCGTATTCTCCATTATGGCGGCGGCTTATTACTGGCTTCCGAAGTGGACCGGCAATATGTATGACCACAGGCTAAGTTTGTGGCATTTCTGGTGTTCGCTGATTTCAGTCAACGTGTTGTTCTTCCCTATGCACTTTTTAGGGCTGGCCGGTATGCCACGAAGAATCCCGGATTACGCGATCCAGTTTGCGGACGTTAACCAAATTGTATCCATCGGTGGCTTTGCCTTCGGACTGTCTCAATTGATTTTCTTATGGGTGGTCATCAAGTGTATTCGCGGTGGAGAGAAAGCGACGGCGAAACCTTGGGAGCGAGCGGAAGGGTTGGAATGGACAGTACCAAGTCCGGCTCCGCATCATACTTTCACTACGCCTCCTAAAGTCGATTAAATGTAGGTGGCGACCGTGACTCAATCTAATCCATCCAACAGAAAACTGACCATCAAGCTACTGCTTGCTACGGTCCTGATGTTCGGTTTTGGCTTTGCTTTAGTCCCTTTGTATGACGTGATGTGCGATGCGTTGGGGATCAACGGCAAAACCAGCGAAGTGGCGGCGATTCAGCCTGCAGGTATGCAGCCAGACATAAGCCGTACGATTCGAGTGGAGTTTATGGCGCACGTTAATCCGGATATGCCTTGGGAATTTAAACCCAAAGTCATTGCTATGGATGTTCATCCCGGTCAGGTAATACAAACCGAATACCTTGCGTTTAACCAGAGCGGACACAAATTGGTTGGACAAGCGGTGCCGTCTGTTTCACCGGGTAACGGCGCGGCTTACTTTAACAAGATAGAGTGCTTCTGCTTCAACCAGCAGCCGTTGGATGGCAATCAACACGCACAAATGCCACTGATTTTTTACATTGAGCCCGATATTCCCGACTCAATAAATACGTTAACGCTGTCTTACACACTCTACAAACTGCCGCCACAGGAAGGGAGTTAGCCTCTCATAGAGAGCGCAGACCAATTAACGTCTGTAAGGAGAGAACTTATGAGTAATAAACCTGGGACTTATTATGTTCCTGCTCAAAGCAGCTGGCCAATTCTTGGCGCGTTTGCTCTGTTCTTAGTCGCTGTCGGTGCAGGTATGACCGTACAGGGGACCCAAAGTGAAGGTCCGGTCGGATCGATTGGTCGTGTTGTTTTGGCCGTAGGATTTCTGTTTCTGCTGTACATGTTAGCTGGCTGGTTTAGCAACGTGATTACCGAGTCCCTGACTGGTAAATACAGCTCGCAAATTACCCGATCTTTCCGTCAGGGGATGAGCTGGTTTATTTTCTCTGAAGTGATGTTCTTTGGCGCATTCTTTGGAGCTCTGTTCTACGCGAGAATGGTCTCAGTGCCTTGGTTGGGCGGGGCGGACAATAACTTTATGACCAATGAGGTTCTCTGGCCCAGTTTTGAAGCGATATGGCCACTGACGACTACGCCTAGTGGCGAAACCACTCAAGCGATGCCGTGGCAGGGAATTCCGCTCACCAATACCATCATTCTTCTGCTCTCTTCCATCACATTGCATATGGCCCACATCAGTTTGGAGCAAAACAAACGTACTGCGCTAATTGTCTGGCTGGAAATCACCATTGTGCTGGCGGGCTTCTTCCTATTTTACCAAGCGGAAGAGTACATCCACGCTTATCAGGAAATGGGGCTGACTCTGCAATCCGGGGTTTACGGTAATACTTTCTTTATGCTGACGGGTTTCCACGGCATGCACGTCTGTCTGGGAACGATTTTCTTAATCGTATTACTATTTCGAATTGCGAAGGATCACTTTTCTCCAAACAACCATTTCGCCTTTCAGGCAGGCAGTTGGTATTGGCACTTTGTTGATGTGGTTTGGTTGTGCCTGTTTGTCTTTGTTTATGTACTCTAGTCCGTCCTCAGACATTAGTAAGGACGAGGGTTTGGATCAATCCATCCAGAAGTGAGAGCGATAAGTAGCAGGATGACAACTAAAGCGGAAAACATGACACGTCGACCTAAATAGTGGCTCATGGGTTTATGGTCACGATCAGCGTTGTCTGGGTCTTCACGAACCATTTCGATAAGCGCTTTTGCGAGGTTGAATATGATGAAAAGTAGCAAAAGGATGAGCGTCAATTTGAATAAGAATACGGTGGACATGGAACCTCCGGTTTCAACGCTACTTTTATCGAAGCGGTTTTGGGCTGCAGTTTGTTTAACTGTGGCTGTGTTTTCTCTGTTGGTCAAACTGGGCTTGTGGCAATTAGACAGAGGTGAGCAAAAACAAGCACTAGAGCAGACGATTCTCGCTAGAGCCGACTTACCTTACAAGGAAATGCATGTCGTACTTGATAACAATGACTGGCGTGAAGAAAGCGTCATTGGCGTAAAGGTTGAAGCGCAAGTTGCCCCTGAGCCCTTACCAATCATCTTGCTGGATAACCAAACCTACGACGGAGCAGTGGGATATCTCGCTTATCAGGTGGTGTCCGTGAGTCAGAGTCAGAACATCTTAGCACTGTTGGAGCTTGGTTTTGTGGCCGGGGAACGCTCCCGTGCTGAATTGCCTGTCGTCAAAGAATTAGAGGCGCCAACTGTGGTCACTGGGCGTTTATACCGCAAATCAATGAACCCATTGAGTTCCGAGTTGATGCCCGAGCGGGGAGAGTCCATTCGAGTTCAAAACCTCAATATTTCTCAACTGAATCAGATGTTAAATATCGAACTCATGCCTGCGGTTTTGCAGCCAGATAATTTAGAAAACTGGCCATATGATTTCCCGTGGAACCCGTTACCACTAACAAGCGCTAAACATTTTGGTTATTCCGTTCAGTGGTTTGCTATGGCTGGCGTTTTTCTGTTACTGACGGTTGTGGTTTTTCTCCGTTGGTTAAGGGGAGTCTCATCACATGGAGGTGAAAAATGACGTCGAAAGTAACAAGAGGGCGTTTCGTCCTGATTGCATTGGTGTGCTTGTTTGCCCTTCCAGCGCTTGTCGCCAAGCTGATCTTGAGTCAGGGCTGGTATCAGAGTGGTGTGACAAATCGCGGTCAACTCATTGAGCCTTACACCACGCTCGCGCAATTGGGACAAGCATCCCCGCAAACGATACATGGTTGGCAATTGGCTTATGTGGTTCCCGAACAGTGTCATCAGCAGTGCCAGCAACAGCTGCATTTGCTTAAACAAAGTCATATCGCCTTAGGAAAATATCAAGAACGTGTTGTGCCTGTGCTATGGACATTGGAATCATCAGACTCAGTAGAAGCGCCCATGGAGAAAATGGCAATTAATGCCTCGGTAGCGGAAAAAGTGGCACAGGGACAAGTGGTCATCGTTGACCCTTTGGGGCAGTTAGTCATGTCCTACACGCCAAAGCCAAACGAAGATTTGGTCAAGCTTAGCAAGGATATGCTGGCTGACTTGCGCAAACTGCTTAAGTTGTCCCGAGTGGGATAGGGGGAATCCATGACACTAATTCGATTAGTGAGAATCAGTTTATGTCTTACCTTGGTGGTGATCATGCTCGGTGCGTATACACGTTTATCCGATGCTGGCTTAGGTTGCCCTGACTGGCCAGGTTGTTATGGTCATTTGTCGGTTCCCCATCATGAAGATGATGTCGCAAGAGCCAACCTGAATTTTCCTGAGCGTGCGGTCGAACATGAAAAAGCATGGCTGGAGATGATCCATCGTTATTTCGCCGGCACGCTTGGAATCATCATCTTAGCTATTGCCGTTGTTTCATCTCGCTCAGAGAGGGTTAACACTTCGATACCCATCATGCTCTGTTTGCTGGTGGTAGGGCAGGCGATGTTGGGCATGTGGACCGTCACGCTCAAATTGATGCCGGTAGTTGTAATGCTTCATTTACTCGGTGGTTTCACATTGTTGGCACTGCAAGCGGTATTTCATTGCCAGCTGAAGGCGCAAGGCAATCTCTATTTTTCACCCTCCACCAGCACAGTACGCATGTTCTCAATGGTGGCGTTTGCTGTCGTGCTTATTCAGGCTCTGCTTGGCGGTTGGACATCTTCCAACTACGCGGCGTTGATGTGTACTACATTGCCAATCTGTGAGGGTGATTGGGTCAGTTATTTGTCTTGGAAAGAAGCGTTTTCGTTCTGGCAAACCGGGTTCGACAATTACGAATTTGGCGTTTTAGAGTATCCGGCAAGAATGACCATACACGTTACTCATCGTATCGGAGCCATCATTACCGCGTTGGTGGTCGCTAGTTATTGTGTGCTGTTGTTTAAGCAAGAGTCCCATTATTCACGAAACCTAGGCATGTGGATTGGGCTAGCGCTCATCTGTCAAATCATGCTCGGCGTAAGTAATGTTGTGTTTCAGTTACCTATCTACGTCGCAGTGGCGCATACACTGGGCGCAGCCATAATGTTGAGCCTGATTTGTGTCAGTCAGTTCTACTTGTGGCAGGGAAAAACACAGTGGAGTCATCAGGCGAAAGGAGTTCGCTATGAATAAAGAAATTGCGTTGTCTTTAGAGGGACGAAAGCGAATCGGTTCTACTTACCTAAAACTCACCAAGCCAAAAGTGGTCGCACTTATGTTGGTGACGGCTATTGTTGGGATGAATTTGGCACCAGTCGCTACTTTCCCCTGGCTACAGGCAGCCATAGGGCTCGCTGGAATAGGTTTGATGGCTGGATCTGCGGCAGCATTTAATCATCTTATCGATCGTAAAATTGATGCACGAATGGCACGAACTCATAAGCGTCCGTTGCCCTCTGGGGACACCAACCCGAAGTCTGTGGTGACATTTGCTGTTTGTTTAGGCGGAGTAGGGTTTGTGTTGCTGTACGCTTGGGTAAATCCGTTGACCGCATGGATGACATTATTGAGTTTGCTTGGCTATGCGGTTGTCTACACCATGTATCTCAAGCGGGCTACACCACAAAATATTGTGATAGCCGGTATAGCTGGTGCGATGCCACCGCTGTTGGGTTGGACTGCAGTAACCGGCGAATTGCACGGTAATGCGTGGCTTTTGGTGATGATCATATTCATCTGGACGCCGCCCCATTTTTGGGCTCTGGCGATTCACCGAGTGGAAGAATATCGTAAAGTGGATATCCCTATGCTTCCTGTCACGCATGGCATCGAATACACCAAAACCTCAATACTGTTGTATTCGGTACTTCTTACTCTGGTGTGTGTGATGCCGGTGTTAGTAGGCATGGTGGGCTTTATCTATCTTTTTGCTTCACTACTGCTTAATGCCGGGTTTATTTACCATGCCTGGAAACTGAAGTTTGCCCCGGATGAACGCAGCGCGATAGAGACGTTTAAGTTTTCTATTTACCACTTACTGGTGTTGTTTATTGCTTTACTCGCTGATCACAATATCGATTTCTCAATGATGTAAGTCTTTGTGAAAACATCAGAGCTGATCGCCTAGCGACTTTTAGCTGTGTCATTCCAGCGAGCCTCGGCGAGACTAGGAATCTAATACCAGCAAACTGGCAAGCTATGAAAATAGATGTAGCAATAAAGTGCTCGGGGAGTAGATCCTGAATCACGCTCCTTCGTCGCTGTTCAGGATGACAGAGAGTTGGAATATGCCGTTCGCTGTAAAACAAACGGCATTAGCAATCTTAGATGGGATTATTGAATTTCTAACAACTCAATATCAAAAATCAACGTACTAGCTGGTGGAATTGGGCCTGTACCACTTTTACCGTAACCGAGAGTGCTTGGTACGAACAGGCGAATTTTCTCACCTTCTACCATGTATTGAACACCTTCTTGCCAACCTTTAATCACTTGGTTCAGACCGAAAGAGATTGGCTCGCCGCGATTTACTGAGCTATCGAAGACCGTACCATCGATAAGTGTACCGTGGTAATGCACTTTTACTTTGCTTGTTGCCGTTGGGTGAACATCACCGGTGCCTTTCTCTAGCACCATATATTGCAGGCCACTTTCAGTGGTGATGACACCTTCTTTCTTGGCATTTTCTAGCAGGAATGCTTGTCCCTTGGCAAAGTTTTCATCTGCCACTTTATGGTTGGTCCAGGTGCGGTAAATGAAAAATGCCGCCAGAATAAAAATAATAAGAGGAAATAGAAATTTAGACACGTTGACTCCTTGTCTATTTAGGTTGTTTTAGTAAGTAGTTAATTGTCTCAGACATAGCTTCAATACTGTCGTGACCGCTGCTAATCACCTGATATTTACCATTAACAATAAAGGTGGGTACTGAGTTGATCTGACCACGAGTCGTGATTTCATCAGCCTTGTTGATGTATTCGAATAGCTGCTTTTGCTGCGCTTCATCAAGATGATAAGGGCTAATCAGGTTACGAGACTCAAACGCTTTTTCTACTGCTGTTTGACGTTCTTCTGCTGTTGCTTCGGGTGGCATTTGAACGGCTGCGAAAAGGTCAGCCATAAATGCCTTATCTGGTGTCGCCTCTAGCTGCATAACTGCTGTATAGAAAATGATAGCGCTGATTTGGGCACTATTGTTAAATGTAACATGCACCTTCTCAACGTCTTGCTCCGTCAGAGATTCTATTTGAGGGACAAACTCTTCCATCGAGCGACAGTGACCGCAGGTTAAAGAGAACGCCTCGGTTACAGGGGCAAGCTGGTACTGCTGAAGTGAGGCAGGTAGCACTTCATACTGTTTACCTTGCTGCGGCTGTGTATTGCCGTTGTCGCATGCTGTGAGTGCCGTCACCAAGGCAAAACAAGCTAATCCTTTCAAAATATTTTTGAACATATTCACGCTCGATTGAGAAATTTTCGCTAGTTTATCGGTTAACGATGTCGACTAAAACTATTAAAACCGATTGTTACACTAAAGTGAGACGATCATGTTCAAACTGGTAGCAATGTAGCGGCTAAAAAGTATATGACTGGCACGAACAGTGCATTTGTTTCGATGTTTTAATGTCATTTGACGTTATGCCTGATATTGAACTGACGAAAGCGCTAAAGACAACGCGTATTGAGTCGACATAATGAATAAGAGTTTTTCTACGTTGGGAACGGTATGAAGCATTGGTTTTTAATTGTTTGTGGCATTCTTGGAGGGTGCGGCAGTATCAGTCAAGACATAGTGCCAGGTGGGAACATGTTAGATACAGCCCCGAAGACGAACACAGAGCTAAGACACCCTGAGTGGGGGTATGGTAATTCATCGAGTGTCATGAACATTGCTGCTCAGCCGACTACGAACGCTGCTGTAGACGAATCCTATTCCATAACTTCACTGGAGATGTTTTTAGAACGGCACAACATTGCCCATGAAACCATCAGTGGGGGACACTTGATGGTACGCTTGAAAGATCAAGTTCACTTTCAGACGGGTTCTGCGCAATTATCTGCACAATCTCAAAGCTGGTTGAGAAGTTTAGGCCACTATCTGGCAGGTCGTGCGGATGTTGATGTTGTCATCGATGGGCATGCGGACAGCACTGGGGCGGCAAGTTTTAATGATACACTGTCAGAACGACGGGCTCGTGAAGTTGAGAAGCAGTTGTTGGCAACCAGTATTCCTCGCCAGCGAGTGTTCTCGCGAGGTTTTGGTGAACACGCTCCTCAATGCAGTAATGCAACCGCCAGTGGAAAAGCATGTAATCGCCGTGTGGAACTGATGCTGATCGTCAGCGACTAATACCAATCGTAGTAAATAACTGGTCATTCTAGCTTGTTAAAATACTCGATAACTGCGTTAGAATTTTTGATTGTAGAATAACTACGTATCGAAAAACTCTGCCTTGTTCTCAAGCATTTTCCCTACGCTATTTCTGAACATTTACTTACTGTGATTGGTATAATCATCGTCATTTGTTCTGATAAATAGAAAAGAGGCACCCAATAGGTGCCTCTTTTACATCCGCCAATGTTCTTAGGGGGAACTAGGCAAATTCTTTTTCAATGTGTGCGACGATGTCTGATGACTCGTAAAGCCATTGGGTTTCGCCATCCTTTTCGATTCGAAGACAAGGGACTTTAATTCTTCCACCACCTTGCTCGAGCTCTTGACGAGAAGCAGGGTCGTTCTTCGCATCTCGTAATTCAATTTTTACCGATTGTCGCTTCATTGCGCGACGAACTTTTACGCAGAAAGGGCAAGCTTCAAACTGGTAAAGCGCATATTGTTTCGCTTTAGTGTCAACGCTCATTTGCTCATTGGTATCACGCTTGATTCCACGAGGTGAAAAAACAGCGTTAAGCAATAATATGATTTTGCCTAAAAACCAACGAATAAACTTCATAATGAGCCCCTAATGTTCAAAGGATGAGTGTCCTTTACCAATACAATTACGACAAGTGTCGCACCGGAGACGCAGTCTACCAGTTGTTTACTGTAGATAAAACCATGCTTTTTATAAGGTAAATAGTCGTTTTAACCAAGCTAAAAAACCGCCGCTTTTAGTTGGGTTTGCTTCTCGGCCCAAATAAAAGCTACGCATCAACTCCGTCCTAAACGCATCTACATCGATACGCTGAATCACCAGTTCATGGTGTAGCGTGTTCTGAGTTTGCTCAGCATGATCGTGAGCCAGGCTGAAATCCATATTCAGATACCCTTGTGTAAAGAGCCACAGGTGGGTAATCAGAATAAGGTCTTCAGCAGATTGATTGGTGAACTTGCTCGCGTGTTCGTCCCCCACTGACTCACTGATCGCTATCTGCATTTGTTGGCTAGCGTGCGCGTTTTGCTCGTAGCTAGCACTGGCTTCAATGTGAGATTTCGTCAGCAAACCCAGCAGATGAAGTGCCGGGGCTGTTGATGGCTTATTCTCACACACTCTAGCGAACAATGCGTTTTGTGCGTCCAGCCAACGTTTCTTTGCCGTGTTGTGCTCGGTTACAAAGGGAATCGTTTTGAATCCCATCTCTTGAAACAGTGTATTAAGTGGCGTCATGACTTTGCAGTTCCCTCACTGTTACTTCGATATGTTGATCGTTTATATCAACAAATATAGACGTACCAGTGATCATAACAGAAAGGCTTGCGCCACGGTCAAGGTGCTGACAAATTGTGTCAATGGAGTCGTAGTCAAAACTTTCTACGCTTACCGGAAGCATGGAAAACTTACCTGATACTTTCTCCCACCATACCGAAGTCTTGGTGTTATAGCTGTAGACTTTGACTTGCTTTGAAAGGCGAGTGGCTTTTTTGATTCGATCGACATCTGGTTCACCGATCTCAATCCAGTGAGTGATACTTTGGTCGTCAGCGATGTGCCACAGATCGGGTTCTTCAATGGTTGATAGCCCTTTCGTAAACTCTAAATCGCTTGTCGCATTGAGGCAATAAGCCAAGACACGGGCGATCATGCGTTGAGGTTTTTCCGAGGGATGAAGAGCGATGGTCAGTTTGTGCGAATTATAATAATCGTTGTTCATATCGGAAATATCGATACGAAACTTATAAATGGTTGGTTTTAGCGCCATGTTGTTATCAGTGACCGGAGAGAAAATTTCGTTATAGATAAAAAAATAGCCAGCATAAAAGCTGGCTACCGTATCAAATTCTTTAAGAATTAAAGTACTTTGATTTGCTCTGCTTGAGGGCCTTTCTGACCTTGAGAGATAACAAACTCTACTTTCTGGCCTTCAACTAGAGTACGGAAGCCGTCACCAGTGATTGCAGAGAAGTGAGCAAATACGTCAGGACCGTTTTCTTGTTGGATGAAACCGAAGCCTTTAGTTTCGTTGAACCACTTAACTGTACCAGTAGCTGTGTTAGACATGTCTATTTTCCTAAATATCTAAATTTGTGTAATCTTTCGCCTCAACGGCGCTTATAGCGTGGAAAAATAAATTGCTATTGCGTACCACAGGACGACGGAGTTACGAGTAATCCAACGAAATGTGAAAACAAAGAACTTTCTTTCTAGCCGTGTTTGAGTCTAGGTTAAATACGGTAAGAGTCAACAGATATTAGTACTTTAAGGGCAAATATTTGTATGCAGTCACTATTTAATCGACGCGTTTTAGAGTAATTTTCAATTAAATGACGTCGCTGTGAAGTTTTTAGGCATAAAATTATTTTTACTCAATTAAATTGACTTATTTTTCTAATTATTGTCCAATCTGGCCCGACCATTAAGGAGGATTTATGGCAAAGTCAAAAGCGAGTCCTCAGCCGAATGAGTTTCACCATGATACCGAATTCGGCAGAGGTAAAATAAAAGATAACGCGCTCAAAGCGGTTGTTACGAGTCAGTTATTTAAAACGAGAATCGTTACCGCGAAAAAAGGTAAAGGTAGCTTCAGTCGGAAAATGAAGCATAGAGGCAAAGAGCCCTATTCAAAGTTCTCCCAATGTGGATTTTGAATAGGGCTTTTTCTTTACCTAAATACCCCATACTTGATGTTCTTGCTTTGACTCGCCGTGTTTGTTGATACTTATTGGCTCTTGTTTGCTGGTTAATTTTCACTCCAGTTTGACGACACATCACACACCTGGTTTTTTCTACCTTACATCACCTAAGCACAATGGGTTCCTTGCTATACTCAATTGAATTGCATGTTTTTATTGTTATTTCTGTGTTGATGTAAAGTCAGCCTAGGCGAGAGGATTATTATGATTAGAACATTTTTGATCTTGTTATCTATCATCTCCTCACCTCTGACCTTGGCGGCAACCGCCTTTGAGATAGTGCAGAAGTCGGATCAAACCATGCGAGGCGAATCCAGCTACAGTGAAGCGACGATGGAAATTGTCCGCCCGGATTGGCGTCGCTCAATGACCATGAAGAGCTGGACGAAAGGAACTGAACTCTCTTTAGTACTGGTGACTGCTCCGGCAAAGGATAAGGGCAGTGCATCACTCAAGCGTTACAGAGAGATGTGGAACTGGGTACCAAGCATCGAGCGAATCATCAAGATTGCACCATCCATGTTGAGTCAGTCGTGGATGGGTTCTGACTTCACTAATGACGATCTCATTAATCAATCCTCTATCGTAGTAGATTACCAACACACCATGCTCGGAGAAGAGACCTTTGATGGCGATAAGGTTTGGCGAATTGATGCCCTAGCGAAACCTGACGCACCAGTTGTGTGGAATAAAGTTACCTTGTGGATTTCTCAGGCGACTTACTTACAGCGCAAGATAGAGTTCTATGATGAGTTTGATGAACTGGTCAATGTCATGACCACTTTTGATATCAAAATGCTCGGTGGAAGAAAAGTGGCCACTCGCCTGGAAATGAGGCCGATAGATAAGCCGGGTAATAAAACCGTGCTGACGACACACCAAGCTCAGTTTGACTTTAAAATTGATGATGATTTTTTCTCTCAACAGCAAATGAAGTTACTCCGAGATTAGGTCGCGTGTCATGACTAAGGAAGGCAATAGCTTATGCTGATGAAACTTGCTTGGCGAAATCTATGGCGGCAAAAACGGCGGACGTTGCTAACGGCGACAGCGCTGGCTCTGGTGCTTTTCCTTTCCCTGATAACACGCGCTTTTCAAGAAGGCAGTTACACGTCGAATATAAAAAACGCGGCAAAGTTCTATACGGGGTTGATCCAATTACAAAACCCGCAGTTCAGTGAAACTTCAAGTATTGATGATGTTTTGCCACAAACCGAGTCGTTTATTTCCTCAGCGATGGATAACCCCAACATTGATGTTGTTCTGCCAAGAGTCGAGTCGTTTGCGCTAGCGGCGAAAGATGAATTCTCAAAGGGCACTTTGGTATTGGGGGTTGATCCAAAAGCCGAGGACAACTACTCCAGTATTAGCGACAAAATAGTCAAAGGGAGTTACATCGCTACGGGAGAAAATGCAGTACTTGTGGGTGGAAGACTGGCCCAATACCTCCATTTAGACGTTGGTGATGAATTGGTCTTGTATGGCATGGGTTATCACGGTCAAACTGCAGCAGGGTTGTATCGCGTTGCGGGTATTTTGCACTTCCCGCTGCAGCAACTCGACTCTCAATTGGTCTACATGCCAATCGATACGGCTCAGGCGCTATTTTCATTGGATAAACAAGTGACAGCTTGGGTTCTCAATACGGAAAATTTGCGCGGTTTATCGAGTGTCGTAGACCAGCTGCGCAGAGATTATGGTAAAGAAGTGGCGGTGAAAGATTGGCAAGCACTGTCACCCGAACTATCGCAACAGATTGCCCTCGATAAAGCAGGAGGAATATTTTTAATTTATATCCTCTACGGCATTGTTGGCTTTGGTCTGTTTGCCACCATTTTGATGACCACGTTAGAAAGGCAGCGCGAATTTGCGGTCATGTTGGCGACTGGGATGCTGAGAGGGAAACTTATTTCGTTGCTGGCGATTGAGTCGCTGTTTATCTCATTCATCGGCGTACTGCTTGGCTTGATGATCAGCGCCCCGGTACTGGTTTATTTTTACTTTAACCCGATTGAAATTACCGGAGAGGCGGCTGAAATGATGTTGGAAACCGGGTTCGAGCCAATTGTCCCTGTCTCTCTTGACCCTCATTTAGCTTTGACTCAAATCTCAGTTGTGTTCGTTATCCTCTTTTTATGTCTTCTTTATCCTATGCTGCGCTTATTACGCCTCCCTATCGCAAGCGGTCTCAAAGGAGGTTCGCATGTTGATTAAATTAGCGTGGAGAAACCTATGGAGGAACAAGCTCAGAACATCAATCATGATTGGGGCGATGGTGTTTGGTCTGATGGGTGTGGTTGCCATGATAGGATTTATGAACGGCCTGGTTGATAGCATGATTAAAAATGCAATCTCCTGGCAAACCAGCCACTTGCAGATCCATCAAGAGCAGTATTTGATTAATCCTGAACTGGAAGAGATTATTCCAAACGCGGATGTTATTGCGGCAACATTAGCCAACCAGCAGCAAGTGAAAGCCGTGTCTGAACGTTTTCTCGCTGATGGAATGATCGCCTCTGCGCGCAGTACACGTGGTATTCGCATCAATGGTATCGACATTGTGCAAGAGCAGAAGATCACACCGTTGGCTGAGCACATATTGTTAGGGCAATGGCTGGATGAAGAGGGGAGAAATCCTATTTTAGTGTCCCAGAAAACCGCTAAGAGATTAAATCTGCGTGTAGGCTCCAAAGTAATTTTGACGATTTCAGATATCAATGGCGATGTATCTGGTGCAGCTTTTCGGGTAAAGGGAATATTCAAAACACCATCCACGACGTTTGATGAGGGTAATACCTATGTGCGCAAGGCAGATCTGGAAAACATCGCGGGTTTAAAAGGCGCGCACGAGATTTCCATTCTACTTAAATCCAATGACGATAACACGTTAGAGCAAACAAAATGGTTTACTCAGACGCTACTTTCGAACAGGTCGAAAGATCATTTAATCGTCAGGAAATGGGAAGAAATACAACCATTACTTTCGACGATGATGAGCTCAATGGACGTTTCGAATCAGATCATGCTGGTGGTGTTTGTCTTAGCGATGACGCTGGGTATTATCAATATCATGCTGATGTCGGTATTCGAGCGTACCAGAGAATTCGGCGTATTGATGGCGGTAGGTATGCAGCACCACAAAATCCGCATACTGATCATCTTAGAGACGTTATTTCTCGGCTTGTCTGGTTGTACGCTTGGATTAACTGGGAGTGCAATCATGCTGAAGGTCCTGAGTATTACCGGGCTGTCGCTTAGTGGTCTTGCTGATGGGTTAGGCGCTTACGGTGTCGATACTTTGCTGTTTCCAAGAGTGTCTTTTTATGAGTACCAGATGATCATTGTAGCGATTTTTGTTGCGAGTCTGCTTGCGGCTTGGTACCCGGCGCGACAAATACTCAAGCAAAGACCTGTGGATGCCATGGCGGAGAAAACTTGATGACGATTAAACTCGAACAATTAAGCAAAACCTACAACCCCAAAAGTGACTTTCCAGTGCATGCCGTTAAGAGCGTGGACTTGGAAATCAAACAGGGCGAGTTTGTTGCCATTATGGGGCCGTCTGGTTCGGGGAAAACAACCCTGTTGAATATGCTTGGTGGCATTGACGCGCCAACATCAGGCCGGGTGGAAATTGATGGTTGTGTAATTTCGGAGATGTCGGAGAAAGAGTTGATCGCGTATCGAAGAGACAATATCGGTTTTATCTTTCAGGATTACAGTCTGCTACCAGTGTTAACCGCGTTGGAGAACGTCGAGTTTGTGATGCAATTGCAGGGAAAGAGTGAAAGAGAGTGCCGGGAACGAGCTTCCTCGTTACTAGAGCAAGTCGGGCTATCTGAACAGATGCACAAACGCCCGAGTAAAATGTCGGGCGGACAACAACAACGCGTGGCCGTCGCACGTGCGCTCGCGCCCAAACCTCGCTTTGTTATGGCGGATGAACCTACGGCTAATTTAGATGCGAAAAGTACCGCAGAGTTGCTCGATATCATGGAGCAGTTGAGTGAGCAAGAAGGCACGACGTTTATCTTCTCCACGCATGATCCCAGAGTGATCAAACGTGCACATCGAATTATTGTTTTCGAAGACGGCCGTTTAGCCAGAGATTTTAGCAACATCGGTAATCATGCGGAGCGAACTCATGCCTAGGCGTACATCAAGTTCCTCAAATCTGGTAGCCAAAGTTGGCGTTTACCAAGTGTTAAGCGCCATCGTTCTGACTGCCGTAAGCTTTCATACAGTTGCCAGCATTCCGGGAATTGAGCCTGAAAAAGCATGGGACTTCGATGGGTATATCAAGTACATGGCAACCTATAACATTGCCGAGAATCAGAGTAATACACTCGATCACTTGATTCATAACCGCTTTAATCTGGAGTATCGATTTTCGCCCAACTGGCGGATTAATATTGGGATGAGAAATCGTGCGTTGTGGGGCGATGCGCTTGATATTGCCCAATATCCACAGCTCGTTGCCTTGGATAACGGGTACTTTGATTTGAGCAAAAACTGGCGCGAAGACTCCGTCATCCTCAATACTCAGTTCGATCGACTTTATATTACCTGGCGTGAAGAAGACTGGAGCGCAATGCTTGGCCGGTTTCGTGTTAACTGGTCGATGAACACGATCTGGAACCCAAACGATATTTACAATGCTTACTCGATTTATGACTTTGACTATGAAGAGCGAGCGGGCACCGATGCGTTAATGGTAAGCAAAAAGCTGGGGTTTGCTGATGGTATTGATTTAATTTTCGCGCCAGTGGAGTCGCCAGATAAAAATAGTGTCTCTCTGCGCTATTTCGCCAATCAATCCGGCTGGGATTATCAGGTGATTGCAGGGAGAGCCAACCGTGACTTTGTTCTTGGCGCCGGGTTTGCAACGGACATCTACGAAGCTGGCGTGCGTGGTGAGCTCTCATGGTTTGATCCGATAGAATCGGAATACCAGGGGCAACTCACTCAATCGTCAATGGTAGCGAGCCTTGAATCAGACTACAGCTTTGGAGGAAAGCGCAGCTGGCTGGGACGCATGGCGTGGTTATTTATTTCTGAGCCTGTTGAGGCCTCCAGTGCACTGGCTTATCTTAACTTGCCTCTGAATGCGAAAACGCTGAGTTTTACTCAGAACACGCTTTACGCTGATGTCAGCTTTGACCTCACCTCCCTTAACCGTCTGACGGCATCCGTTAGCTACTATGATGACGGTTCCTATTTTGCCGGTCTTTCGAGCAACTACTCTCTTGCTACTGACTGGCAGCTACTCACGGTTGTGCAATGTTTTAGCGGTGAAAGTAATAGCTTGTTTGGTGAAGCGCCTGCCACGCTATTGTATGCAAATATTCGATACAGCTTCTAGTGCGATACAACTATAGAATTAAGTTATCAGAGCTATAGCTAGAACCGAATTTCGTTACTCAATGCTTCGATCTAATATAACTCCATCAGCAGAAAACACTGCAAATAAATTTTTAATTACATACAGGAGCAAGATATGAGCACACAAGTAAGCCTAATTGGTCTAGATCGCGAACAGTCTGAGCAACTAGCACAACAGCTGAACCAGCTACTTGCCCATTACCAAGTGTTGTACATGAACACTCGTGGTTACCACTGGAACATCAAAGGGCATCAATTCTTTGAACTACATGTGAAATTTGAAGAGATCTATACTGACCTACAAGTGAAGATTGACGAGCTGGCTGAGCGTATTTTGACGTTAGGTTACACGCCAGCGCATGCATTCAGCCACTATCTGGAATCAAGCGAAATCAAAGAGCACCAAAACGCAACATCGGGTGACGACTGCATCAAAGGCTTGGTTGATGGCTTCGGTATCCTTTTGCTTAATCAGCGTGAAATTCTATTCAATGCCGGCGAGGCGGGCGATGAAGGTACCGCGGCATTGATGGGCGACTATATTCGTGAGCAAGAAAAACTGATGTGGATGCTTAACGCTTACCTTCAGTAAGGCATGAAAAAGAATCGGGAAAAAGACAAAAGAGCACTGAGGTGCTCTTTTTTATTTTTGTAAAAGTGGGCTATCTGCTTTGTCTTAACATGGATGATTCGAAGTAATTTAACAGATCAGAGAGCTCTTTTACCGCAAGAGACGCGGATGAGTGGAACTCAGTTAGATTGCCATGATGGACAAGACAAGAGGGCATTTGTGCGTTGTAAGCCGCTTGTAAATCATATAAGTAGTCACCGACGTAAAGTACTTCATCGGGCATCAACCGCCACTCTTTCGCTAACACTTGCAGGGACAACGGGTCGGGTTTGGGTGGGTAGCATTCGCGCGTGATCACTCGCTCAACTTCGATCTGGTTGTGCTCAAGCTTACGTTGAGTAGCAATCAGGCAATTACGTGTCACGATGGCCGTTTTCATCGCTTGTTTGTTCAGGTACGCCAGAAGTTCGTGACAGCCAGTCATTGGGGAAGATTGTTCGGCATCGGAGATTTCGTGATCAAAAATTACATTGTGTGCATGCTCTTTATGGTGAGGATGTTCCAGTCTTTCTACAAAGTCTAATAAGTCTTCTGAGTTCGGGCACCCTAATTGTTGACGCAGAGTTTGGAAGTTCATATCGGAACTCACCAGGGTGTTATCTAGATCAAAAATAACGGCTTTGATCTTGTCGGCGACTAGTGGAAAAGGAACCATTATGACCTCATAAAATAAATTTAAAACAACAGCTTAATTATAATCTAAATTTGATTTACTTCTGCTCAAGGCGGAAGATTTTTCCGCTATCAGTCGAAAAATAGAGATAACCATTGGGACTGATCGTGACGTCTCTGATTCGCTCGCCAAGATCGTCCATCAGGCGTTGATATTCAGTGAGCTTACCATTTTCGATAGAAACCACATTGAGGTGTGTAAGCTTAAGCGCTCCCGCAACAATTTTGCCGTCCAGGTCTGGGTACTTGTCACCGCGGTATACCACTAAGTTACTCGGAGCAATAGAAGGAATATAGATGAGTTTGGGATCTTCCATCCCCGGTAGAGATTTCGCTTCGCCGACATCTAGCGGACCCCAATATTCTTTTCCTTGAGAGACTCTGGCCCAGCCGTAGTTCGCTCCTTTCTTAATCAGATTAATCTCATCGCCACCTCGGGGACCGTGCTCGATTGACCAAAGCTGATTGGTCGCTTGATCAAAGTACAAACCTTGAGGGTTACGATGGCCATAACTCCAAATTTCAGGCTTTACGTTAGGCTCAGTGAAAGGGTTGTCTGCAGGGATGGTGCCGTCCAAATTTAAACGCAGAATTGATCCCGCATGCGTTTGTCTGTTTTGCCCGTTATCACGATCACCACGGTCACCAATCGAGAAGTAAACTTTGTTATCGATAAACGCAATACGGCTACCAAAATGTCGCCCGGTATCAGTAATTGCATCTGCGACAAAAAGGTCTTTCCATCCTGTCAGTTGGTTTTCTTGTAACCTGGCTTTAGCAAGGGCGACGGTATTGCCTTTGCTGGTTCGCTTACTGTAAGTAAAGAAAAGCGTTGGTTGCGTTTTATCCGTATTTGGTGCAACGGCAACGTCAAGTAAGCCTCCTTGACCGGTAGTGCTGACGCCTGAGACTGAAAAGAGCTTTTCGCGTTGACCTGTTTCGATATTCAGCAATGAAATAGTGCCATTCTTCTCATTAATCACGGCCTGTTTCTCATTAAGAAATTCTATTCCCCAAGGGACATTGAATCCGTTAGCCACTTCTTCTGCCTGATAGTCGGCAGCGTGGCTGGAAAGAGCAAAACAAACGATAAGGGTGGTGATAACAGTTTTCATGGCTGTGTCCAATTTAAAGCGTGTTTGTTTCTAAAAATTAACACTATAACAACAGTTTTGTCAGAATATGTTTTGTATATAGATGTAAAAATCCCCGATATGGCAATCGGGGATGGGATTAAGTGAGTAAGAGTAAACGCTTATTCGATTTACATCGCGGCTTCGAATATTGCAGTGATCTCCTCGTGAGTCGCTTGTTTTGGGTTAGTGAAGCCACAAGCGTCTTTTAGTGCGTTATCTGTCAAGGTTGGGATGTCTTCTAACTTCGCCCCAAGTTCTTTGATACCCGCTGGAATACCAACGTCTTTCGCAAGTGCCTCTATCGCGTCGATCGCGGCTGCTGCCCCTTGCTCTGGTGACATGCCTTCCACGTTAACGCCCATTGCTTTCGCTACATCAGTCAAGCGCTCTGGGCAGACTTGCGCATTGTAGCGTTGTACGTGAGGAAGCAGGATTGCATTACATACACCGTGTGGCAGATCGTAGAAACCACCTAGCTGGTGTGCCATCGCATGAACGTAACCCAGTGATGCGTTGTTAAATGCCATACCCGCCATAAACTGTGCGTAAGCCATTTGCTCACGTGCTTCCAGGTTCTCACCGTTTTTCACTGCTGTGCGTAGGTGTGCCTCAATCAGTTCAATCGCTTTAATTGCAACCGCATCTGTAATCGGAGTGGCTGCAATTGAAACGTAAGCCTCGATAGCGTGAGTCAGTGCATCCATACCGGTTGCTGCGGTCAGAGAAGCAGGTTTTGCAAGCATTAGCTCAGCGTCGTTTACTGAGATAAGTGGTGTCGTGTGCTTATCTACAATTGCCATCTTAATGTGACGCTCTTCATCGGTGATGATACAGAAGCGTGTCATTTCTGATGCCGTACCCGCGGTTGTGTTGATGGCGATAAGTGGCAGCATTGGTTTAGCAGATTGATCAACGCCTTCGTAATCTGAAATGTGTCCACCGTTTGCTGCGACGAGGGCGATACCTTTCGCACAATCGTGTGGTGAGCCACCACCAAGTGAGATGACAAAGTCACACTCGTTCTGTTTTAAAAGTGCTAAGCCGTCATTAACGTTGTTAATCGTTGGGTTTGGCTGAGTGCCATCGAACACCACGGTTGCGACACTTCTTTCGTTAAGAAGGCCTTGAACCTGCTCAACCACACCGATTTGGTTAAGGATTTTATCGGTAACGATCAACCCTTTTTTAAAGCCTTGTGATTGAATACTGTCCGCGGCGTCTTTAAGACAACCTGCGCCCATTAGGTTTACCGTAGGGATAAAAAATGCACTAGTCATATGGGATTGCTCCGTCGTTCTTATAGATTGTTATTAATGGAAAATTGCTGTCACACACCTTTTTCGAGCTCCAACTTAATCCAAAACAAACTAAGCCAGCTGGAACTCGTACCAATTAGAGGATTTGTGATAGCGATCTTGTTGCACATCATGTAGGTGCAACATTACTATAACGTAGCTTAAATATGAAACTAGTGACGTAAAAAGTTGTCAATAATTAAGGTTTATTGATGATTTATATCTAAATTAGACTAAAGTATAAGAAATCCTCATTGATATTAGATTTATCAATGAGGATGAAAGATTGGTTCTTAAGTTATTTGTCAATAACTATGCGATTTCGACAAGTTTTGATACGAGTTTTTCGATGCCAGAAGCCGCTTGAGAGATATTCTCGGCTAACATATAAGCTGGTGTAGAAAGGACCTTGTGTTGCTCATCAAAAACAAACTCATCAACACTACATTCGATATGTTCACCGCCCATTTGATTGAAGGCGGCGGAAGTCGCTTCATCGTTGCCTATAGTCCCTTTTACGCCCTGCTCATAAATCATCGGGATAATGACAGGTGAGATACACAGGTAAGCGGCAGGTTTGTCGGCATGCGCGAACGCACGGCAGGCTTGTGCTACGTGGGTGTTGATTGAGCACTCAGCGCCAGATACCGCAAAGTCCGTTAAGTTTTTCGCTGCACCAAAACCACCAGGTAGAAGTAACGCATCAAATTCTTCGACATTTAATCGTGCCACGTCTTCAATATTTCCGCGTGCGATACGTGCTGACTCCACCAAGACGTTTCTGGTTTCATCCATTTCTTCTCCAGTCAGATGATTAATCACATGCAGCTGGTCAATATTAGGCGCGAAGCAATGCCAAGTTGCCCCTTCTTTTTCAATGGCGTGGAGTGCTAATACAGCTTCATGTAACTCTGTTCCGTCGTAAACACCAGAACCGCTGAAGATAACTGCGATTTTTTTCATTTGAGAGTCCCTTTAGTCCGAGAGTTCTGTCTGTTGCGCTCTATTTTTACAGACAGATTAATTTCGACAATTTCACTTGTGTGTTCTTTTCATCATAGTCGCTGACTATAAAGGGGCTAAGCAGATTTTGTAAAAAATGTTTTATATGTGCTCCAAACAGGTAACGGAATAATTTCATTACTGATTTTTATCACATTGTTTGTTGAAGCAGCACCGTTTTGGTAGAAAAGAGTTGCGCAACGGGAAATTCACAAAGCTCCCGAATTTGGGAGCTTTGTGTCAAGGTTTTAAGCGACATTAAGCTGGAGCTGCAATTTAAACCTATGTTTCGACAAGCGGGTGGTTAACTGCTTACGCGTCTTTTCTAACGTATCCAACGCTAAGGTATCGTCGTCAACATGCAGATCAATGTTTACTCGTAGCTCTTGCCCAACTTTGGTGATGCCTGCCACTTTCAGTTGATGGTCCGATATTTTTTCTATCTCAAGTACGTCGTTATCGACCACCTGACAAAGCTCTTTGCTTGGTGCCATCATCAGCAGTTCTCGTAATGCACCACATAACATATCAAACGGGACTTTCAAAAAGTAGAAGCCCATCAACAGCATCATCATTGGGTCAGCATAAGCAGCGTATTGAGCAAATGGAGACAAGGACACTAACCATGTGGCTACAAAACCAACTGTAACTGCGACACTTAATAAGGTGTCCATTTGCCACTGTTTTGTCTCTGCTTCGATTAGGCCTGATGAGTAGTTGCGGCTTCTTTTTGCCATAAACCACCATGCGTAACCACAACCAATAACGTTTACAACACCAAAGATTGTCGCAATAGACGCGTCGACTTCTCGACCGCCAGTCATCACTGCTGAAATCGCTGAGTAAAGAGAAAATAGCACAACAATCAAAATAACTGTTGCCTTGATCGCAATAACGATTGGCTCCAGCACCGCTTTGCCAAATGGAAACACCGACTTCGATGGCTTGTTAATGTAATAAGAGGCTGCCAGTGACAATAATGTTAACAGTAAGCTGACTAAAGAGTAGACACCATCAAAAACGATCACAATTGAGCCAACAAGCAAGCCTAGTACCATACCACCAGCAGCGAAGCCTGACGCTAAAAGGGCTGAAATAGTTAAAATATGGTTTTCGTTTCTGCTTGTCCTGACACACATGATATATACCTTGTAGTTTTTATACCGCTATATTCTTCGCCTACAAGGCTTATTAGGCAACCATAATTTGACCAGTAACCAGATGGATAAAAAGGGTTTTAATTAATTTTTAATAAAAACAACAATATACACCACGATTTTGCTGTCAATAAAATTGACTCTCAGTGCAAAGTGTTTAGAAGTCAAATAAATAATCGCTGAGTTTATCCGCTAACCATGTCATTGCAGGGTGCTCAATTTGACCATTTGTCGAAAACATACAGTAGTCTTCTTGGGTTAAACCGTAGGTGTGTTTAATCACCGCCAACTTTTGCTGGCGTAGATAGTGACGAATTAAGGGCTCAGGCAGCACGCCCCACGCATCTTCTTCTAAGATGGTGTTTAACATGTAATCGAAGCTAGAGAAGCCGATGTAACGCGTTGAGAAAGGCTGGAGTTCTGGGTTGTCTTTCTCATTTAAGTACACCATCAGCGCTTGCATTTGGCTTCGTAGCTCTTCATCCGATACGCGACGCATTTTGCTTAACCGGTGATCGGCGCTACAAACTGACATCATGCGTATTTTTCCTAATGGGTTATAGACGATATGCGGATCGTCAACGCGCTCGTAATCAACACCAAAAGCAAAATCCACTTGATGTGTGCTAACCAGGTTGGCTAAGTCACCACTGGACGCAAGAATGATGTTAAACGTTGTTGATGGGTAGCGGTTATTCAGCTTATGTGACAAGTCTTGCCAAAGGTCATCGGGTAGGGAGTCATCGCGAGCGACCCATACCTCCGCATTGAAGCCCTCAGAGATCTGGCCGCAGGTTTTGCGAATACGTTGCGCTATCACCAAAAGGTATTCACAGTCTTTGTAAATGGCTTTTCCGGCTTCAGATAGGGTGAGTTGGTTACCTGTTCGGGTAAACAACTCGACATCGAGATCCTTTTCCAACGCTTTGATCGACATACTAAGCTTGGTGCGGTTACAGTCCAACTGACGTGCAGCTTCGGATACAGACCCACAATCAGCGATGGTGCAGAAGGCTTCTACTTGCGTTAAGTTCATGATTTGACACAACCGAAAAGTAATTTGAAATCAATAGGGATAGGTTACAGACAGACTCCCAAAGCTGTGAAAGGTTAACCAAAAAAACAAGATTTCGCTAGATAACTCTATGGTCTTTTTGTGGTTTTGGGGTACCCTATACCGAGTATGCGAAGATTAGGTCTTGACGCTCAAAAGAAGTTAATTAATGTGAGACTTCTTGTGTCACGCTGAAAGTGTTTTGCGCTTTGTAACAGAGAATAAAGTGTTCTCTTCTCAACTCAAGTACTTTCGGCGTCACACGGTGAGATGTGAGATATCAGAAGTGAACATGGAGGCCACGATGGCACAAGATTGGGACGGCTTAGCAAAGAGTTGGGAATCAAATCCCGCAACCAAGCAATTTGCGCAGTCAGTGTTTGAACAGCTACAACAGTTAACTCAGCTTGATGGCATTAAATTACTGGATTTTGGATGTGGAACCGGGCAATTAAGTCAGTTATTGTCCCCAATGGTCAAAGATATTGTGGCACTCGATACCTCCGAGGAGATGATCGAAGAGCTAGATAAAAAAGAGCTGGTAAATGTTGAGCCAGTGGTCGATACCTTATCTCGCGGTCTTGTTGCGCAGCACCCAGCGTTTCGTGGACAATTTGATCTCGTCGTTGCATCATCAGTTTTAGCGTTTGTTGACGATGTTGATTCAGCATTAAACATTTCGCACTCATTACTTAACCACGATGGTTATTTCGTTCATTTTGATTTTGTCTCCGACTCACAGCAAGATGGCTTTACGGTAGCACAATCAGAATCTGCTCTCGTTAAAGCAGGTTTTACTGATGTAGAGGCAAAGCCGGTGTTTGAAATTACGTCAGATGGCAAAACAATGTCTGTGTTAATGGGTGTTGGTCGCCGTTAGACTCGAATCAGAACATCAAAAAGCGAGCATCATGGCTCGCTTTTATTTGCCTGTAACCTTCGCCTCATGGCCCGATCAGGCTGACACAAGCTTTTTTATCTCATCTAAAACTTGTGCGTTTGCTATCGCGCCGATGTTTTCAACTTCTCTGCCATTGATCACTTGTTTAACTGCAAGTTCGACTAACTTTCCCGACCTGGTTTTCGGTATGTCACTAATGGCAAAAATCTCGCTGGGTACGTGTCTTGCTGAGCAGGCAGACTTCAACTGAGCTTTGATTTTCGCGATCATGTCATCGTTTAATCTGTCGCTACTTGCTAACTGAACAAACAGCCAGATCTGTTCGTTTCTATCCACTTCTTTTCCGACGGCGATTGAGTCTACGATGCCTTCTATCGAATTAACCTGTTGGTAAATTTCTGCCGTGCCGATTCTTACTCCTCCGGGATTTAGCGTTGTGTCGCTACGCCCATAGAATACGTAACCGCCCGTTGAGGCGTTTCTTTCCACATCATCACCGTGATGCCAGACATTATCGAATTTATCCCAGTACGCATTATGGTAACGCTCTCCGGAGTCATCCCAGAATTGAGCCGGGAAATTCGGAATCGAATTGGCACACACTAACTCGCCACGTTTACCGACAATATCATGGCCTTGTGGATTGAATACTCTTGCATCTACACCCAATCCCGCACATTGACATTCACCACGGTAAACCGGGGAGATAGGGTTACCTAACACAAAACAGCCACAGATATCGGTACCGCCAGAAATGGAAGCTAAATGAACATCCTCTTTCAGATGCTGATAAACGTAATCAAATTGTTCAGGGTAGAGTACAGAGCCCGTTGAACAGATGGTTTTCAGTGATGGAAGCGGGTCATTGTCTTGGGTTGAATAACCGGCTTTCTCCATGGCTTCCAGGTATTTTGCCGAGGTACCAAAAAGTGAGACGTGAGCGCTTTTAGCCAGATTCCACAGCACCTTGTAATTGGGGTACATTGGACTGCCATCAAAGATAACCAGGCACGCACCACTGGCTAATGTAGAAACATGCCAGTTCCACATCATCCATCCGCAAGTGGTGTAATAGAACACGCGGTCTTCAGGCTGAATGTCACAATGAAGTTGATGCTCTTTAACGTGGTTAAGTAGGGTGCCACCGACAGAATGCACGATACACTTCGGTTTTCCGGTTGTGCCTGAAGAATAGAGTATAAATAGCGGATCATTAAAGTTGATACGCGTATAAGTGACAGGCTGTGGAGGATATTGATTTAAATTGTATTGCCAATCTTGGGTACAAACATCACATTCACAGCTGCGCGGATTGAGATAGTTGATCTGGCAAACGTGCTTGAGCCCATCCAAGTGCTCGGAGATATGATGGTTTTTATCCGTCATATCAAACACTTTGCCGTTAAATGTGTAGCCATCGCAAGTGAAGAGAACTTTAGGTTTTACTTGGCCAAATCGTTCTAGAACGCTGTCTATGCCAAAGTCCGGAGACGTAGCGGTCCAGGTCGCGCCAAGGCTGGTTGTGGCAAGCATTGCGATGACGGTTTGAGGTAGATACGGCAGATAACCAGCAACCACATCACCTTTTTTTACGCCACAATCTTTCAGCCATCGCTGTATGCTGGAAACTTCATCGCAGAGCGCTTGCCACGTGTAAGTTTGCCGCTCTTCAAGCTCGTTTTCGAACCAAATCGCAATATCATTTGGGTTGTGATAGGCAAAGCTAAGAAGGTTCTCTGCATAATTCATTTGGGCATCAGGAAACCAACGAGCATCGCGGTTAGGAACCGGTTGTTGCCATTTACTTTCAGCTTGACATTTTACCGTGTCGCCCTGGTTTCCAATCACATCACAAAACAGCCAGACTTCTTGCCAAAACTGTTCGTTATGATCGAGTGACCATTGATGCAATTCGGCATAGTTTTTTAGGTCATTCCCTTGCCTGTTTATGTGGTCAATAAACTGGGTGATATTGGCTTCTTCGATGCGGCTTTCGCTCGGTTGCCATAATTTGTTGTACTCGCGCATAGGTTCCTTCTATAACAAGCTGATAACACACTAAGTCTGAAAGCAATTGCTAACAATGTCAAACTTGCCGTTAAGTATTTGATGTTAGCAATATCATAGTCTTATATGTAATTGTAAATAATTTGTTACACTCAATTGGCGCGGTGAAAATGGTTGAGGGATTGGAAGCTGGAACGAGTACGGATAGGCTTATTGTAAAGGATTTGTTAATGGAGAAAGGCCATGACTCAATATCATTCTAAGCCCGTTGACCAGGATGGAAGGGTGGAATGGAGCCTGGAAGAAGATGCCATTTGGCGCGACTTAGTCACGAGACAGATGAGTGTGATTCAAAACCGTGCCTGTCAGGCTTATCTGCATGGCTTGACACTGCTCGATTTACCTGAGGATCGTGTTCCACAGATTCCGGAGATCAATCGCGTACTGATGGAGACGACAGGATGGCAAGTTGAGCCTGTCCCAGCACTTATCGATTTCGATAGGTTTTTCAATTTATTAGGCAATAAACGTTTCCCTGTGGCGACGTTTCTGCGCAGTCGTGAAGAGTTTGACTATTTGCAAGAGCCAGACTTCTTCCATGAAATATTTGGCCACTGTGCCATGTTGACCAACCCTGACTTCGCCGCGTTTACGGAACATTATGGCCAGTTAGGACAAGCTGCGACTCCGAAGCAGAGGGCTTATCTTGCTCGATTATATTGGTTTACCGTCGAGTTCGGCCTAGTAAAAGAAGGCGAGCAGACCAAGATCTATGGCGGCGGTATTCTCTCGTCTCCGGGAGAAACGATTTATTCATTGGAAAGTGATGATGCGATTCGTGAGGAGTTCGATTTACAAACCGTACTGAGAACACCTTATCGCATCGACATTATGCAACCTAAGTATTATGTAATTGACGATTTTTCACAGCTGTATCAAATCAGTCAATTAAACCTATTAACGCAAGCCGATAAGGCGATTGGGGCTGGATTGTTGCCACCATTATTTAAACCAAAGGAACCTGCTCATGTTGAATGAACAAAAATGCGAAGCTTGTAGTCTTGATGCCATTGCACTGAGTAACGAGGAGCAACAGTCTCTGCTGCTACAACTTAATGATTGGCAGATAGTTGAAAGAGAAGGGATCCCTCAGTTAGAAAAAGAGTATAAGTTTAAGAACTTTAAGCAGGCTTGGGCGTTCAGTAATAAAATTGCTGAATTGGCTGAAGATGAATTTCATCATCCGTCGATCTTGCTGGAGTGGGGTAAAGTCACGGTGACTTGGTGGAGTCACTCGATAAAAGGGCTACATAAGAACGACTTTATCTGTGCAGCGAAATGTGACGGTCTGGCTCTCGCTGAGTAACCAGAACCTTGTTTATATAGCAAAACGCCCGAACATCAGTTTGGGCGTTGTCGTTAAAGCAAATTAGTTAGAGCAACTTAGTAGAAGCCACTTTACTTTAGCAATCTAGCGTTAAAGCTCGATACGGTAAACAGACGTCGTGCCAGATACTTCATTACCTACCGCGATAAAGTGACCACCGTTACGAGTGAAGTAATTGATCGACTCTGGCGCGAGATCACCCGCTTTTGGGTTGTAAGTGTCATTTGCACACTCGCTGTCTTCTACTTGTGTGCATACCGGCTGATCGTAATTACGATGGTTAACATAGTGCAGGAATACCGCTTGGCTAGGTTCACTAATGTCGTAAACCATGATGCCACCTTGGCGTTCAAGGCCAATGAACGCGTAGTGGCGACCGTTTATCTCTGCGGTTTCGATTGCTTCAGGTTCGATGCCTTTATCATCGCTTCGGTCATCACCACTGCTATTGCTGTCATTGGTGCTGTTGAAGTGTTTGCCTTGATTAATTAAAGCGATGGTCGCGAAGTCATCACCGCTGTCGAAAACTAATTCACCATTTTCATCCCAGATTGAGAAAGAGCGAGCGCCAAACGCCTGGACATTTTCAGTGGCAGATAATGTCTGCTCCGGTTTGATCACTTTGAGTCGTGCTAATAATGCGTTGTCCTTTAGCGCTGGTGCCAGTGGGTGATCGTCCGCTACCTTAAGCTTCTTGCCGCGCACTTCATCGACGTGACTGAGACACGTGCCTTCTGTGCTGGTGTAGTCGCTTGTACCTTGATAGTCGTCTTCATCCCACTTAAAGCTCGCTTGGTCACAAACTTGCTGAGTGGTTTTGATGCCATATTCTCGGCCGTCGCCTTCGTTGGCAGAGACGATGTAGCTATTGCCATTCACTGAATAGCTGTCGAGGGTGTCTGGCATATATAAGCCAACCAATTGAGGGTAGCTCTTGAAGTTGCCAACGATTTTGTCTTTGTTGGACGCATCCAATTTAGCGTCTGACCAGGATTTCTCACCTAAACCGACGATCTTCTCAACCGATTTGCTTTCAGGGTTAATGATTGCCATGGCATTGTTTTCTTGCAATGCCACGTAAATTTTGCCGTTGTCAGCGAAGGTTAAGTATTCAGGCTCCAAGTCTTGAGCCACACTTGCGTTCGGACCAGAGATACGCACGTTGCCTGGTAATTCATTGGCGCGTGGGCCATCAAATTGTTCGAAACCAATTTGTGTGACTTCTGCGTTGGTGATCCCCTGGCTCAAATCCACTAACGTAATACTGCCTTTCGGGTCAACACGGTAGTCACCACTTGGTTCCCCTTCATTCGCGGTTGCAATATAGCGGCCATCTTTTGAAAATCCGACCATATCTGGTAGTGCACCTGTTGGGTAGGTAGTCACAAGAGACAAGTCATCAGAGCGGTAAAGGGCGATAATGCCGTTTTCTTGTTTGTTGCTGTTCTCGATCGCAACCGCGATAAGACCGTTTGAGACAGCAACGCTGTTGGCCGCGCCGATATCAATCGATGCAGCTTCACCAGCACCATTCAAATCGATAAACGTGGTTTGAGATGGGGCGCTATTTTCGTCCATAGACAAGATATCGATGCGTTTTGCCTGAGCGTTGACGACATAAAGCTTGTCTGTACACGCATCATAGCTAACAATCTCTGCTGCTGAGGTATCAAACGGAGCATCAGCAAAAGACGTCCCTACCAACGTCAGTCCTTGAATAGAGGTTTCGCCAGAAACAGGCGCAATCGTCGCGTTACACTGTGCACTAAAGGAAGCCAGTGTATTGTCAGGCTGTGAGGAACATGCGATGGCAAGTGACGAAAGTGCTAAAACACCTATTGCTTTAAATGGGGTGGACATGATATCTCCTTATCAATCCGATACAATGTCGATCAATGCATAATTCTGCTATAAATATTCACTCTTAAATTAAATAGCTTTAGAGCATTAAATGACGTGTGTTTTGGTAAGGCTATGAATATATGTATGATTAATGACCTTTATATTGGCTTTTTATGAAACAAATATGTCACCGGCATGATGGCATAACAATTTGGAATGAAAATGGAACTACAACAATTTTTGGATGCGGTAGCGTCAACACCAGAAAAGATTGAATTTGAAACAACCATCGCGGTGATTGAGGCGAATTACGAATTCACGCCGACGGCATTTACCAATGGTGCAACGGAAAACGGAGCAGGTGAGAACAATGGTTCATGCAAAATCTTTGCATTTGGCTTGCTAAATAACCTGGATAAGGAAGCAACGCTGGCTTGTTTTGGTCGTTTTTACCGTGAAGATGTTCTACAACATCCAGAAAATGATGATCACCAGAACATTCGTAACTTTATGCTTAGCGGATGGGATGGTGTGAAGTTTGAGTCACCAGCGCTTGCAGCGAAATAACCAAACTTAGCCAGTCGTTTAGGCGACTGGCTTTTTCTCCAGGCACTTGCGACATAAGCACAATTGCGCTTTATCAGGCGTTGGTATGTCTCTTTCCTCAACCTCAAAACACCAACAGGTCTCTTTCCCAGCTGCGATATCACAATGTGCTTGAGTGCCGCACTCCGGGCATGAATGGGTAGAGTCGCTACCTGTAATTTGCTCTATCAAACTGTCTCGCTGTTCATCCGTTTTATCTTTCCATTGGATGATTTCTTCTATCGTTCTGTGACATCCAGAACAGATGCCGCCATTGTTTTTACAGGCAGCACGACAAGGTGACTTCATTACTTTCTCGTTCTATTTTTGATTGGCGCATACTTTAGCATAAAGCACAGTGAAACTGGTCGGGAGATCGCACTGGTGGTACTCTTACCCGACTTACGATAACCACTATTCGATTTATGTTAGAAAAAGAAAACCTGATAAAACTGGCAAGAATGCAAATGCCTTTTGGTAAATACACGGGAAGAGTTTTGATAGATCTACCGGAGGAATACTTGCTGTGGTTCGATAAGAAAGGCTGGCCAGACGGGGAGTTAGGTGAACTATTAAAGCTTTGTTTAGCTCTGAAGATTGAAGGGCTCGATAGTGTCGTTAAACCTTTGAAGCGGATATGACCTGCCATAGAAACTCCCCCATTTTTAATTAAAAGACTTATTATGAATTTTGATATCGATACACTGAAACACCACCAATTAGTCGAAGATGGTAAACTAGAGGGGTGTTACGTTCATCAGCCTACTCAAGGTAGTCAGCAAGATGACAAAGCTGTTTTAGCAGAACGCCAAGCGTTGGAAAATATGGGGTATACGGTAATACAGGTTAAAGCTAAAGGCGGGACAACTACGTTTGCCGAGGCGATGCAAAACCTTGCGAAGAAGACTGGTCACCAGACCAAAGAGTAAGCGAGTGTAGCCTGCCACAGCCCTAAGTTCTTCCACGATACCATGTGGTTTCATTCAAAAGAGTCAGACCTCCAGGCTGACTCTTTTTTGCCCCAAAGCTTGCCAGAGGTATGTAATCAACAATTACATAATCTAATCACAATCTAGGTACGAACTTGTCCTGGTGACACTCCAGTCCATGAACTGTACGCGCGAATAAACGAGTTTGGCTCTTGATAACCCAACAAGAAAGATACCTCAATGAGTGGTAGCTCGGTTTCATTCAAGTAATGTTCGGCTAATTGCAGCCGTACTTGCTTTAAGACGGCTTGATAACTAACCCCTTCACTAATTAGTTTTCTTTGTAAAGTGCGCTTACTTATTGCCATGTGAGACGCAACAGATTCAATAGAGCTTTCACCTTGAGGAAGTAAATCTAATAAAATTTTAGAAACTGCATCAGAAGTCGTACCACGATGGGACACTGCCTCCAACCTCTGTTTTAAATCACCATCAAAAACAGACAGCATCATCTGATTATCAGTCAGGA